>URJM01000075.1 GCA_900548225.1 uncultured bacterium
ATCCTCAATCCGGCCGTCATAACCCCATCCGATGATGTCGAACTCGGGATGATGAAGAATCCCGCCCAGCCCTGGAGCAGGAGTTTCCACATCTCTTCGAATCCGGACTCCCCGGAGACTCTTGTCCTTGGAGAACCGCGGGAAAATGGATTCATGGAGGCAATCCTTACGAAGACAGGGGAGGGCGAATACGACCTGGTGGTCAACTCAAAGGCCCCATTCCCGTATATTCGAAGCGCCGTATTCCCCCTGCTGATTCCTGTCACAACCCCCGCCGCCGCAGATAGCATCGTCATCAACTTCAATGCCCAGGTGGGAGAAGCGGTGGTTTTTGCGCCGGACAAGTGGAGTATTGTGAGGTCGAAGCTGGAGGAAGCAGGTTCCTTCACGGAACGCTTCGCCTATGGCGAGGTGCCGGGACTCCAGGAGGAGCGCGGAAAGGGCGACATTTCCTCGGATACACGCAATATGATGAATGCCAGGCTCCTCCGCCAACACAACGCGGTTCCCCTCCGGTTCGTCAAGGAACACCACGACTGGGATGACCTCTTCGCAAATCTCGAATTCAAGGTTCCGGAAGATGTCGGTTTCGAGAAGATCAGGCATCCACAGGGAATCGAACTGCGCATCACCGTGACGCCGAAGTCATTCGACTCCTCAGACGAAATAGAAATCGTCCCACACCGCGGGGCGAATCTCTGCTCCCCCATCAAAATCAATGTGGTGGAGTAGAATCCCGTGCATGAGGAGATGAGGAAGCCAGGCAATGGGCAGGGTTGATATTCTAGACTACGCGGCAAGCGGAGGACGCCGCGTCCTCCTTATTATGGTTCTTCTTCTGGCAGGCGCCATCTTCACGCCAGGCCAGCTCAATGCCGCATCAAAGACCCCGTATCTGATTCTCTTCGGGTCGGATTCCTGCAGCGACTGCGATTTGTTCAAGACGCTCTGGAAGGAACAGGCCACCGCAGAGGATCCAGTTCTCGTCTATGTCTGCATCGACCGTGATGAAAACTACCGGTTCCTGGGAGAGGTGGAGGCACAACTCGGAGTGGAACGCCCATCCTCGTCCTTCCCGCTGCTCCTGGCGGGAAGGCACTTTGTCGCAGGTGTGGAGCCATTCTGGAATGAGTTCCAGGAGGAGTGGCTCGCCCGGGAAAACCGGCCGACACTCCCAATTCTCGCAGAACTGGACGCCGCAGTGGATGCGTCCGAATCCAGGTTCTTCGCCTGGGATTGCACCGCCAGGAGTGCTTCCGGAAATGATGCGACACAAGCTCCCGCCGAAGCCGCGCCCACGACAGCAATGCGACTTCTATACATCTCCTCGCCGGGATGCCAGAAGTGCGGACGCCAGGAGAGGGAACTGGAAATCCTAAGGCAGAGGATGCCGGCACTCCAGCTCGACCATTATGACTATACGACAGAGGAAGGACAACTCTATATGCAGAGAATCCGTGAACACTTCGGAATCCCGGAAACGACCGAAAACCTGACGCCAATCGTCGCCTGGCGAAACGGGTATGTGACAGGACGCATGGCCACATCCCAGGAGCTCGAGAAGGCACTCCTCGAAGACAGGGACTCCTCCGAACTCTGGTGGATAAGGCAGGCCACGGAGGAGGAACTGCAGGAGGTCGAGGCATACGGACGAAAAATCCTCTCGCAACTCACATGGACGCTTATCCTGGGGGCAGGACTCCTGGACGGAATAAACCCGTGCGCATTCGCGACAATCATCTTCCTGGTCGGGTATCTCCTCTATCTCAAGAGGGAGCGCCGCTTCGTCCTCCTGGTGGGAATCTTCTTCTGCATAGGAGTCTTCCTCTCGTATTTCCTCTATGGAGTCTCCCTCGGGGTCGTGGTGGCCAAGCTCAGCTCCTTCCGCTGGCTGAAGATCTGCATCTATGGTGGCTTTGCAATTGCGGGATTCGTCCTATTCCTGCTTCATCTGCGGGATGCAATCCGCTTCAAGCGGTCGGGAAAGGTCTCCGACATGGAGATGGGGCTCAATGCACAGACCCATCGTAAAATCCACGATAAAATCCACTCCTGGGCAAAACTCCCCCCTTGGCTGGCAATTCCAGCCGCTACCATCCTGGGATGCGTAATCTCGGGAATGGAGCTGGCATGCACAGGACAGGTCTATCTGCCTGTCATCGCGGCAATCATGGAGTCGGGATTCAACTTCAGGGCATTCCAGATGCTGCTCCTATATAATGCGGCATTCATCCTGCCACTGATTCTGGTGACTGTCGCAGCATACGCGGGAACGGGCGCAAATAGACTCGCCGCATACGCAAAAAAACACGTCCTCACTACAAAAATAGCCATGGCAATACTATTCCTCGCCATGGCTGTAATGATGCTGTGGATGGCACTCCCATAGACGCAAAGGGAAGATGAAACCCCCGTCTGAACTCCGACTTCGTGCCCTTCGCGGTTCAATCTGTAGTTCTTTCTATTAGTGTCATTTAGTGTCCCTTCGTGGTTCTATACTCCCCGGACTACGTTTTTTATTTTCGTGCCTTTCGTGCTTTTCGTGGTTTTGAATGATTTATTCGTGTCCCTTCGTGTCCCTTCGTGGTTCTATTATTCCCCCTTTCGTGTCTTTCGTGGTTTTGAATGTTTTATTCGTGTCCCTTCGTGTCCCTTCGTGGTTCTATTATTCCCCCATTCGTGTCTTTCGTGCTTTTCGTGGTTTTGAATGGTTTATTCGTGTCCCTTCGTGTCCATTCGTGGTTCTATTATTCCCCCATTCGTGTCTTTCGTGCTTTTCGTGGTTCAACCCCACTCAATGGACGCGTGGCAGAATTGCCGCGCGGGCGCGCCCACGCGCGCCATCCACGCACTACCTTCTTCTCCCTCCTCCCTTTTCCCTACTTACTAATCCATCCAGTGAGGATATTGGGGAAGAGTGGGCATTCGAAGTCATTGGAATACAAGGAGTTAGACATTGCCTTGATTGCCCAGAGGTTATAGTGCTTGTTCTGGAGATCCTTCTTGATCTTCTCCTCGGAGGGAAGCCCCTCGATCTCGCGCTTTGCATAGAGGATTTGCGCGATTTCCAGCTTTTCAGGCTCGCCGGCGCGGACGCCTGGAATCTCCTTCAGCACACGGATGTATCGCAGAGAGGTCTCAGTTTCAATGAGGCCGCTGCTTTCCCCCACGTTGCAGAGGAAGGGCTGTCCGTCATTGCATTCTGCGATTTCCTGCCGTGTCATTGGTTCATCGATTACGCCTCCCCTGTCGGATTCGATTCCATCGGAGAGTTCCCTGGCGAGTCGTTTGAATCCCTCGTCAGTCTGGAAGCCATCCATTGATGGGATTTGTTCGAACTCCTTGCGGGACTTGGCCAGTTCGTCCTCGAGTGCATTTCGCATCAGCTTAACGCGTGACAATTCGTCATTCAGCTCGTTTTCTGGAACCTTGATATTCTTGAGGTTTTCGTCCATGAACTTAAGGAGCAGGAACATGTCGTCCTGGCTCAAATCCAGGCGGGATTCGGGTTTGGCCTTGAAGCGCGACAGATATGCGTCGAATTTACTGCCCGGATTATCCTCCTCCCAGCGCTTTGCGAAGTAGAGTTTGTCCTCCTCGCTGACCGTGGTGCCGGCTTCCCTGGCCATTGCCAGGAGCGCCTGCTGCTGGATGATGCCGCGGAGATAGAAGAAGGCAGCCTTCTGTTCTTTTGTAGTCAGGCCATTTGTCTTTACCTCGTCTGGCTGCGGGGCATTCGGCTGGGCGATGGGGGCGGGGCGGTATATCACTCCCTTGTCCTTCAGGAAGCTTTCCAGCTCGCCCCAGGAGACGCGCAAGTCACGATACCTGAAGGCAAGATCACCCGATGAACGCTTTGCCATCCCTGCGGAGGAGAGTTCCACTGGCGCGGTAGCCGCCCCTTGGCCGTCATCCGTGTCGGCGGGGCTCTTCGAGCATCCTGGGCAGAGGGAGGCGACTGCCAGAATGGTCGTCACAAGGAGCAGTAGTGCATGTCGGCGTAGTGGTTTCATAATGCTGGGTCTCTTGAAAATGCGGGTTGGAAATCGATTGGTTTGGACAAGTGTCTGTTGACTCAATGCTGCTGCTGCGCCTGATCCCGCTGAAGCCAGATAATTGCCTCTTCGCGGTTGGTGACTCCGTCGCTGTTGGTCATGGTGTCAATGTATTCCGCAGCCATCTTTTTCTGCCATGGCTGCCCGTTTTCAAGCACCTCCACCATGATAGGCAGGCCAATCTTCACATCCAGGGCGGATATGCGCATCATCAAATCATCGCAGCGGTCCTCGTTGGCGGAATTCAAAAGCGCGTCTTTGCAGACATCGTAGATATCGTTGACATCCAGCCCGTCCTCCGTAACCAGTTCACCCGTCTCCGAGTCATCCGAAATCTGGAAGAGGAATGCGTCCAGGATGCTGTTCAGAGTCTCGTATGCCTCCTGGGAAATATCGTCATTCGGGTCGTTCAGAAGCGGAATCAGCAATCTGGCGGCCTCTGGCGTCCCAACCCACTGCAATGCGGCCAAGACAGAATGGCGGCGCACATCGGAATCAGAGCTGGCCAGAAATTCTGCCTGGGCCAGAATATCGTCGTTGTTGTTGGTGTCAAGAATCTCATTGAGACGGACGACCTCGGAATCCGCAGCTTCCTCGCTTGCCCAGTCGCGGACTGGCGTGGTGATGATTCTGCCTCCTTCGGCACCGTCACCTCCTTCCGGGATGCCACCATCGCTTTCCATACCCTTGCCGCCATTCACGATGACATCCCCCTTTGTTCCTCCCTCTCCGTCAGACACCACTGGAGAGGAGACTGCAAAACGCACGACAAAGAGGAGAACCAAGACGATAATCGGTAGTGCCAGGAGAATGGATTTGCCAAGACGGCTGGACAGGAAGAAGTTCATCTGAAGGAGAAAAATGCTGTTAAATGATATTCGATTAGGCGATAAAACCTATTAAGACAAAATGCGGGGAATAAGACTACAGAACCTCAATTAGGTTCCTTGCTGCCAATATTTCTGCAGGTAACGATACAAAAAAAGAGAAGGAACTACCTAGGCAATTCCTTCTCTTTTTATCCATGCCAGAATCCTCACAGGGAAGATACTGGCACTTCAGCGGGATTCGTGATTAGAAACCGAGCTTCTTCGTGAGTGCCTCAACAGCAGCTTCCTTGCGGGTGTATCTGAAAGCACCCTTGTTGAAGGTGAGGGCGTTGTTCAGCTTCAGGGTGAAGGTGCCGGGGAGAGGAGCATCAGTGGTGGTGCCAGGAATCTCCAGATCGCAGACATCGAAGAGGAAGTCGCTGCAGATGCCAGTGTAGGTGGTGTCGGCCAGGAAGGAACCGGCGATGTTCTTCACCATCCAGCAGGTCTTGCCCTCGATGATATCGTCTTCGCAGTCGCCAGGAATGGTGGTGTCCTTCGTGGAGCGCTTGGCAACCTTGCCGTAGCCAGCCTGCATGGCCATCTTGTCGTTGGAGGAGTTGTCGAGGCCAAGGAAGCCAACGTGGTTCTCATTCTTTTCCCAGGAGAGTTCATAGCTCAGCCAGGCTGCTGCATCGGTGAACTTGTCAAGGTTGATCTTGTCAGCCTCGTTGCCAGTTCTGAGACCGGTCTTGGCACCGAACATCAGAGCCTTGAACTTTGCGTCTTCAACCTTGTACAGTGTCTTGTCGGCCTTCTTCGCGCCCTTGCGGGTGATGAGGACGGTGGCGGTGTTGTCGCCGGTGGAGTCGGTCATCTGGCCTTCGCACTTGGTGCAAGCGTCAACCACGACGTAGCCGACGAACTTGTCGCTGACGACCTTCGGGGAGTCGAGCTTGACGGTCTTCTTGACGATCGCGCCGTCCTTGGGGGCCTTGTAGGTGGTCTTGACCTGCTTGACATCGATGCGCTTGAAGGAGACGCTGTAGTCATAGATCAGAACCTGAGCCATGCTGCTGAAGCAGAAAGCTGCAACAAACAGTGCAATGAGAGTTTTCTTCATTTTTCTTTCCTTGTTGGGGTTCTTGTTGGTTGGGGAACTAAAAAACAAACCTAAAAAAATCTAAAGCTGTAAAATTCTATGGACCCTGTTTACTTGATTGACCTCCTAACTCCTTTCTACTTGCCCTTGATGGACGCACTGGGCGCACACTCAATTTCAGGTGGAAGAAACGGGAACAAAGGGTACTCTACAAACTTTCAAGAACATTTTCAAGCGAACCCACTGAAAAAACACAGGAATTGCGCCTGAAATTTGCGATTTTGGCTTAAAATAGCGCATTCAAGGTGGATTGCAAGTGAAAAATCGAAAAAATGTACACTTGTCTGCCTGAGAATGACTGGCGGGGCGGGAAAAAACGGGGGCCCCCCCGTCATTCCAGGGTGGCTATCTTGCCTCCTCCGCTCCCCTGCGCAGACGCTTGAGCGCCTTCCAGCTCGAGGAGACGATCTGCCTGCACCTGCGGGAGATTTCAGGGCCCGCAAGGAATATTCCCGTGAGGAGCATCACCCAGGAGGCGCCATAGACCATCGCAGCCGCAAAGTGCATCCTGGGCATGTTCCAGCGCTCCGCGATGATTACGCAGAGAATCGCCCCTATCCAGCCAAGCGGCCCGTTGGCGAAGATCATCGCCACTCCGAGAGTCTCCTTCAGGCGGGGTTTGAGCCTGGTGATGCGCCTGTGGCAATGTCCGACGAATGCCCAGAATCCCGGATGGATCTTCTTCATTCCCCGCCTCCCTGGAGGGCGGCGACTCCGTAGACGCATCCCGCCAGCGCGGGGACGGCCGTCTCCACGCGCAGGACACATTCACCCAGGGTGACGGGGATTCCGCCAGCTTCAAGGAGCGCATCCTCCTCGTCACGGGTGAAGCCGCCCTCGGGGCCAATCCATATCTGCGTGACTCGACGGGCATTCCCCGGGGTTAGCACCCTGCGTTCGGTCGCCTCGGCACGGGGGGATGCGCCGAAGGCGCGAAGACCGCCATCGGAGGGGGGCTCCCCCAGGCACTCCGCAAATCCCACGGGTGCGCGCATCTCGGGAAGAAAGGGGTTGGACGACTGCTTCAACGCCGCGACAAGGGGCTCCTGGCATCCGGAGCCTGTCTCCTCGGAACGCGCCACGCCGTATGTGCACAGGATTGGCTGGATGGCGGAGAAGCCAAGTTCAACAGCCTCCCTGAGAACCAGGTCGAAGGCCTTGCCGCGGGGAGGGGCCACGCAGAGGGTCAGGGCAGGAGTCCTGCGGGAAAAGACCTGGCAGGAGAGGATGCGGCAGGAGGCATCCCTTGGCCGACGCCCATCCGCATCCACAACAAGTTCCGCGTCCGCAATCACGCCCCGTCCGTTCATCACCTGAAGCCTGTCGCCATTCCGCAGGCGAAGGACGCGCAACGCATGCGATGCCTCGGAGGAGGGCAACTCGACAAGCTCGTCTCCTTTGTTGAATTCCGGAACGTAGAATCGGCGTATTTGCATCTGTCGGCGGTCGGAAAATGTGTGGCGGGAGGCCCCTGCCTCCGCCATGCGCCTAGAACATCTGGTCGTTTCCCCCAAGGGCACTGTCAATATCTGGGTCGACGGCAGGCTGGGCGGTGAAGCCCTGGGGCTGGTCCAGGAAGTTGACCGAGTCCGCAATCACCAAAGGAGACTTGCGGGTGACCCCGGTCTTCTGGTCAGTCCAGGTGTCAATGTGGAGGCGACCCTCGACAAATGCGGAACGGCCCTTCTTCAGAAAACGGAAGCAGTTGTCCGCACTGCGGTTCATCACGGCGATGTCGATGAACTCGGTCTCCTCCTTCTGGGTGCCGTCGGCTCCAACCGACCTGCGGTTGACTGCCAGGGAAAAACGACAGACGCGAAGCCCGCTCTTGGAGGTGTTGACCGTCGGATCCTTCGTCAGGCGACCGATGAGAAAGATTTTGTTGAAGTTTGCCATGTCTGTAAGATAACTCTATTTAAGGGAGAAGGGGGGATGGAGGAGGGAGAAAAGCAAGAGTAGGGAGGAGGGAGGAGGGAGAAGAGGGGAGTGCGTGGACACTTTGCAGTGGGCTTCCATTGAGGCGCGCTCAAGCGCGCCAGCCACGCACTTCTCCCTTCATTCTTCTCCCTCCTCTCTACTTTCCAATGAAATCCGGTTTTCCTTCCGTCCGCTAAATGAAAAGTCGCCGTCTTTCATTGGTTTTTGTTTTTGCCAGTCCCGTGGGTGTCCTGGATTGGCCATGGTCTTCATGGGGCTGGCGTGTGAGTCTGGCTACTTCTTTGGGGTTGCCTCCTCGATTTGTCTCAGGAGTTCCTTTTCGGCCTTGTAGAGTGCCTCGAGTTTCGGGTCGGCGGCGACATAGATCGCCTCGATCTGCTCCTCAAGTGCATGCACCTTGCCCTGGATGGACGCGTCGGAATTGACAGCCGCCTTCTCCAGCTTTCGAATCTGGTTGCGCTTGTAGAGAAGCTTGCCACGGAGTTGCTTGACCGTGGGAACCTCGGAAACGGCCTCGGTCTTCGGCGCATCGGCGACTCCCTCGGCGGCAGATGCGGGCAACGCAAAGAGGGAACACCCCAGAAGCAATGCCAACAACAGTACATTCAGTCTCTTCATGAACTTGGATTCTCCTTTCCCAGCAGGTTTGTTTGGATTATGTCGCAACAGGAAAATCGGAGATGCGTCTCGCACGGCTGGTTCATGCGGGTTTCTTCCGTTTCCATGACGCATAGGATAAGGCGGCAAAAGTCCACTTCAAGAAAACGGAAAACAAGTCATAAAAGTAGTAGGCAGTAGAGATTAGGGAGAAGAATGGAGAGGGCAGTGCGTGACCACTTTGCAGTGGGCTTCCAAAGTAGAGATTAGGGAGAAGAATGGAGAGGGCAGTGCGTGGTCACTTTGCAGTGGGCTTCCAAAG
>URJM01000076.1 GCA_900548225.1 uncultured bacterium
GGCGGAATCGCCGCGCGGGGCGCGCCCACGCGCGCCAGCCACGCACTACCCTCTCAATTCTTCTCCCTACTCTCTACCAGGGTGCCCATGGCAAAGGTGCCCTTCGGGATGCGTCGCAACCGCAATTCCTTGGTGCGGCAAATACCGCGAGAGAGATCAGGAGCAGCATCCGTGTGCCGTTTCTCACCTGTCTCCAAATCAACAACCAGATAGTCCATTTTCCCTCCTATCCCATCCCTTCGGTAGCCCCAGGACTTACAGATAACCACACACGGGGCGGCATCCCCATTGGAATGCCGCCCCATTTATGGCCTATGTATTTATCTGTCCTTCAGGGGTTACTTGAGCATGACCTGCTTGAAGACCCCGCGGTTGTGGAAGGCGCCGTCGGTTGTTCCGAGATTTCTCTGGACAGGGCCGTTGGTATCCGTGGTGCAGACATTGATTTCGATGACATTTGTCAACTCGAACTGATCAAGCGGGAGCGCCATTTCAATGACCCATCCGCCCTCGACCTCTGCGGTCTTGGCCTCGTAGCTTTTGAGATTCCATGTAGCGGAGGCGGATGATCCAGACGCATCGTAGAGCGAGCATGCGCGGTTGAAGACAACATGGGAGTACTTGCTGTCGCCGGTGCAGCTGATGAAGATCTCGAAGTCATCGTCCGCCCATGCTTCGCCATCCCTTGGGCGGACAGGGGCGTTCGGCGTATTATCCTCGATTTTCGCCGCCACATAGAGCGTGTCGTGTTCCTCGTTTGTGCCTAGATACAGGAACGAGTGCCTTTCGGTGGCGGGTTTTCCGCTGATTGTGTTGAGTTGGATAGGCGTCTGGGACTTCCAGATTTCGTCATCCAGATTGCCGTCGATGACGGGGATCCCCCCCTGGCTTGTTGCGACGACAAGGCCGTGTGTATTTGCATCCGCGTCATTGGTGGCCGTGATGTCCGCCACGGTGTATCCCTCGGGGATTTCCTTGATTGTCGAATCAAAGACGATGACAAGCTCCTGCTGAGGCTTGACGGTGATTGGATTTGAAGCGAGAGCCTCCCTGCTCCAGACGACACCGCCGTCGGGTGACTTGAAGATGCGTTTCTCCATGGGTGAGACCAGCGCGTATTCATCGGCGGCTCCCTCCCCCTTGAAGACTCCGTGGATGTCATTCGTCGTCAGGTTTTCGATATAGGCGAGGATTCTTCCGGACGCATCCGAACCCATGAGGACTGGCTCCACGTAGTTGCAGATCGGGGGCAGGATACTGTAGGTTTTTCCGCACTGCACAACGGGGATTCCGTCGACGACGTATTCCTTGAAATCCAGCGGGGAGGGTCCCTTGAATCCGCTGATGAACTTCTCGGCCTCAAGCCTTTCGTGGATGGCGTCGGACTCGGCGAGGTCGTCTCCGAGCATGATTCTCTGGAAGGCGAGGATTTCCTCCGATGAGACTCCGCATCTCATGAGGAACCTTTCCGCCTGTCGTCTGAGGAACTCTCCGTCTCCGTCGGGGTTTTCCTCTCCGAGCATCCTTGCAATCAGGGGTTCGATTGACGAGAAGTGCCTTGTGGAGTAGAAGCTTGTGAAGACATAGTCCCGGCGGATTTCATCGGGGTCGCATCCGAGGACTGCCTCCAGGAGGAATGCCAGGGTTCCCGTGCGGTCGGCGCCGGCGGCGCAGTGGAAATTAATCGGGTAGTTTTCGGGTTTTGTGAAGATTCTGAAGAGTTCCGCATAGTTCTTCATGCCATTTGCCGCATAGAGAGTCGCATAGAAGAGCGCGGGGACATTCATGTATTCGACCTGGCCTGGATCCAGGTCGGGGGCGATTCCCGACGCCTCGCCGCCCTTCCAGCGCAGATCCAGCTCGGTCTTGATTACAACAGGATTGAAGACTCCGCTGTTGGGCACGGGTTTCTCACTGCCCGTGAACTGGCCTGTGCGGTAGAGTTTTCCGTATGCAAGGCGGCGCCCCTCGGTGCCCCTCATGCCGCCGATGTCACGCACATTCAACCGCGACTGCCAATAGAGGACATTCACCATTGTATCTTCCACAGTGAAGCTGCGGACGGGGCTTTCAGCCAGGATTCCGTCGGAGCCATCGAGGGCGCAGACCTTCCAGTAGTATGTGCCGCCCGGCTGGAGATTGTAGAGAGTGAACCCGTTCTTTGCGGGGAAGCTCTTGGCGTCGGCCATGTCGTCATTTTCGGAGACCTGCAGGACGAAGGACGCGGCCGCATCGTCTCCCGCGTATTTCCACTCGAACTGGATGCCCTTCGGCTTCGAGGCGGGCGCCTCCTGTGAGATGCGCTTCATGAAGATCGAGTCCTCCCAGAGTTTTCTCACCTGGTCGATGGGAAGGAACATGGCGAGGCGCTGGACCGTCGAGAGCTGCGAGACCGTCGACTTGTCATCGGGGGCGCGGAGCTTGACAGAATTTGCGGCGAATGCGAGTCCTGTGTTCAGGACAAGCGCCAGAAGGGCGAATCTTAGGAATTTCGACATGATGTCAGCGATTGCGTGTCTTGTATTTGGATTGCAACGAATGAGGTGGAGAATTGACGACATCCATAGAATAGGGCGACAACCGGATTCCACTGGAATCTCTTGGCATAATGTACTCGTCAAGCGAAAGAAATCCACAGGATTATGGACTCAATATCCATCAATTTCCCGCTTCGGCGCTCGACATCACCGGAATATCCGCGCGCACTTGCCGGCATCCGCATCATTGGAGCCTGCCTAAGGAGTCCATCCAGGCGAGTAGATTCTGTCAAGTTCAGGAAAGTCTGTTGGCGTTGTCAAGCCCGCCTGGGCACTTTTCAGGAGTTTTTTCACGAGGCGGACTGCCCTGCCCCGCTCCCCGGACGGCACCCATGAGGGATATGGAAGCCGTTCGAAGTCCTTCGCCTGAATATTCCGGGTGTGGTTGAGAACACCTTTGAGAAGACGGTTTGCGAGGGACGTCAAACACCACCCGAGGATGAAGAAAAGTTCCTCTCTCGGAACGCCCGGGCGCAGAAATGCACATGGCGCGCCGCAGTCTAAAACCATCCCTGGCGGAAGATACCTGATATACATCCTTGAGGCGGAGAGACTCCAGGTGAGCCCCTCGCGCTTGAAAAACCGCCGGCCGCCGACTCCCCGGAGATACCAGGGCCCGTTGCGCTTGGCGGTGAGGAGCGCATCCCCGTCGTCCTTCCAGAAAACCACCCAGCACGGGGGACTCCAAAGACATACGGAGACGGCCTTGTTATACGGGGCGTAGTCGGGGTCTGGAAGCTGGACAACCCGCGGAGGATCAAGCACATCGGTCCGAAGCACCCTGACGGTCGCACCGTCCTTCTCCGCCTCGGAAACCGCCCTTCTGCGAGACGCGGAGAGACGCCCCCCCCGGGCCAGCTTCTCCTCCCGTTCAACCGAGACAGGTGCCTCCTCAAAGGAGAAACGGAGTGGCTCGAGAATTGTGCCGTCTGTCCGAATTTTCCTAAGAAATCTATTATTGTCACCTATTGTCATCCCTGCCGTTGCGACCATCTTCTCTCCGAGGGACGGGCATTTGAAGAATTGCGCAAGCGACGTGGATGTGCGCCAGCTATGGTTTGGCGTGCCTTCCACTGCCTCCAATGGAATTGGCTTCCCTTCCACGGTCAGCGCCGGGGGCGCTCCATTGTGGAAGACGAGAAGCACCATCCGCCGTGTGAATTCGCCGAAGCATCCATCTTCGAGACGGTGGACCTGGACGCTTCCGAGGTGGTTCATGAGCCGTCGCAGCCCCGCCATCGAGCCTATAGAGAGTATTGTGTCGCTGCACAGGAATGCGAGCCTTCCCCTTGGGGCGAGCAAGTCGATGCACTTTACGAGGAAGTATGCATAGGATTCCCGCTTGATTTTTCCGAAGTCGCGGAATCCCAGGACTCCGTCGAGTCGCGCGGCGATTTCCGTGTCGAAGGCGGCTCCGAAGGGTGGATTTCCGATGACCAGGTCGTATTTCGTGGAGTTTTCCAGTGTCCGGAGGTATTCCCTTCGGTCGAGTGCGGAGCCTTCCGGGCATCCTTGTGGCATCCAGCGGAAGAAGTCCGCGCATGCCAGCGTATGCGGGAGGCGTTGTCCAGTCATCCTCATCCAGTTTGCGGCGGCCTCCCCGCATGCCACGGGATCGATTTCGCATCCATCCAGATGCCTTTCAGCCCATTCCGAGGCATTCTGGGGGGCGATTACCTCCAGAAGCGCCGTCAGGAATGCGCCATTGCCGAAGGAGGGTTCGAGAATCCTGTCGGAGGCTTTTGCGTCAACCAGCGAGACCACCTTTCGTGCAAGCGGGACAGGCGTGAAATATTGCCCCAGACGCTGTTCCTTTGGGCGTTTCTGCCTGGCCGTGTTCATATTCTTCGCATCCGGCGGAATTATCGGCGTCGTCTCCAGGCGACCAGGATTGCGGCCAGGGCAAGCAGTCCGGGCGTGAGCAGCATGTTCCAGAGTGCGACTCCCCTTTCAAGGCGGTCGATTTCGCCCCGGAACTGGAACAGGACCTCCCGCTGGCGCTCCTTCAGGCGTTGCTGCTGCCGCGCATCCTCCTCTGCCAGCAAGTCGAGCTGGCGCTGGACCTCGGGGTCGTCCTGGGAACGGCCGTGCAGAAGCGCCCTGCCCCGGGCACGCAAGTCCGCATTCTCCTGGTATGCCTCCGCATCCAGCTCCTGGATTCGCTTCTCGACCTTCCTTCCAAGCTCCTCGATTTTCGTGAAGGTGCGGGGTTTCGCGCCACGCGACCGCAGCCGGAGAAGCGTCACGTCATCGCACAGCGACTCCACCGAATTCAGGAGAAACGCCGCGTTGTCATTAAGCGGAATTTCCCTGTCGGCTCCCATTGCATCAGTAGTGAGATTGACGCAAATCGAGTCATGGAGCCAGTCGGCGTCGCCCACGAGAATCGCACGCCCGCCCCCGTCCTCGGAGATTTGCAATGCCAGCGGGTATTCTCTGTTGTCAGGCTTGAAGTCCGTCAATATCGCCGCCGCATCCCGCTTTGCCTGGTATGTCAGGAGCGCCTGGGAATCGGGAGTGGAATGCGCCAGTACCGTGGCCGTGGCATCCTGGGATTCCTTGACATCGAAGTATCCTCCGCAGAAGAATGTGAGGGACGAAAGATGGGATGTGACGGGGGAATCGCCGGAGAGCTGCGCCTTCGACACTGTAACAAGCGTCGGAATTGTCTCGATTCCGCGCCTGCTGTCAGTCATTGGCGATGCCAGGGCCCTGTCCGCCACCACGCGTCCCTTCTCGAAGTCGACTCCCCATCGTTCCGCAAGCATTTCGGGGAGTTCCGATGCACGTGTAAGCCTTGTCAGGCCGTTGATCTGCGCTTCGACGCGGCTTAGCGGGTCAAGGGCGGCGAAGACCCCGCCCCCCGCGCCCAGGAAGTCCGCCGTCCAATCCAGGAACTCCTGGGACATCTCCTTCGGGTGCAGGAGGATGAGTGCATCGAGGGAGGCCTCGGGAGGCGTCTTGCCGTCCAGTTCCACAACCTCGAATTGCTCCTGGAGTTTCCGTATGCTCCACCAGGCTGGAGTGAGGGTCCTGCTCTCCATGTTGATTTTTTCGAGGACAGGCAGAGTGCTGAAGAGTCCGACCCGGCGCTTTCCCGTGCGTTGTGCCGCGGAGATTGCCCGTGCCAGTTCGTATTCCAGGGAGCTTCCCTCGGATGCATCGAGCCACGGCAGGACGACCGTCTGCCCGCCTCCCTCCCCTGTCGGCCTGACGACCGCCCCGAGGAACCAGAGGTCTCCCAGGCCTCCGATTTGGGGCTTCAGCCCCAGCGCGGCCGCCTTGTCCTGGTCTGCGGGGGAGTCCGGATGGAATTCGCGAAGAGTGAGTGTTCCATTGCTGTCGGCGCTGAATTCACGCAGGAGTTCGCGGACTCTCGCCGCGTGCCGCCGTGTGACTGCGGAGATTTCGGGGTGGTTTTGGGAGTAGACGAAGAGGATTTCGGCTGGATTTTCCAGTGACGCGAGGATTTCGCGGCTTCCCTCGTCGAGTGTGAAGAGCCTGTCTGCCGTGCAGTCGATTCTGCCGTGCAGTTTGTCGGCAGCCGGAATCAGTGCGAAGAGTGCGATGGCAGTTGCTGGCAGGAGGAGGGATTTTCGGCGGCGGGGTCCATGCCTCATCCTGAGCCTGAAGACAGCCAGGAGGAGCCAGGCCGAGGTCGTTGCTGCGAAGAAGTATGCCTCCCGCCATCCGACGCGGCCGCTGGTGAATTCCTCGAAGTGCCCCGACAACCCGCTTGTCGAAAGGAAATGCATTAGCTGCGGCGGGACTCCCCACTTGAGCAGGAGGAGGTTCATGGGGCGGAAGCCGGCGAGGATGACTGCGAGGCCGACGAAGAGCGCGAGGAGGAAGCTGACGAGCTGGTTTGCCGTCCAGACGCTGGCGCACTGTCCCATTGCCAGGAAGAATCCTCCTGCGAGCAGGCATCCAAGATACCCCGTGAGGATTGGTCCCCAGTCAGGATTTCCGAGCAGTGCGCATGTGACGGGGAATGGCGCCGTGCATGCCAGTCCGACGAGGAGGATTGTCATTCCCGCGGCGAACTTGGAGAATACCAGCGTCGCAGGCGAGAATGGCAGCGTAAGGAGGAGTTCGGCAGAGCCAGACCGGTATTCCTCGGTCCAGGTCCCCATTGTCAATGCGGCGCAGAGGAAGAGGAAGAGCCATGGCTGCCATACGAAGAACCCGTCCAGGCTGGCGGAATTCCCATCGATGAATCCACCGATTGTAAGGGTGAGGACCCCTCCTACAAGGAGATAGAAGACTAGCATTGCGGCGGCCAGGGGCGTGGCCAGCATCCGCCATAGCTCTCGTCGATATGATACGCAGAAGGAGCCCATTGTCTTTCGGGAGTCAGGATGTCGGGGAGGAGGATTTGTCCCCGCGGCGGGAATTGTCTCCCAGGAACCTCTCCTCCAGATTGTCTGGGACGGGGCCGTCGTAGGCGAGGACGCCCTCGCGGAGCATCAGCACGCGGTCGCAAATCAAGGGGACTTCCTCCAGCAGATGCGTCGAGACAATCAGTGTATGCTTGGTGCCGAGGCTCTTGAGAAGCGCCCGCGCAGACGCCTTCTGGACTGGATCCAGCCCGTCGGTGGGTTCGTCAAGCAGAAGAAGCCGTGGCCTGTGGACGAGCGCCTGCGCCAGCCCGAGCCTCCGCCGGTATCCCTTCGAGAGCTGGTCGCAGATTCTGTCCGCCACATCCCCCAGGGCGCACTCCTCGACCACAGAGTCCACTGCTTCCCGGAGGCCTCTTCCCCTAAGCCCCTGGGCGGCGGCCGTGAAGGTGATTGCCTCACGGACGCGGAAGCCCGTGTGCGACGGCGCGTTTTCGGGAAGATACCCCAGGGAGTGGCGTGCGCGTTCCGGATTGTCGGCAAGCGCCATGCCGTCCAGGACGACCTCCCCCGAGTCGGCGGGCAGGAACCCTGCCACAATCCGCATGAGAGTCGTCTTTCCCGCGCCATTGCATCCAAGGAGCGCGACTACCTGCGGCCCGTCTGCCGAGAAACCGACGCCCTTCAGCACCGGCACTCCGGAAAAGGACTTCTTGAGGTCGTGGACGATGAGGGCGGGCTTATTCTCCATCATCGCCAGCCCCCTCATCGTTGAGGCCGCCAATTTCGTTGGCATAGCCCTTCATCATTCTTGCACGGGAAGTGTCGTTCATGCTTCTCAGGATGGCCGCCAGCATGTGGCCGTCGGGCGGCTCGCCATTGCCGTCCGCGAATGCGCCCTCCTCCGAATCCCCCGGGGAATACGCATGGTCTGCCGGAGACGCGACACGGGTCTCCACATCCAGGTCCTGCTCCTCCCAGGGAAGTTCCATGCTGTCGCTCCATTCGGGTTCCGCCGGGGCGCCCTTGATTCCTTTGGCGGTCAGCGGCTCGATGAATGGCTCCGAGTACTTCCGGACATCGTCGAAGAACTCGTCGGGCATCAGCCCCAGCGTCGCGAGTTTCAGCAGCTTGCCCTTTGACATCTTCGGGAAGCATCCGAGTTCCTGCCCGAGCCAGAGGTCGGAAATGAGCTGCGTCGCCTCGTGCTGGTTGATTTTGCGCAGCTTGCAGATAAGCAGCTTTGCGCGGATGAACGAATTCTCCAGGTCATTGCGGACGACCTCGGAGCCGCGCACCCTGTCACGCAGGAAGAGTTCGCACTTTTCCATGCAGGAGGCGATTCGGTCGAGTTCCTTGACGCGGCCCGCGGTGTCCGCCTCGAAAAAGTGGAGGTCGTCCAGTTCGATGAACTGGCATGTGGAGGGGTTGACCTGCCAGAGCCCCGGCGCCGGATTGATGGTGAACGTGGAGGTGGACTCCATTATCGCCTCGCCATCGAAGGCCTGTATGGTGCGCCTGAGTTCCTCGTTGCTGGCGGCTCTGGAAAGCAGGGGGAGATGGAGGAATTCCATGGAAATGATGCCGTCGCCGCCAACGAATGTGGCCGGATGGAAGTATCCAAAGGACGGGTCGACGAAGAACGCGACGCGCTTCTCAAGGCGTGCAAGGAATTCCCTGGCCTGCTTCAGGTTTTCCTTGTTGCTGCCAGGAGGGCCTCCGAAGTGCGCCACAAAACTGAAGGAACGGTGCGGACTCCCCCCCCAATTGTCGCATTCGACATAGACGGAGCCGTTTTCGGAGAAGAGCGTATGGTCGTTCAGGTTCCGGCTTCCGTTGCGGAAGAGGGGATCCTTCGCAAGAATCCCGTTGAGCCGCTCGAAGTAGTCCTCGGCGG
>URJM01000077.1 GCA_900548225.1 uncultured bacterium
CTGACGCCGCCGGCCTGTAGGCGGATTCCCGGATATGGCGCAACCCCATCTACACATCAACGCAAATGCAGAATTCTGTGCACCCCGACGGCGACATCCAGGACGTGACCGCCGAAGACCTTAGCGATTCCCTGCAGTGGCATCTGCACCATACACTCGCCGTCAGCCAAAGCAAGGAGACTGACGGAGACTGGTATCTCGCCTTCTCTGTCGGCCTGAGGGACCAACTCGCCGAACGGTGGATGAAGACGCAGGACTGCTATGCAGGGAAGAAGGTTCGCCGCGCATATTATCTCTCGCTGGAGTTCCTGATCGGACGGCTGCTGGGCAACAACGCCATGAACATGGGGCTCTATGACAAGTGCCGCGAGGCGCTTGCCGACGGAAAGCTCTCGTGGGAGGACATGCAGGAGATGGAGAGGGACCCGGGGCTTGGCAACGGCGGCCTCGGAAGGCTTGCCGCATGCTTCGTCGATTCGCTCGCCACACTGCATCTGCCTTGCATCGGATACGGACTCAGATACGACTACGGGCTCTTCCGCCAGCAGATTGTCAACGGCGCACAGGTGGAAGAGCCGGACACCTGGAAGAAGGAGGGATATCCCTGGGAGTTCAAGCGGCCCGGATATGCCCACACGGTCTGCTTCGGAGGGGAGACCCGCCAGATGGACGTCAACGGCAAGCTTGTCTGGAGGTGGTTCCCCGCCGAGCGTGTCACGGGAATGCCCTACGACATCCCCGTCGTCGGCTACGGCGGCAGGAATGTCAACAACCTGCGCCTCTGGTCTGCGGAGGCATACAACGAGTTCGACTTCCAGGATTTCAACGAGGGCTCCTACGAGGAGGCCGTGGACAGCAAAATCCGCGCCGAGAACCTGACGAAGGTTCTCTATCCAAACGACAATATCCAGCAGGGGAAGGAGCTCCGCCTCCGCCAGCAGTATTTCTTTGTCGCGTGCAGTCTCCACGACATCCTGCGCAGGCACTTTTCCGAGGGGGGCACGGTCGAGACTCTGCCCGAAAAGGTCACCATCCAGCTCAACGACACGCACCCCACGCTTGTCATCCCGGAGATGATGCGCATCCTCGTGGACGAGCGGGGCGTCGAGTGGGGGAAGGCATGGGAGATCACGCGCGCATGCGTCAACTACACCAACCACACAATCCTCCCGGAAGCCCTGGAGAAGTGGTCGGTCCCGCTCTTCAGGTATCTGCTGCCCCGGCATCTGCAAATCATCTTCGACATCAACAGCCGCTTCCTGGAGGAGGTCTCCTCAAGGTATCCCGGTGATTTGGACAAGCTCCGCAGCATGAGCGTCATCGAGGAGGGGGGCGAACAGTCCATCCGAATGGCGAATCTTGCCGTCATCGGCTCGACCCATGTCAACGGGGTCGCGGAAATCCACTCCAGGATTCTCAAGGAGGTCATCTTCAAGGATTTCGCGGAGATGTGGCCGGGCAAGTTCACGAACATGACCAACGGCATCACACAGCGCAGGTGGCTCCTCTTCTGCAACAGGCCGCTGGCACGGCTCATCACCTCCAGAATCGGAGACGGGTGGATTACGGACCTCTTCAAGCTCCGCGACCTGGAGAAGTTCATCGAGGACGAGGAGTTCCTGAAGGAGCTCATGGAGGTCAAGCGGGAGAACAAGCGCAGGCTCGCCGCATTCATCGAAAAGACCCTCGACCAGAAGGTCGACGTCGAGAGCCTCTTCGACGTCCAGGTGAAACGCCTCCACGAGTACAAGCGGCAGCTGATGCTCGTCCTCTACATCATCATCATCTACCAGCGCATGCTGAAGAATCCGTCGCTCGACTACCCGAGGCGGACCTTTGTCTTCGCGGCGAAGGCGGCTCCCGGCTATGCGATGGCAAAGCTCATCATCAGGCTGATTCACGCAGTCGCGCAGAAGATCTCCGAGACCCCCGAGGTCTGCGACCGCCTTAAGGTCGTCTTCCTCCCGGACTACAGGGTCTCCCTGGCCGAGATGATCATCCCCGCGGCAGACCTCTCCGAACAGATCTCCCTGGCCGGCATGGAGGCGTCCGGCACGGGATGCATGAAGCTCATGCTCAACGGGGCACTTACCATCGGCACGCTCGACGGCGCAAATGTGGAGATGGCGCAGGAGGCGGGAAGGGAGAATCTCTTCATCTTCGGCATGACCGCGGAGGAGGTGGCCGCACGCAGGAACTCCTATTCACCCTGGGACATCTACCACACCGACGCGGAAATCCGGGGCGCAATCGAGGCAATACGCGACAATGTCTTCCGTCCCCAGGAGCCATCCCTCTTCCTGCCAATCGTCCAGTCCCTCCTTGATTTCGGCGACCACTACATGCTGCTGGGAGACCTCAAGAGCTACATTGCCGAGCAGGAGAAGGTGAACCAGCTCTACAAGGACCCCATGGCCTGGGCAAGAAAGGTGCTGCTCAATATCGCCAGAAGCGGAAAGTTCTCAAGCGACAGGACAATCGGGGAGTATGCCGACCAGATATGGAAGATAGAGCCGACTATTCCCGATTGAGAACGCAGGATGGACGGGGCGCCAGGGCGAAGCTGATTCTCTTCGACCTGGACGGGACACTCTTCCTTGACGGAGTCCCCTATCCAGGGGCGGTCGAGCTTGTCGAAAAGCTCCAGGCCAGCGACATGGAGTACTGCTTCCTTACGAACAACAGCTCCATGCCGCCATGCGACCACTGCGAACGACTCCGCAGAATCGGATTCACGCTGACGCCGAGGAATGTCGTCACAAGCGCCGACGGCACGGTCGACATGCTCAGGGCATACGGCATCGGAAGCCGCATCTACATCCTCGGGACAAGACGCTTCCGCGCATGGATGGAGGGCGAGGGATATGTCCATTCCACCGACAGCCCGCAGGCGCTTCTCGTCGCCTTCGACAAGGAACTGACATACGAAAAGCTCACCGAGGCCACACGGCTCGTCCTGCAGGGGGTTCCTGTCTTCGCGACACACCCTGACTATGTGTGCCCCCCGGGATTCCCGGATGTCGGAATGCTCCTGGATTTCTTCAAGGCCGCAAGGCCGGGGGTCGTCATCGAGGCAATCGCAGGAAAGCCGCACAGGTGGCTCTGCAAGGTGCTGGAACGACGGTTCAAGGTCACGCCGCAGGAGATGGTGATGGTCGGAGACAGGATTGCCACGGACATCGCATTCGCCTGCAACAACCAGATGAGGTCAATCCTCGTCCGAAACGGGGAGCCAATGCCGCCAATCAGGGATGTGGTGCCGACGGTCGTTGCCCCCAGAATCGACCAGATGCTCGATGAATTCTGGCCGAAAAACCTCGGATGGTGACCAGATTGGTCAAGAACCGGACGACAAACGCTCAAAGTTTTACAGCTTTCTTCTCAATTTCTTGGCGTCTTTCCATTTCCAAATAGGGAAGGGGGATTCAAAATGCTTCGGACTGAACAGATTATAAACACTGTCGAAATGATCCAGAAGGAAAATCTGGATGTGCGCACCGTCACTCTCGGGTTGAATCTAATGGATTGCCGCGACTCCGACGGCAATGCGGTCGCCCGGAAGGTCTATGACAAGGTGGTGCGTTTTGCCGGAAAGCTCGTTCCGACCTGCAATGCGGTGGGGGCGAAATATGGGCTGAGTGTCGTGAACAAGCGGCTTGCGGTTTCGCCAGTGGCAGACGTGGCCTCCGGGCATACCCGCGACGCCATGGTGAATGTCGCAAGGGCCCTTGACGCCGCCGCGGAGGCGACGGGCATCGACATCGTCGGCGGCTACTCCGCACAGGTGCAGAAGGGCGTCAGCGCCTCCGACCAGGAACTCATCGAGTCGCTGGAGCAGATGCTTGTCGAGACACAGCGGGTCTGCGCGTCCATCAACGTGGCAAACAGCCGATCCGGCATCAACATGCATGTCGTGGGCAGAATCGGACATATCATGAAGTCGGCCGCGGAGGCGACGGCAGACCGCGACGGATTTGCCTGCGCCAAGCTGGTGGTCTTTGCAAACCAGCCCGAGGACGTGCCCTTCATGGCCGGCGCATACCATGGCCACGGGGAACCGGAGGCGGTCATCAACGTGGGAGTCTCCGGGCCGGGCGTCGTATGCAGCGCCCTACGACGCCGCATTTCCAGGTCTGAACCGGGAAGCCTTGGCCTTGACGACCTGGCGGAGGAGATCAAGGAGACCAGCTGCCGTGTGACCAGATGCGGCGAACTCATCGGCCGCGAGGTCGCGCACAACCTGGGAATTCCCTTCGGAATCGTCGACCTCTCCCTCGCACCTACGCCCAAGGTCGGGGACTCCATCGGCGAAATCCTGGAAATCCTCGGACTTGACGCAATCGGGGCGCCAGGCTCGACGGCATGCATCGCTCTTCTCAACGACGCCGTCAAGAAGGGCGGGGCATTCGCCTCCCAGGCGGTGGGCGGCCTCTCGGGCGCATTCATCCCCGTCCTGGAAGATTCCGCGCTGGCCGATGCGGCCGCAAAGGGGTATCTCTCGCTGGAAAAACTAGAGGCAATGACATGCGTCTGCTCGGTCGGACTGGATATGATCGCCGTCCCGGGAGACACGCCGCCGGAAACACTCTCCGCAATCATTGCAGACGAAATGGCTATCGGACTCATCAACAAGAAGACGACGGCCGTCCGAATCATCCCCGTTCCCGGCAAAAAGGCCGGGGACCGCGTCGAGTTCGGCGGACTCTTCGGAGGCGGGCCTGTCATGCCCATCAGAAATCCCGGGGCATCCGCACGTTTCATCAACTTTGGCGGCAGGATTCCCGCCCCGATACACAGTCTCAACAACTAGCTGCGACGTCAGACGCAAGGCTAGGTTGCGGAGACTCCCCACGCATCGCCCTCTTATTGAAAAGCATACGGCGAGGGACGATGCAGGGGACATGAATGGGTTTGACACGGCCACCGGCCGCACCGAACTCATTCGATGGACGCAAGAAGGCCTCAATGATTCCTGCCATGTCCTTTCCTCGTATGACAATCCGACGCTGGGGATTCCTTGCCCTCCTTGTATGCGCGCTGATTTGGGGATTCGCCTTCTCGGCGCAAAGCCTCGCAATGGAACACCTGGGGCCATGCGGGTTCAACGGGCTGCGAACACTGGTGGGCGTGGTCTTCCTCGTCCCATGCATCGTCCTCATCGACCTGGTCAATGGACGGACCCCCTCCGTCTGGGGGACGGCAACGACAGGGGAGGCCAGGCGACGGCTCCTCCTGGGCGGCGCATTCTGCGGCATCGCCCTGGGACTCGCCAGCCTCGCACAGCAAATCGGCATTGTGACCTCCAGCGCGGGAAAGGCCGGCTTCATCAGCTCGCTCTATATCATCATGGTCCCAATCATCGGGGCATTCATCGGACACCGCGCCGCGCCGCAGGTCTGGCTTGCCGCATTCTGCGCACTCCTCGGAATGGCGCTCCTGTGCAACCTCTCTCTCGATTCGGGGTTCACAGTGGGAGACTACTGGCTTCTCGCCTGTTCAATTGGATTCGCAATCCAAATCCTGCTCGTCGCGCAATTTGTCAAAGGCACCGACCCGGTAAGGCTCTCATGCGTGCAGTTCATGGTGGCGGCGGCAGTCTCGCTGGCGTTCGTGCCGTTGAATCATGAAAGCATCCCACCAAAGGCAGTCTTAAACTGCATTGGACCGCTCCTCTTCTGCGGAGTCCTCTCCTGCGGAGTCGCATATACACTCCAGATCATCGGCGAAAAATATGTCCACCCAGTCGTGGCGTCGCTGGTGATGAGCCTCGAATCTGTATTCAGCGCGGTGGGAGGATGGCTTGTCCTCGGGCAGGTTCTCAGTGTCAGGGAGGTCATTGGATGCACTGTGATATTCGCGGCAATCATCCTCGCACAACTGCGGCAGGACAAGACAGAAGAGCAGGGGTGACTGTTCAGCCCCAAAATGCCGCCTCGCCTCCTCAGTAATGGTTCATCTGCCAAAAGGCCAACGGCAGAATAAAACAGAGGACATTGCTTCCGCCACAACCCACTGCGACGGCAAGGGGGGGGATATTATTCAATTGCCTACCCTTCCGGAAAATAGAGCGAAATGACACTATGTGCACTATAATATGGCAGAAGTCCTTTTCGATGTGCACGCGCAACAACAGGTAGATCCGCATGGGATGTGTATTGCTGGGCAAAATGGACAGATTCAGGAAAGTCATAGTATTCTGGGGGCTGTTACTGGCGTTAGCATTGGTGCTCCGCCGATGAGAAGTTCCCGGAGGACATTCGTCTGGAGAGGGTATCATACAGTAAGGTTACCATCTCCTGGCTTCCTCCTGATGTGACAACT
Organism: uncultured bacterium; assembly: GCA_900548225.1. Classification (GTDB taxonomy): domain Bacteria; phylum Verrucomicrobiota; class Lentisphaeria; order Oligosphaerales; family Oligosphaeraceae; genus UBA1724. The sequence goes on from URJM01000077.1 coordinate 6,322, forward strand.
AAGATTTCATATTATGTGATCATTCGCAATGGAGAGGAAGTTGATTCAACCACGGCGTTATACTATACGGATGAAAGCGTACACCCCGGTGAAAAGTATATCTATCGCGTAATGGCCGTCCTGGTTGATGGTCGAGAATCGGGTCTCTCCAATGAACTTTCGGTGCAGACGTTAACACCATCAGGCATAGAGAGCAGTGAACTGGTCGAGGAAATCGTCGATGGATTTCATGACGAGTCGCCCTCAAATCTGAATGCAGTCTCTTTGCTTTCTGCCGTAAAGGCAGGAGCCGAGGCTCTGTTTGGTAGCAACCTTCTTTTCTCTGTGGTTGATGAGGATATTGTCACTGCCGCCATTACTGATGAACTCGATTGGATCAACAAAGCCGCTACGGAACCGACAGAAGCAGAACGGTTGGACGCTCAGGCAGAAATCGAGGAGTTGATGGAGTCTTCCTTCGCTGGAAATCCTTTTGACCATTTGTATATAAATCAACAACTTGCGCAACTCGGCGACAGGCATTGGAAGGCAGGGAATAAGATTGCTGCAGAACTTTTCTATGAAATTTCACTGAACTATCTTGGCAATCTGAAGATATCATAATTCGGATCTCCTTCTCGTCTTGCCTACTTTTCCAGAGAACACCTGACCCAGGACAGTTCCTGCTCCGAGATTTCAGATGGGTTGAGTACGGCCAGGTCTCATTTGCATAGGTACTTCGATTTCTTCCCCGAATCCGAAGCTTCTTCTACTCTTGCCAGGATGGCATTGGCCCAGCCTATAGGGTGGTTCTTTTCATACTTCCCAAGGATGCTGGAGTATTCGAACTACGACACATTATTCTTCGCTACAGCATTGGAGGATGCGGAGCAGTTGGTCTCCTTTGTGCCAGATGACATAAATGCTGAGCGAACCGTGGATAAAATAGGAGCATGGGAACTTGCCATTCTTCAACTGCGTCTTGTCGATGAAAGGGGAAGCCCCCGCAATGGCAGCGTGAGAATCAGCAATGTCTCCGCGGAAAATGGCAGGGATTATCTGTTCCCCGAAGGGACGTGCGTCGATGAACGGGACATCATATTGTCCAACGGGGAGACGGCAATCCCCGTCTATGCAGGCCACGATTATAGTATTTCCTTAAATGTCGATATCCCAGATGGCAAAGACCTGCGCATGGAGCTTCCGTCCTTCAGGTATGGAAGAAACAAGCGTAGCTCGTTAGACTACTTGACGGGTAGTTTCAAAGAGGCATTCTCACCCCAGACAACGGTGGAATTCATTGTTTCCAGCGAAGCATTTCCATACAACCTTCGCGTAGATTTGGGGATAGACGTCTTTGACTTGAGCTGGGACTGGGTCGCGCCAATGGGCTTCGAAACTGCTGGGTTCAAGGTATACTGCGGAGATGCCGAGGTCGCATCCGTGACAGGACAGACGGTGCGTCTCCCAATGATTGCACCAGAGGATGAAAATAGCTATAGGGTCGTCGCATTTGACATAAATGGCAATTCGTCGATTGCCAGTCCGATCCTTTTTGTCTATCCAAGGGATACAAAGTTGTACGGTGATTTCCTTGAATGGATGGAGTGCTACTTTGGCGACTCACTTTTATATGCCAGTGATGACCCCGATGGAGACGGTGTAGACAATTACCACGAATTCCTCAATGGGACAGACCCTACTAAAATTCCTGGACCTACGCCGTATGCAGGCCCTATAGGCTTCAATGAACTGACCTTGGAATGGGAAGCTGTCTCCGATGACTCCGGCGCAACCTATCAGATAAGTCGGAATGGAAACATTGTCGGATTATCCCCCACGGGCAAATTTGTCGATTCCAACCTTGTGCCCGGGGTGACCTATTCCTACAGGGTAAGGCAGATAGCGCCACCTGCATTGGAAACGGACTGGGGGCACTCGAATACATTTGCTACTCAAAGATCGCATTGCTACGAAAATGCAGACAAGGTACAGCATGTAGTCGATGCTTTTCTGAGGCTCAACATATTCGAGCAAACTAGCTCTTCCTTGTTCTCTGCAGTAAGAAGTGCAATGGAGGCATTGACTTGCAGTACTATCCCATTTACTGTAATAAAACAAGATTTAGTCGAGGAGATGGTCGAACAGGAGCTGGCACTGCTCCGTGATGTCTCCCC
>URJM01000078.1 GCA_900548225.1 uncultured bacterium
TTGAGGAGAGAGGGAAGAAGTGTGTTCAGGGAAGATATCGCCTTTTGCTTCTCATTGTATTCAGTGATATAAGGCATTATTGCCTCAAGTTTTTGAAGGATTCGAATTTGTTCGTTATGTGGCGGAACTGGAATCAATGCGTTCATCAATTTGCTGTCATTAATCGCTGGATAAGCAACGCCTTTAGAGTTTTCATTGTCATTTGCATACTGGTCAAAATCTGGAGACATTAAATATCTAAAAAGATACTCTGACTCTATGCCTTGCAGACATGCCAAAACTGCAAATCCCGTGCTGGCGATTGGGAGATGGGAAAAATCTTTGTTGACAACACACATGTTGTGGAGGTATGGCCTCACTGTTGCATATAAAATATCACCATGCCAAACTATTTTTCTCGCCCGTGATGGTGCTTCATCAGCATGAAGAATGGTTTCCAATTTGTTTAAACTTTGACACTCATTATCAATAGAGCCGATATCAATATAGCAGAAGTCACAATTTGGCTTCATTTGCCCGTGATTATATGTGATTTCGCCTAGTCTCGCCCACTCCCACGAATCAGGAATCTCGAAGGGGATTTCATCGGCGATGCAGCGGACTTCCTTGCCTCGTTTCTCATAAGGCAGGTTATCAGAATTACCAAACCTAGTTTGATTTCAGGGAGGACGCCTTTCGGCAATCCCCCCACAGTCTGCTCTACTACTCGCCCCGTGGCTTCGTCATCTTCACGTCCACGATGCATCCCGTTGCATTGGCCTTCTCGGGGGAAATCCAGTCCACGAACATCCCTCCAGAGCGCGGGAAGTAGGGGCTGGAGATGAGATTCCCTTCGCCCCATCGGATGACGAGGAAGTCGTGCACCTTGAAGGTTTTACGCTCGTGGAGGTCGAACATCACGTTGTCGATGCCCTCCCCGTCCGTCATCGGGAAGAGGTCGGCCAGCACCTTGGCCTTGTCCCCGTCGGGAATCTCATACACTCTCTGCACCGTGCCGTCGGCGCACTCCACGTCCTTCAGCGGATACGGTAGCTTGGGCCGCCGACCCGTGTTCGACAGACAGATGGCTTTTTCTTGGAAGGCTCATCACGTGTTTCATTCCGTTGTCGTTTATTGTCGTCTTCTCCTTGGTTTGGTTTGTCATGGCACCGCGAAGAACTGAGCCGACTAGGGTGGCCTGACGGCATCCGGATCGAGGCGGGTCACGCCGAAGGTGATGACCGCCGCCGCGCGGTAGGCCTTCACGTAGTCGACGGCGCCGTCAAGCAGGACGCTGTTACCCGCGAAGGAGACTGGGATGCCGTTCAGCGCGAATCCGGGTTGCAGGAGTTTCAGCCGCCCCTCCTCGTCCAGCCAGAGGGTGAGGTTCTCGTCCACGATGACGGGCTCCACCCAGTCGCACCCGATGAGGTCGCGGAGCCCATCCAGGCTCTTGTTCGGGTCGGGCTTCACGTTCGTCGCGCTCGTTGACAGAATCTACCGCACCAGGGAGAACCGCGGCCTCAGCAGGGAGCACGGCATCACGATGTGCGGGCGGTTGGGGCTGTCGGTGTTCGTCGCCAACCTGTTCGGAATCCCGGCCACGGGATTTTTTGTGCTTTATTTCCTGGAGCTGCCGGAAAGCCCCGGAAAGTGGCATTTGAACGAGTTTTTCAATACCATGGGATGACACGGCGGCATCGGCGGAATGCACATGGGCAGGCCACGGCGCGAAGCGGATGGCCGGAGAAGCCGTCAACTCGCCAGGCAAAGTCTGCACCTGGCTGAAACAAGACACCTTAATCAGCAGACACTAGATAGTTTAAGTCGTCTGTTCACGCTGAAAAGCGCATTATTTCGGTTTCCTTTCGGACTTGAAGGAAAACCGTGGTCTGCAGACCAGAGAAATCGGGTTTACTCGTACAAAGTGCTCCGGCGTAGTTCCGGGCCGCGCATACGCGGCATTCGGCAAAGTCTGCCCTTGACTGAAGCAGGACACCTCAATCAGCAGGCACTGTTTATTCCATGACCGATTGTGGCAAATCCTGCAGGTTGCCCGAATACCCCTTTGCGTGGCGGCCACTATGCTTTTACGGGGGCGTAGTGCAGGTTGACCGGTTCGGTGTTCACATACTGCAGCACGGGCCATGGAGCCGCCTCGTCCTCCAGGTGGTTCAGCAATAGATTGCAGGCGGTGGCTCCCAGGTGGAAGGGTTGCTGCTCCACGGAGGGGATGCGGTATCCGTCGGCCAGTCCGGTCACATTGCCGTATCCTGTGACCAGCACCTTTTCCGGACGGGGGATGCCGGCTTCCGCCATGGCGTCGCAGATTCGCACGGAGAGATTGTCGGTAGTGGTGACGATGGCGTCCAGATGCGGGAATGCCGCCAGCATTTCCCGGAGGCGTTCCGCTGCGTCAAAGCGGTCGCTTCGTGTTCCAAGGAAGAGTCGCTTCTCCGCGTCGGCGAACCCCAGTTTGCGGAATGCCTTCAGATATCCCTGGAGGCGATGATGGCAGTTGTTGTTGACATCGTTTGCGCCTCCGTAGACAACCATGTCCCGGTATCCCCGTCGGTGGAGTTCCTCCACAATGCAGAAGGCCCCCTTCTCGTTCTCGCTGGCCACATAGCTGATTTCCTGGTGGTACGCCGGGTCGCACATGTCCACGTAGATCACTGGAATCCTGGGGCACAGGATGTCGAAGCAGTCGTAGTTGCAGGAGACGATCCCCTGGAATTCATCGGAGGCGTTGACCTTAGCCAGAAGCCCGTTGAGGCGCTCGACGTTGGGGCAAATGGCGCTTACCAGGTATCCCCGGGCGAAGGCGGCGGCGGTGGCGCCCTCAAGAATCATGGAGAAGAAGGCGTGGTCCATGCGCCCCAGGTAGAGCAGACGCCCCTTGGGAAAGAGTTCCGCCTGCCGCACCGTGGTGCCCGCTCCCCGACGGCCACGCGACAGACGGCCCGCCGTCACCAATGCCGCCACGGCCTTGTTGGTGGTTAGACGACTGACGTCAAAGCGGATCGCCAGGTCGTACTCCGACGGGAAACGGCTCCCCACCGGGTATTTCCCCTCCTCCAGCTCCCGCAGCAACACCGAAAGAATCTCCTCCTTCGTCTTCCTTGCCTTCTCCATGAAATACATTCTCCTTCACATCCTACTCGACCACACAAGAAACGCGGAATCTTCCACAGCTCTCCCCGTCAGGGCCTTAATCTAACGCGTTTCCCAAAAGCGCAAGCCATTCTTTCAAAAAGCAGACTATCCACATTTGTATGTTTTTTTCCTGAAATGGCTTGATTATATTGGATTATTTATGTAAAATATATGTGTAAACCGAATTTAGGCATCGACAGATCGTCTTGTAAGTGGACAATCCACTACCAGGCGCAACTTGTTTTCTTCAGCATTTTTCCGACCATATTCGAATTCCCAACCAAGAAGGAGAGAATCCAAATGAAGAAGTCCCTCTTCACTCTCATTGAGCTTCTCGTGGTGATTGCCATCATCGCGATTCTTGCGTCCATGTTGTTGCCGGCGTTGTCCAAGGCCCGTGCCAAGGCCAGGGACATCAGTTGTGTGAACAATCTGAAGCAGATTGGTCTGAAGGCCGCAATCTACAGTGACGACAATGACGGGTACATTCTTCCTGCCACCATGGATGGCCAGGTCGCCAACGACTGGCTGGCGCTTCTTGAGGACGGCTATTACGGCTGGAGTGCCTCCAACGCCAAGGCCAAGCAGGCCATGTACACCTGCCCCATGGAGGGCGTCGGCCACGGCGACTACGGCGAGGGGAAGTTCAGCTACAGCCACTATGCCGTGAACATGCTGCTCAGCGGCGACGGCAGCAAGGCCAACGACTCCAACCCTTGGGAAAAGCGCATCGGAATCGTCCGCAAGGACTCCACCCTGATCGCCCCCAGCGAGGCGATTCACATCATGGACAACGGCAGACTTTACCATTACGGCATTGAATACGACGACAACATGAAGTTTCGCCACGGTGGCGGCGAAGGCGGTGACTACATTCCCTCCAAGATGGTGGGCGGAGCCGTCGAGCAGGGCGGCTGGCTCAACGACATGGCCGCCTGCAATTTTGCCTTCAGCGACGGGCACGCCGGCGCTCTCCGTGCCAACGAGTACTGCTGCCGCAGCTTCGACAGCGACCTCTACGGCACTCCGTACGTGAACTATTTCATGTTCATCCGCCTGTGTGTTGGCTTCCGCCAGTAGCACCGCGGCGTCCCGTCAACAATCCACCTGCCTAACGCATCCACATGAGATTCCGCGCCCTGGCTCTTCTGGGTCTTCTGGCCTTCGTCGTGTCCGCCCCTGCCGAGTTTCTGCTCCATCCCAATGAGAACACGATATGGCTGGAGGACGGTCGGCAGATCTCCGGTTGGGACGGAGGCCTGAAACTGCGGGAAAGACCCCGCGGGGGCTTCTCGCTGACCCATGACGGCGACTCCCATGACGGAGGCCGCTATGTGGAGACTCCGGAGGACGGGCTATGGCTGGTCTTCGAGCTGGAGTCCTTCGAGACCCTGCCGGGATATGTGGGGCTGGACATCAAGGGCGGACTGGTGAACATGGTATCCAACCCCATGCCGGGACTTTTCGCCGTGCGGCTGCCAGCGAATGACAAGGTCACCTTCCTGCGCATCGACAGCCACGGCCTTGTCTCCAACTTCAAATATCTGAAACTGGTGCGTGTTCCAGAATACTACCTGGAGGCTTCTTTGGAAGAGGACGGCTCCCTGGCGGTCACCGCGCACCTGGAGAAGCCCGCCGAGGACGTCTCGGTCAGCTTCTACGACGCCTACGGAATGAAGCGCGTCCGTCTTGGCGGCGCCGACACGCTGCAGCTCTATCCCACGGATGAGGCCAATCCGGTGGAGTGGACTGGCAGGCTTCCCGTAGCCGGTTACGAAGGAACGGGCAAGCTGATGCTGAAGGCCATGGTGCTTGGCGGCAGTCTGAAGACTCCCGTCTGGACTGCCCTCCCAAAGGATCTTTGGAAGTAGGTGCGACTACGTATGCCCGCCCCGTATAAAATCTTTGACTCCCACATCATCAGCATGCGCAGGACACTCTTCTCCCTCATCCTTTCCCTTCTCGCCGCATCCCTTCTTGCGGCGGACTTCGCCGTGGGACGTCCGGAAGGCATTTGTCTGGACGGCCGTCTGGACGAGTCCTGCTGGCAGTCCGCGCCGCTGCTGTCGGGCTTCTCACAGCTGGCCGCCACAGGCCTGACGCAGGTCCAGTGCCCGACGGACGTGCGCGTCCTGGCGGACACCACCGGCATCTATGTGGGCGCGGTGTGCTGGGACGCCTTGCCCCCCGTGGCCACACTTCCCCCCGGAACATACACGAATGTGTGGTGCGACAGCCTGCTGGAACTCTTCTTCGCCCCCACGGCAGGCGGCGACAAATACTATCAGTTCGCCATTACGGCGGGTGGAGCTGTCTGGATGCAGTATTACGAGGAGTCGGGAAATACCCGTCCCGATCCCTACATGCCCCTGCTGGACGTGTCCACTGGCCGTGGCGAGGGCTTCTGGACACTGGAGATACGCATTCCCCTGGAGGCCTTCTACATGACTCCGGCCTCCGAATGGCAGTCCCGGTGGGCGGTGAATTTCGCACGCTACGAGCCGCAGCGCCAGGACGGCCGACCGGCTGAGAACACCTCCTGGACGCCGCTGAAGAGCGACAATCACGAGGTGTCTGGATTCCATCGTCTCTTTGGCATCCCGGAGAAGCCCGCCGCCATGGATTTGCGCGTGGAACGCGCGACCTTCAAGTTCGCCAGCGCAAGGGACGGTCGTCTGGCCGGAAGACTGTCGGTGGATGTATGGCTGGGAACTGCCGGGGCAGGGCGCTATACGCTCCTGGTGGATGGGGTCTCTGTGGAGACCCGGCTCTCCCCCGGCGCGAACCAGGTTGAGATGCCCTTCTCCTTCAAGAAGGAGGGTAGGATTCCCGTGGAACTGGCTCTCCTGGACGCAGCTGGCGCGACGGTGGCTCGCCGCCGGTATCCGGTGCTGGTGGAGGCGGAGGCGGTTTCCATCCGCTTCACCTCCCCCCAGTTTGCGGGGAACTTCTACCCCGGAGAGGAGGCCAGTCGCCTGCAGGGAAGCGTCAGCGTGCCTCCGGACCTGGAGCGGGTGACCCTGACTGTGGCGGGAACGGAATACCCGTTGGCGGTGGAGGACGGCAGAGCTGAATTCGACGTGGATGTCTCGGCGCTGTCCGGTGACATCCCTGTCTCCTGCCTGGATGTCTCTCGGACGGTGCGCCATGTTCCCGACGCCCGCGCATGGATCCGCGACGGGCAGGTCGTGGTGGACGGGCGGCCGACGTGGCTCCGTGGATGGTACGGCGGTCCGGGATGGATTACCTCGGCGGCCTTCGAGGAACGCTGCCCCACGCCCGAATCGAAACAGCCAGTCAATTTCCACGGATGGATAAACATGGAGCCCGGCCGCTTCTGCAGCTGGAACGTGGAAGCCGAGGAGATGGTCTTCGACCGGGAACCCTCCCGGCGCGTCCTGGATGCAATGTCCCGGATGGTGGAGGCCAGCCGCGACTCGCCATTCTTCTGCTACTACCTCTGCGACGAGCCGGAGTGCCGCGGAATCTCCCCCGTCTACCTGCGGCACCTCTATCGTGAGCTGAAGCGCCAGGATCCCGGCAGGCTTGTCATGATCATCACCCGGGAGCCTGTCCGCTATGCCGAATGCGCCGACATTCTGAATCCCCATCCCTACCTGAATCCCGAGGTCTCCGATGACGGGCATCGGTTCCTCCGGGTGCCTGTATCCAGGCTAAGGGACACGTGCGCCTCAGTGGAAGCGCTGAAACGGACCGACAAGGCACTGCTGCTGACCCCGCAGGTCTTCACATACGGCTTCAACAATGTCTATGCGGACTATCCAACCTTCGATGAAACCAACGCCTCGATCTGGTCCAGCGTAGTCCACGGCGGCCGGGGCGTGACGCCGTTCATCTGGTACGACCACGCATCGCGTCCCGGGCTGGACCTGGGATGCGACTTCCTGTATCGCTCCCTGGAGCGCCTGGAGGAGATGCTGACAGCACCCGTGCAACGCAGGCTTGCCGGCGACGAGGGGCGGCTCTTCCGGAAAGGGGGGAAATCCCTCTACGTGGTGGTGAACGTCTTCCCCGAGGAACGGGAGTTCTCCTTTGAAACGGAGCTTCCCAGGCTCTTCGCCTTCCGCCGCGGGCAGGAGGTGACGCCGGATGATGGTCGGGTCACGCTGGCGCTGAAACCCTACGACGTGTGGCTGCTGACTTCGGAAAAGATGGACGAAGGGCTGTCTACGGAGCAGGAACTCCGTAGGCAGATAGACCGTGCTGAGTTCGACCGCACCCATCGGGGAAACCTCCTCTTCGGGCACGGCCGACAGGTGGAGACCAGCTGCCCGCCCAGCAAGCCCTACGACTGGCAGACCCCCATGGAGCAGCAGGACAAACTCTTCGACGGCAACATCGAGGTGGCCGCCTGGTATCCCAGAGATGTGGAGGGCGACCTGTGGTACGAGATGGCTTTCAATCTTGAGGAGGTGCCGCAGTTCTCCCAGGCCAGGATTTATGGCAGCCAGCTGCAGGGAATGCGCTTCCTGATCTGGAAGTTCGGAAAGTGGGTGGAGCCCTCCGCAGTGCGCACAGAGGAAAAGTACTCCCTGAAGCTGGATTTCGGAACCGTTCTGCGCACGGTGAAGGTGCGCATGGAGTTCCAGGGACGGAATCCGCAGCTATACGAGTTCGAGCTGGAATAGAATGAGGGCGGCAATCCGCAGGGGCTGTTCAAAACAACCCTGGAATTCCTCCGGATTACGTCAGCAACTGTCGAATCCTTCACGACCATTCCTTCTTATTGAATCGTGACAGGGTGGGGCAGGTATCACCAAAGTCCACGGACTGCCACGCCGTGGACGGCGAATCCGCCCATTTGGGTTGCATGGTTATAACCTGTTGAAAATAAGCAGGTTATAACTTTTTTTGTGTTGAAACGCTAGGTTGTCCCGTGTCGTCGAGCCATCAAGCGGTCATAGTCGCCAATGCCGCCATGCGTGGGGCTATGCAGGCGTCCCACCATGGCGGGTGTCTTGTCGCGGGATGCGTCTCCCCTACCTGGATTTTTCCTTGTACTGGAGTGTGAATGTGACAGGCTTGTCGAGTTTAGGGCTGATGATTTTGACATCGATGAAGAGCAGTCTTGCATCGTTGTCGAATCGATAGACATTTTCGCGGTCTCCGTCCTCAGCTGCGAACTTTTGGACGAGTGCGTTGTCGGTGTCGCGCCTTGTGAAGGAGATCATATAGTCCTTGAGCCATGGGACGGCATCGCCATTGACGGTGGCGGTGACGGGGTCTTTCCCGTTTCTTTCGAAGAGTACCGTATCTCCATTGACATCG
>URJM01000079.1 GCA_900548225.1 uncultured bacterium
GCTTCAGGTTGTTGGTGCAGCTGATGGCGCGGGCCTTCTCGCGGGCCTTGGAGAGCGCGGGCAGCAGCATGGAGGCCAGGATTGCGATGATGGCAATGACGACCAGGAGCTCAATGAGGGTGAAGGTTCTCTTCATTACGTCCGTCCTTTGTTCTTTTGAGGTGGATTGCATAGTATACATCTACCGAAGTATGCATGACCAATTCCATTGTATGAAAAACACAGCCGAATGTCAAGTCATCCGAATACTAAAACAATCCATTCCCCGGGAGGGAGGCGTTTCTCGCCGTGGGATTCGCTCGCAGTGAAGCCTCGACGAGGGCACGTTCCCCTAAAAGAGAACGCGGCGACGTGGATGCCACGCCGCCGCATTCCTTTCAGCTATTTCGCCAGGTTTATCTCATTTCGCCGCCAGGCATGTTGACGCCGGGGTACCAGTAGTAGTCCGTGCAGAAGTAGAACTCGTTGCCGACGCTGGAGTTCCTCTTCTGGGATTTGTCATAGCCGACTGCTTCCACGTGTCCGTCGGTGAAGGAGAGATTGATCTGTCTGCCGTGACGGAAGTATGGAAGCTTGATGTCGGTTGGATAGCGTGCGCAGGTGGCCACCAGGGTCTTGACATTGGCGTCTCCGGAGACCACAATGCGCGTTCCATCGAGGAGGTTGACGTGGATGGAGGCATACTTGATGGAGGAGACGCGGTGCCATGTGGAGGCCTTGGTGGAGTTGATTGACGTATCCTGATCGTACTGGTGCATCCAGCCTTGTTTATAGAGGGTGAGGGAGTGTCCCATGCCCACGTTGGCCTGGTAGGAGATGTTGCCCATGACGCGGTCGTCCATCGTGGCGCTTGGGCAGGAGAGGACCTTGTGCCAGCTTGACTTGTCAACACCATTTGACTCTATGTGGGCCAGGGGGTCCTTCTTCAGCCATTCTGCGCCGGGCATGGGCGTGCCGGGGATGAGGGGATTCAACGAGAACCAGTAATAGGCATCCCCCAGGGTGATGTTGTCACCGCCCGGGGTATACGGATTGCTATTGGGCTCGTTGATGCGGAAAGCGATTGGGGGCAGGTAGTCGTCATAGTCGTTGGCATAGAGGAGGTTGCCAAGCTGCAACTGCTTCAGGTTGTTGGTGCAGCTGATGGCGCGAGCCTTCTCCCGGGCCTTGGAGAGCGCGGGCAGCAGCATGGAGGCCAGGATTGCGATGATCGCAATGACCACAAGCAACTCGATGAGGGTAAAGGTTCTCTTCATGATGTCAATTCCTTGTTCTCTCTGGGGTGGGTTATGCAATAATGCCACTATCAGCGTATGCCCAATCCTTATTGTCCGCAAAACACAGCCGGATGTCAAGTCATACGAATGCTAAAACAATCCATTCTCCAGGAGGGGAGACCTTCTCGCCGTGGGATTCGCCCACGGTGAAGCTTCGACGAGGGTATGCTCCCCCCTAAAATGGGAGTGCGGTGCCGTGGATGCCACGACTCCGCACTCTGTTCAGTTGCCTATCCTTCAACTACCTCTTTTCGCCGCCGGGCATATTGATGCCAGGGTACCAGTAGTAGTCGGTGCAGAGGTAGAATTCGTCGCCGTTGTCGTGGTTCCTCTTCTGGGACTTGTCGTAGTTGACTGCCTCCACGTGTCCGTCGGTGAATGAGAGATTTGCATTCAGGCCGTGGCGGAAATATGGCAGACCGATGTCGGAGAGATAGCGTGTGCAGGTGGCGGGCATTGTGCCGAAGGAATAGGGCATCTTAAGTCCGTCGACATAGTTGACGTGGATGGAGGCGTACTTGATGGAGGAGACGCGGTGCCATGTAGCGGCCTTGGCGCCGTAGATTGACGAATCGCCAATGCTCTGGTGCATCCAGGTGCAGCCCTGGATATAGAGGGAGTGGCTCATGCCCACGTTGGCCTGGTAGGCGATGTTACCCATGACGCGTTCGCTCTTTGCGGCGCTGGGGCACAGGAGCACCTTGTGCCAGCTTGACTTGTCCTCCTTGTCCTGCTCGATATAGGCCAGGGGATCCTTCTTCAGCCATTCTGCGCCGGGCATTGGGGTGCCGGGGATGATGGGGTTCAGGGTGAACCAGAAGAAGATGTCGCCCATGGTGATGTTGTCGCCGTATGTCCCCCAGGGGTTTGACGCGGGTTCGTTGATACGGAAGGCGATTGGGGGCAAGTAGTCATCGTAGTCGTTGGCATAGAGGAGATTGCCTAGCTGGATCTGCTTCATGTTGTTGGTGCAGCTGATGGCGCGGGCCTTCTCGCGTGCCTTGGAGAGCGCGGGCAGCAGCATGGAGGCCAGGATTGCGATGATGGCAATCACCACAAGCAACTCGATGAGGGTAAAGGATTTCTTCATTTTGACAAATGACTCCAATGGAAATGAATCAATGACTATTCTGGGGAAACAACTTGAAAAACCTGGAAAGGGGATGGCGAAAAAGGCGGTCGCCAAATCAGCCGTATTACTATTATCTGCAAAGATTCATGGGAAAACAAGTGTTTTTGGACAAAAAAGCGGTTTTTCGTGGATTTCGGGGGAAAGGCAACGAAATCTGGTAGCCTGCCCCGTGGCATCGCCTTGAAACAGATTGGAGGTTTCCTTCCCGCGTTATTAAATTAGGGGTGGTTGTACCGCAGTTCGCGGCTTGTCGCGTTTGTCTCCGCCCACACTTGGCTTGCTTCTGTCTTTGCATCTATGGAATTACTCAGGCGTTCTGCACCACTTGCCCGTCCCGTCAAAGTCCTCCAGTTTGGCGAGGGGAATTTCATCCGTGCCTTTCTTGACTGGCTGGTCGAGCGCATGAACCGCGTCTCAGGCTTTGACGGTGCGGTTCAGATTGTCAAGCCCCGCGGCGGCATTGAGACCTGCCGACGGGTCAACGACCAGGATGGCTTGTACCACATTGTCCAGCGTGGCGTCCTTGACGGGAAGCCTGTGGAGTCCATTGAATTGGTGGAGTGCGTGAAGGGGTGCCTGGACCCCGTCGCAGAGTGGGAGTCCGTCCTGGCGACTGCGCGTCTTCCCGAATTGCGCTTTGTCTTCTCCAACACCACGGAGGCTGGCATCGAGTATCGTGCGGGGGAGGACACCTTTCCTTCCAAGGTGGCGAGGTTGCTGGCGGCGCGTTGCGAGGCTGGCCTTCCCGGCCTGGTCTTCCTGCCCTGCGAACTCATCGAGGCAAACGGCGACAGACTCCGCGAATGCGTGCTGAAGTATCTTTCTGGGGAGCCCTCCGTGGCGGAATATGTGGAACGCAAATGCGTATTCTGCAATACCCTTGTGGACAGGATTGTCTCGGGGTTCCCCCAGAAGGATTGCGGACGTTATTTCCGGCAGCTTGGGGCTGAGGACCGGCTTATGGTCTGCGGCGAACCCTTCTTTTTCCTTGCAATCCAGGGTCCGGAGTGGCTGTCGAAGGAGCTGCCCTTTGAGAAGACGGGGCTGGATGTCCGCCTGGTCAAGGACCTGGCTCCCTACCGCACCCGCAAGGTGCGGTTCCTGAACGGCGCACATACATCAAGCGTCCTGGGGGCGCATCTGGCAGGACTGACATACGTGGACGAGATGGTCCGGGACGAGAGGTTCGGTGCATTCCTGCGCCGGGTTCTCTTCGAGGAGGTGATGCCGACCGTGCGTCTGCCCGAAGATGAGAAGAAATCCTACGCCCAGGCGGTGCTGGAGCGCTTTGCAAACCCATTCGCGGAACACCGGCTTCTCTCCATCGCCCTGAACTCCGTCTCAAAGTGGCGCGTGAGAGTCCTGCCGACCCTCCTGGACTACACGGCGCTCTTCGGAAAGCTGCCCCCGTGTCTGACAAAGTCAATGTCATATCTCATAGACTTCTACCGCACATGCCCATTCCAGGATACGCCACAGGTGGCGGCCTTCTTTGAGAGACGCCCGGGCACTGCGGAAATCCTCGGGAACACGGAGTTCTGGGGCATGGACCTGAATGGCATCCCCGGCTTCACACAGGCAGTAGCGGAGGGGCTGGAACACTCATGATCATCCATCCAAAGGACAATGTGGAAGTCGGGGAGGACGGACACAAGTATGCGCGGTGCCCGATTGCGCAGGGCGACGACATCGTGAAATACGGCATGCCAATCGGACACGCCACAGCCCCCATCGCCCAGGGGGAGCATGTCCACTGCAACAACGTGGCGACCAACCTGAAGGGGAAATTGGAATACGAATACCACCCGGATTTCACCCCCGTGGAAGTCCATTGCACCCGCACATTCCAGGGATACCGGCGCAAGGACGGGCAGGTCGGCGTGCGCAACGACCTCTGGGTCATCCCGACAGTGGGATGCGTCAACGCCCTGGCACGGCAGCTGGCTGCGGAAGTCGGTGGAGTCGCACTCTGCCACCCATACGGTTGCTCCCAGCTGGGGAGGGACCACGAGATGACGGCAGACCTGCTGGCGTCGCTTGTGCGCCATCCAAATGCCGGCGGCGTGCTGGTGCTGGGGCTTGGCTGCGAAAACAATACGATGGAGAGCTTTCGGCGGCGCCTGGGGGATGTCTCCGACTTGAATGTCCGCTTTCTCGTGGCGCAGGATGTCCAGGACGAGGTCGCGGAGGGGCGGCGGTTGCTGGCGGAGCTCCAGGCGGGGAGACCAGCCCGGCGCACGGAAATACCCGTTTCACAACTGCGGGTCGGACTGAAATGCGGAGGATCCGACGGCTTTTCCGGACTGACCGCAAATCCCCTCGTGGGACGGTTCTCCGACTGGCTCGTCGCCCAGGGGGGCACCACGGTGCTGACGGAGGTGCCGGAAATGTTCGGCGCGGAGACGCTCCTCATGAACCGATGCATTGACCGACGGGTATTCGAAAAGTGCGCGGCCATGGTCAACGGCTTCAAAGGCTACTTCCTGAAACACGGCGAGCCCGTGGGGGAAAACCCCTCCCCCGGAAACAAGGCGGGAGGAATCACCACGCTCGAGGAAAAGTCGCTGGGATGCGTCCAGAAGGGCGGCTTCTCGCCAGTGGTGGATGTGCTGGAATACGCCCGGAGGATAGAGACCAATGGACTGAATCTCCTCTGCGCCCCGGGAAACGACCTGGTCTCGTCCACGGCATTGGCCGCCGCAGGATGCCACCTCGTAATATTCACCACGGGAAGGGGGACGCCTTTCGGAACGGTCGTCCCGACTGTCAAGGTCGCAACCAATCACTCCCTCGCACAGAAAAAACCACACTGGATCGACTGGGATGCCATGGCAAACCCAAATGTCGAGGAGTTCCTGGAAACCGTCCTGACAATCGCGTCGGGAGAAACGCGCGCACGCAACGAAGTCAACCACTGCCAGGAAATCGCAATCTTCAAAGACGGCATCACGCTCTGAAGAATAGAAAAGGACGGCACGAACCACGAAAAAATGTAGATGGTGTGTGTTTTGAACCACGAAAAACACGAAACACACGAAAGAGATAGCAGGAGGAGAGTAAGAACCACGAATGAACACGAATGAACACGAATATCAAAAGAATTATTTCCCACGAAAAAACACAAAAAAGATAGCAGGGAGAGAGAGTAAGAACCACGAATGAACACGAATGGACACGAATAGGAAAAGAAGGATTTAACCACGAAAAACACGAAACACACGAAAAGATAGCAAGGGGAGAGTAAGAACCACGAATGAACACGAAAAATATTTAGATAGCGTGTTTTTTGGATCACGAATGCACACGAATGGACCCGAAAAAATGTAGATAGTGTATTTCGTGGCTCCACACCTGTATTTTGTGACTCAAAAACTATCCTTGCCACGGCAAACGGGAAGCCTCCTGCGAAAAGGCGAACGGAGTAGAAAAAGTGTCTTGGCATATTATATTTTTGCTATTCTCGTTGATTCTTCTCTATTTTTGACAAAATAAAACATTTTACTATGATTATTTCATTTGCCACTGAAAACCATAGTAAGATTTGCAAGAGGTCAGGTCTGCCAGCCCATAAACACAACAGGAGTATATGCTAGCATGAAGCGCAATTTCAACAAATGGTTTGGAACCTTCCGCAAGAGCATTGCAGGATATGACTACTACGTGGACTTTCCGAAGGTATTCGCGAATGTCGACGCCATACGTATCCCCCTCAATATCCTGAACTCGCTAGTTGGTTCCAGGAACATTCGAGAGGATTTCATTCACCTTGTAGAGAAGTATCCTGAAGTCCTCCGCTGCATTCCAATTCTACTGGCCGTGCGTAATTTGCACATCCACGCCATTGACGACAGGGGCACCCTCACCTACTGCTTCTCCAGACCAAGCCATTCTCCCGAGGACTACGCATACTTCATGGAGAAGACGGGGTTGTTCTCGCTCCTTTCCAGCCATATCATCCGGGATCTGACCGACTATGTCACAGGCGTGGAGGCTGGGCTTGACTCCAATGGACGCAAGAATCGTGGCGGGCATGTGATGGAAAACCTGGTGGAGATGTATATTCAAGGGTGTGGCTTTTCAAGAGATGTCTCCTACTTCAAGGAGATGTGCATTTCGAAGATCCAATCGAAGTTTGGGATAGACATGTCCCAAGTCTCCAACGATGGCAAGACTGAAAAGCGCTTCGATTTCGTAGTCAAAACCCCGAATCAACTCTATGCCATCGAGACGAATTTCTACGTCAGCAGCGGCTCCAAGTTGAATGAGACCGCAAGAAGTTACAAAACCCTTGCCACCGAGATCAAGGGCATCCCTGGAGTTACCTTCGTCTGGTTTACAGATGGAGAGGGCTGGAATTCTGCCAGGCACAACCTTGAAGAAACCTTTGACATCCTGGACACCTTGTACAACATCCAGGACTTGGAGGATGGCATCGCAAAAAAGCTTTTCATCTAGGATATAAGATGAGCACCGGCTTGGCATATCAACGACAATTAGAGTATTATCCTGTTGCCGGAGCCATTTCCAAGGCATCCGCGCCGGCAACTGGCAAGGCCAAGCCATTTGTCAAATGGGTCGGCGGCAAGAGCCAGCTGATTCCTGCATTGAGCGCCCGCATGCCAGAGGACTTGGAGGAGAGGATGACGACCTACATTGAGCCATTCATTGGCGGGGGCGCCTTCTTTTTCTGGCTTGTCGCCCATGGGCGAAGATTCAGGAGAGTTGTCATTAATGACGCCAATCCTGCCCTGGTGAATGCCTATCAGGCCATTCGCGACCAACCCGGAGAACTCATAAATCTGCTTCAGACGCTGAAAAAAGAATACATGTCCTTGAAGGACGAAGAGGCACGGAAGGCGTATTATTACACAAAAAGAGAGATGTTCAACTCAGGTCGGGACACTAGCCTGGAACATGCCGCGCACTTGATTTTCCTGAATAGGACATGCTTCAATGGACTGTATCGCGTCAACTCCAAAGGACATTTCAACGTCCCGCATGGACGATATGCG
Source organism: uncultured bacterium (assembly GCA_900548225.1). Lineage (GTDB taxonomy): Bacteria > Verrucomicrobiota > Lentisphaeria > Oligosphaerales > Oligosphaeraceae > UBA1724. The sequence goes on from URJM01000079.1 coordinate 7,422, forward strand.
AATCCCCTCGTCTGCGACCCGGAGACCATTCGCGCCGATGCCCAAGCGCTGGCGAATGTTGAAATCCACTGTGGCGACTTTGCTGATGTGCTGAAGTATGCAGACAATCGTTCCTTTGTCTATTTTGACCCCCCTTATCGCCCTCTGTCGGAAACCTCCAGCTTCTGTTCATATTGTGAGGGAGGCTTTGACGATAAGGAACAGCACCGTCTGGCGGATTGCTGCAGATTGCTGGATGCCAAGGGTGCTCGCTGGTTGTTGAGCAACTCCGACCCAAAGGGAGTCTGTCCTGATGACGACTTTTTCGAACGCCTATATCAAGGATTCCATATCCACTCAGTCCAGGCAAGTCGGATGCTCAACTCAAACCCAAACAAACGGGGCAAGCTAAGTGAGTTGCTTATCAGCAACTATCCAGCGCGGCGACTTGATGATTGAGACGTACTTCAAAAACGAGACCAGCACCTTTGGATTGAGCCTTGGCGACTGCGTCGAGGTGATGTCCCAAATCGCGGACGCAGGATTCCATTTTGACATGGTCTTTGCCGACCCGCCATATTTCCTTTCCAATGGTGGCATCTCCGTCCAAAGTGGAAAACAGGTCTGTGTTGACAAGGGCGAGTGGGACAAATCCCAGGGAACGGAGCAGGATTTGATGTTTACTCGAAAATGGCTGAACGCTGTACGAAGCATCTTAAAGCCAAGTGGGACAATTTGGATAAGCGGCACACATCACAACATCTTCCAAATTGCTCATTGCTTGACAGAACTTGGCTACAAGATTCTCAATGTCATCACATGGCAGAAGACCAATCCACCGCCGAATCTCTCCTGCCGTTATTTCACTTATTCCACCGAGTTCATTGTCTGGGCGCGTAGAGATAAGAAAATTCCGCATCTATACAACTACGAATTAATGAAAGCAATCAACGGCGGAGAGCAAATGCGCGATG
>URJM01000080.1 GCA_900548225.1 uncultured bacterium
CCGGACTGGGATTTCTCCGACTGTGCTTTGGATCATGTATGCGCTGCATCCCATCAACGGCAACTGCACCCAGAGTGAGTTTTGCAGTCAGTGGGGCATCTCCGCCCAGACTGCGAATTCCGCGATAAAGAAGATGGAGCGCGAGGGTTTGATAGAGTTATGTTCGGTCGAGGGCAACAGGAAGTCCAAGCTGTTGCGTTTGACCAGGCGTGGGGAGTTGCTTTCCCGTGAGATTGTCTCTCCCTTGATTGACGCCGAGTTGCAGGCCTTGAAGGCCATGACGGACGAGGAGCGTGCGGAGATGCTTCGTCTGGAGCAGCGTCATTACGAGGAGATGCTCAAGTTTATTAGTGCCCCCATAGAACCGCCCGAGGTTTAGGTGGATGCGTATGATTGCCCCGGGGCATTTCCCGGGGGTGGATGGTTTTGGCGGCGTCGGATTCGCCATTCCGTTCCGTTGCGTCATTCTCCGATTATTTTCGAGGCAGTTCACTATGAGCATTTCACTTTCAAGCCATTTTTCATACGGGAAGCTTCTCCGTTTCACCCTTCCGTCGATTCTGATGATGATCTTCACGTCGTTGTACGTGATAGTCGACGGGCTCTTTGTCTCAAATTTCGTAGGCAAGAATCCCTTTGCGGCCATCAACCTGATCATGCCCTTTGTGATGGTTGTCGGCGGCATGGGGTTCATGCTTGGCTCTGGCGGCACGGCGCTTGTAGCCAAGATTCTCGGGGAGGGCGACCGGGAGAGGGCCAGCAGGACCTTCACGATGATTCTGGTCTTCTCGATACTCCTGGGCGCGGTCCTGACAGTGCTTGGAGTCATCTTCATCCGTCCGGTCTCAGTCTGTCTTGGCGCCACGGAGGAGTTGCTTGACGACTGCGTCGTCTACGGCGCCATCTGCATTGCCTTCACGATTCCCTTCATGCTCCAGAACCTCTTCCAGACCTTTCTGGTTGCGGCGGAACGTCCCCGCATGGGTCTCTACATCACGCTGGCTGCCGGCTCCACGAACATGATACTCGACGCCCTTTTCATCGTGGGTTTCGGCTGGGGCGTTGCCGGCGCGGCAGTCGCGACGGGGCTCAGCCAGTGCGTCGGCGGAATCATCCCCATCCTCTTTTTCAGGAAGCGGCACGGCCTGGCATTCCACCTGACGCCTGTCCGCCTTGAATTCAGGCCGATTCTCGATGCCTGCGCCAATGGCTCCTCCGAGTTGATGAACAACATATCGGGGTCGTTTGTGGCGATGCTCTACAACTGGCAACTGCTCAAGTATGCGGGTGCGGACGGCGTCTCCGCATACGGAGTCCTTCTGTATGTCGGCTACATCTGCATTGCGATCTTCGTGGGCTACTCGGTCGGCGCGGCGCCCATCGTCGCATTCCACTACGGCGCAGGCAACCATTCGGAACTGAAGAGCATGCTTGTGAAGAGCTGCAAGCTGAACCTTTCGATAGGAGTCCTTGCATTCCTTTCGATGGTCTTCCTTGCGCGGCAGATGGCGGCGATCTTCGTTGGCTTTGACAAGGAGCTATGCGACTTGACCGTCCACGCATTCAGGCTCTTCTCGCTTTCCTTCCTGCTCTCCGGCTTCAACATCTATGCGTCAAGCTTCTTCACAGCCCTCAACAACGGCCCGGTCTCGGCGGCGATATCCTTCATGCGGACGCTTGTCTTCCAGGGCGGAGCCGTCATGGTGATGCCACTGGCCATGGGGGTGGACGGGATATGGTGGTCGTTGACAGTCGCGGAGGCATTCGCGGCATTGGTCTCCTTCGGATTCCTGGTAAAAATGCGTGGAAAATACCACTACTGGCAGGCAGGAGGCCAGCTTTCGCAGAAGTGTTGGCTTTAAAATCCTGTCTGTGCTATATATTTTCGCTCACGCTTCCCGAGATAGGCAGGGAAGCGTCAATCATTGGAAGAGATAGTCAAAATGTCTGATCAACCGGAAAAGCATCAGTGTCCCAGCGGGATGGATTGTGAGAGTTGTGGTGGCAAGTGCCACGACGACACGCGGGCCGTGCACGACAACCTTTTGGGTGTGAAGCACATATACATTGTTCTCTCTGGCAAGGGGGGCGTAGGCAAGAGCACTGTGGCGGCGAACCTGGCCGTCTCGTTGAGCATGCATGGCGGCAGCCGCAGCGTCGGTCTCCTTGACTTGGACTTCCACGGTCCCAGCATTCCCAAGATGCTTGGCCTCGAGGGTGCCACCCTCTATGCGGAGGAGGAGAAGCTGCTGCCCGTGACCACCGGGCTTCTCAAGGTCATGTCCATCGGCTTCACGCTGCCCGACCAGGACCACGCGGTCATCTGGCGCGGGGCAATGAAGCACGGGGTCATCAAGCAACTCCTGGCGGATGTGCTCTGGGGCGACCTCGATTCGCTTGTGATTGACACGCCGCCAGGCACGGGGGACGAGTCGCTCTCAGTCTGCCAGCTGCTTCCCCACGCGGATGGCGCGGTGCTTGTCACGACCCCGCAGCAGGTGTCAGCCACCGACGTAAGCAAGGCCATGAACTTCCTTTCGCAGCTTTCGTTCCCCGTGGTTGGCATCGTCGAGAACATGAGCGGCTTTGTCTGCCCGCATTGCGGCCAGGAGAGCGACATCTTCTCCAGCGGCGCCGGCGAGGCGCTTGCCAGGCAGTATGGCGTCCCCTTCCTCGGGAAGCTTCCAATCGACCCGCAGGTCTGCCAGGGCGGCGACAAAGGCAGGCCGTTTGTAGAACTTGAGCCAACTTCCGCGACGGCAAAGGCATTCGCGAGTATAGTTGCTAAAATACGGCGAGACTAACAGGCACGCACTTCGGCTCGCCTAAACGTCACCATAAGAAAACCAAATTTAGAGCAGGAATCTACGATGGCGGATGATACTTCAGCAACATATCCGGACGATTGCGTCTACAACACCCACCATGTCTGGGCGCGCCTTGTGAAGGAGCCCCGGCTGAAGGGGATTGTCACGCTTGTTGACAACAAGCCCCCGAAGCCTTCCAAGTCCGGGAAGCCGGGCAAGGGCAAGGTGGCCGAGGAGGTCGCGGCGAAGGCGGCTGCTCCGTCGAAGTCGTCCAAGAAGGCTGCGCCGAAGAAGTCGGCAGCCGCCCCTGCGAAGCCCGCGAAGAAGGCGTCCAAGAAGATGGAATCCGCCCCTGTCGTGGAGGCCGCCGCCCCTGCGAAGCCTGTGAAGAAGGCGTCCAAGAATGTGGAGGCCGCCCCTGTCGTGGAGGCAGCCGCCCCTGCGAAGCCCGTGAAGAAGGCTTCCAAGAAGATGGAGGCCGCCCCTGTCGTGGAGGCCGTTGCCCCTGCGAAGCCCGTGAAGAAGGCATCCAAGAATGTGGAGGCCGCCCCTGTCGTGGAGGCAGTTGCCCCTGCGAAGCCTGTGAAGAAGGCGTCGAAGAAGGTGGAGGCCGCCCCTGTCGTGGAGGCAGTTGCCCCATCGAAGCCCGTGAAGAAGGCGTCCAAGTCCCGCGGCAAGGGAGCCGTTGCACCCAAGCCCCTGGTGGAATACGACATGGAGGAGTATGACAACGTCGCCTATGTCGGCATCACCGACTACCTTGCGGACGAGCTTGGGGGGATTGACAGCATCGACGTGCCTCTTGAGGGTGACGAACTGGAGATGGACTCCCTGGTGATTCACATCCATGTCAGAAACAGGATTCGCCATTTCCGCTGCCCGCTGACCGGACGTGTCCTGGCTGTCAACCAGGATGTGCTTGACGATCCCGCGCTCATCTACCTTGACTGGCACGAGGCCTGGCTCTTCAAGATGGAGTATGACGACCCGGACGAGACGAGCCAGCTGATGAACGGCCAGCAGTACACCAGGTATCTCGACTCCCTCTAGCGCATGGGGCAGGATTGCCTCCTGTTTTACCTTATCCCAACAGATGCAACGCAGGATAGTATCAATAGCGTTCTATCTCAACGGCATCGTCCTGGCGTTGCTTCTTGTCCTTCAGGCGGCGCACGGGCTTTTCCCGTCCATCCAGATCCAGTATTGGCCTGTGGCGATTTCGGTCGTCTTTCTGCTTTCGGCGTTTTTATGGCGTGGGGGCTCTGACGGGCAGGGCAGGGTGCGTGAGAGCGTATGGCTTCGCGTCACCGCGCTGGCTGCCTGCCTTCTCTCCCCCTTCGTCTGCTGGTATGCGAGCCTGACCTCCCACGGGGTGCCCTTCATACCAGTCTTCAACCACCTCTATTTGCAGGTGATGGGCATCCTGGCGCTGGTGTTCTTCCTGCTTCTCCAGGCCGCGTACTGCTGGAATATCTTCTCAATGCTCGGCCGCAGCCCCCGGGCATTTCTGGTCTGTTTCATAATGCGATACCTCTCCACCCTCATTGTCATCCTGCTTATGGCGCTCGCCTGGGGAATCGTCGTCATGGTCATGGGAGTGGAGCCATACGGTGACGAACCGCTTCCCGTGAGGTTCGTACCCGCGGTGCTTTGGACAATCGTCCAGTCAAAGCCCTGCGCAATCTCCTTTGCCGCAATCGAGACGTTGCAGCTGGTGTCGTGCGCCGGAGTGCTTGGGGTTCTTGCATACAAGGCGTCGATGCGGCCAAATGACCAGCCAGGCGCGGAGCAACCCTCTGGATGCGACGCCCCATGCGCGGATGGGGCACGGGCTGGAGATGATGAAGTGTCCACGTCAGACGTGGATGTGGACGTGGATACGAAGGAGGACAAGGATGAGAACCCAACTGATTAGCGCACTTGATTTGCCGGAGCTTTCCCAGGCACTTGAGATTGTCGACCGGGCCGGCGACGCAGTGGAATGGTACAAGGTCGGCAAGCAGCTCTTCACACACTACGGGCCCCAGGTGGTGGGCGAACTCAAGTCCCGGGGAAAGAAGGTATTCCTTGACATGAAGTTCCACGACATTCCGAATACGGTCGCCCAGGCGATTCGCTCCGGGGCGCTGATAGGCGCGGACATGATCAACGTCCATGCGTCAGGCGGTCCCGCGATGCTCTCCGCCGCCGCGGAGGCGATGTCGGAAACCGGCAGGATTGTCATTGGGGTGACTGTGCTTACCAGCATGGACGCCGGCGAGTTGTCCGCCATCGGGGTCGATGCGACCCCCGAGGAGCAGGTTCTCCGCCTTGCAGGGCTTGTCAAGTCCGCAGGGCTTCAGGGCGTCGTATGCTCTGCGCTGGAGTTGCCCGTGCTTCGCAAGACCTTCGGGCGTGACTTTCTCACGGTCGTGCCTGGAATCCGGCCAGCCGGAGCAGCCGCCGGCGACCAGAAGCGCATCATGACTCCCGGCGACGCGGCACGCGCCGGGGCCGACTTCATAGTCGTCGGCAGACCCATCCTTGCGGCCGCAGACCCCGCCGCCGCCGCCCGCGCAATCCAGGACGAACTGGCCTCCGCATAGCGGAAAGCCGCTGCCTGCAATGTCATGCCGCACGCCGTGGCGCCTCCCTGCCAACGGGATGGCGCATACGCAACCGCACCCAGAACCCCCTCCGCAAAAACCATGCATCTCTTCGATTTGACCACACGTCTTTGGGAGTGCCCCTCCGTCCCGCAGGTCAACAAGCTTCCCAGCCGTTCGCCGCTCTTCACCTGGAAGACCGAGGAGGAGGCCAGGGACGGCTCATACGAGCCCTTCGAGTGTCCTGCAATCGAGTCCTTGAATGGGGAGTGGGACTTCTGGCACTTCGAATGCCCCGAAGAGGTGCCCGCCGGGCTGCTTGCCGGTGGCGGCCATGGGAACGGAACCCGCCTTGCGGTGCCAGGGAACTGGACTCGGCAGGGTTTTGACGCGCCCCACTATATCAATGTCTGCATGCCATTCGATGACACGCCGCCCCACGTGCCGCAGAAGAATCCATGCGGAGTCTACAGGCGGAATTTCCATGTGCGCGAGGATGTCCGCCGGCTTGTGCTCCATTTCGGGGGCATCGAGTCCTGCGGATTCATCTATGTCAACGGCGCCGAGGTCGGCATGACGAAGGATTCCAGGACCTCCTCCGAGTTCGACATCACGGATTATGTCCATCCCGGGGAAAACCAGCTGACCGTCCTTGTGATACGCTGGTCCGACGGGTCGTTCGTCGAAGACCAGGACCACTGGAGGATGGCGGGAATCTTCCGCGACGTCTACCTCCAATATACGCCGGAGGCATACGTGGCGGACGTCTTCGCCCAGACCACCCTTGACGAGGAGACGGAGAGCGTCGGCATACTGAAGCTTCGGGTCGACGCCGGGTTCCGCGGCGCCCACGCAATCCCCGCCGGCTGGAAGTTCCGCGTCCAAGTCTACCGTTCCGGGAAGCCTGTCTGGGAGTCCCCCCGTGAGCTGGAGTTCTACAAGAATCCGACCATGTATCTCTACGGCGAAAATCTCCAGCCCCTTGCCGAGGAGACATACGAGTTTCCCGGCGTGGCACGCTGGAGCGCCGAGACCCCCGAGCTTTACAGGCTGACGGTGGCGCTTGTCGCCCCCGACGGCAGCGTCTCCGAGGCGACCGGCACCGACTTTGGCTTCCGAAGCGTCCGCCGCAAGAACGGCTGCCTGCTCATCAATGGCCAGCCAGTCAAGTTCTTCGGCGTGAACCGCCACGACTTTGACGAGCGTCTTGGGAAGACGGTGACCCCGCAGGGCATCCTCCAGGACCTACTGTTGATGAAACGCTTCAATCTCAACGCAATCCGCACCAGCCACTATCCCAACGACGAGCGGCTCACCGCCCTGGCGAACCGTCTTGGCCTCTATGTCATCAGCGAGGCGAACATAGAGATTCACGCGTATGTCGAGCATGTCTCCGACGATCCGCTGTGGCTCAATTCCATGATGGAGCGTTTTTCGCGGATGGTGAAGATCTACAAGAACAATCCCTGCATCCACCTGTGGTCCCTGGGCAACGAGGCGGGGCGGGGCGCCAACTTCTGGGCATTGGCCTCCTGGGGCAGGAAGTTCGACCCGTCGCGTGGAATCCACTACTGCGAACTGACACGCCAATACGATGAGGAGACGGAGAGCCTGGCACCGCACGACGGCGAGGAGATCATCGATACAGTCTCCCCCATGTACGCCGCCTTCAACGTGATGGAGAACTGGGTGAGGAAGAACATGCCCGTGGAGTCCCGCCCATTCATCCTCTGCGAATACTCCCACGCCATGGGAAACTCAAACGGAGCCCTGCACAAGTACTTCGAGTTCTTCAGAAAATACCCCCGCTTCCAGGGGGGATACATCTGGGACTGGGTCGACCAGGGACTGGAGGAACACGACGGGAACGGCAGAAAGTACTGGGCATACGGCGGCGACTACGGCGAGGCCAAGCACGACTCGGACTTCTGCGGCAACGGAATGGTCTCCGCCGGCAGGACGCCCCATCCAATGTGCTGGGAGTTCAAATACCTCGCCCGTGTCTTCGACCTGAGGGCGCTCCACTTGTCCGCAGGGGAGTTCACCCTTGTGAACTGGAACTACTTCGTCACCCTCGACAACCTTGAATTTGTCTGGAATCTCCAGCTTGACGGGAAGACCATCCAGAAGGGTGTTGTCAAGCCCGAGGCCACGTCTGGGCTCCAGCCCCAGGCGTCCCGGACGCTTGTCATCGACTACGACCTTTCCACAGTCCAGCTTCGACATGGCCAGGAGCTCTTCCTGGATGTCACGGCGCAGCTCAAGGAGGAGACACCGTGGGCAGACAGGGGATTCTCCGCAGGCGGCATCCAGTTCGATCTCACGGCATGCATCCCCTCCGCGACGCTTCCCGAACCCGTGGCACTGCCCGTCGGCAAACTCGCCTTCAGCGAAAATACCATCAACGACGGCGAGAGCCTCATCCACTTCACCGACGGCGCAATGCCCGACCAGTGGATCTTCCGGGGCGAAAAGCTGCTGGCCGGCGCAATGCGCGAACAATTCATCAGGGGATTTGTGGACAACGACATAATCCGGGGATTCCTGGAGACGGAGTCCTTCAGGCGTGGCGCGGTCTGGCTGAAGCAGTGGGACATCCTCGGCCTCGAGCCCGAGGAGAAGCTCGCCTCCAGCTCAATGCAGGAGGACGGGTCTCTCATGATGCATACGGAGGCCTCCTACAAGGCGAAGAACGGAGCCGCATTCGGCGTCAGGAGGCGTCTTGCGATGCGACCCACCGGCGCCCTTGACGTGGAGG
>URJM01000081.1 GCA_900548225.1 uncultured bacterium
AGGGTAGGGAGAAGAATGGAGAGGGTAGTGCGTGGTCACTTTGCAGTGGGCTTCCAAAGTAGAGGGTAGGGAGAAGAATGGAGAGGGTAGTGCGTGGTCACTTTGCAGTGGGCTTCCGTTGAGTAGGGAGTAGGGAGGAGAATGGAGAGGGTAGTGCGTGGCTGGCGCGCGTTGGCGCGCCTCGCACGGCGATTCTGCCGTGCGACCTACAATGGAAGCCCACTGCAAAGTGGCCACGCACTACCTTCTTCTCCCTTCTCCCTCCTCCCTACTCAAATTGACTTATATTTGCGCTTTTGTAGGATTTGGCGTGGTTTTGGCGTAGTTCCGTGTTTTTTTCTGTGGATGCGTCGCCACGGGTATTCACCTTTTCTTTGCCTCAGTCCATTGTCGCATGATTGATTTACATTGCCACAGCACAGCATCCGACGGCTCCTTCACGCCCACCCAGTTGGTTTCGCTAGCGGAGGAGTGCGGCCTAAAGGCCCTTGCACTCACCGACCACGACACCCTTGACGGCCTGGGGGAATTTCGCAGGGCAGGCGAGAATTCTCCGGTCGAGTGCATTCCGGGGATTGAGCTTGCCTCCCAGGATGCGGAGAATTCCTATGCGGGCTACCACATTGTCGGTCTGTTTCTGGGGGCGGAGGCATCCGAGGAGATGCAGGAGCTGATGCAGCGTTGCATTGAGGCGCGTGAGGCACGCAATCTGGCAATACTCGAGCGTCTCAGACACCATGGAATCGAGCTCTCCCTTACGGAGGTGGAGTCTGCGGCTGGGGGTGAGGTGATTGGGCGTCCCCACATTGCCCAGGCATTGGTGAACCGGGGCGTCGTGTCGTCGATCCAGGGTGCGTTTGACAGGTATCTTGGATCCGGCAAGCCCGCATACGTCCGCAGGAGGCTTCCTTCGCCTGAGACAGCCATTGCCGCGATACATTCGATGGGTGGCGTTGCGATATGGGCCCACCCGTTTACCAGGGGCAACTACACTGTGAGGAGGATACACGAGATGGCGGTTCACCTCAAGGGGATTGGGCTTGACGGCATGGAGGCCTACTATGCGCTCCATACGGTCACCCAGGTCAAGAATGCCCTGGAAATATGCAAGGACGTGGGGCTTCTGCCCTCGGGCGGCTCCGACTTCCACGGCGCGGTAACACGGAGTATCCGCCTTGGCGTCGGGACAGGGAAGCTGAATGTGCCCGATTCGATTCTGGCTGACCTGGAGGCATGCCGCGACCAGAGGGCGTCAGCCCGCTAGTGGCTCCGGGGTGACTTTGGCTTCGCTATTCGTAGTGGAGGCGTCGTTTGGGGTCGAAGGCGTTGCGTATGCCTTCTCCCACGAACACCCCGAGCAGCATGACGATGAAGAGTGCCGTTGAGGGGAATAGTGTCAGCCACCATGCGCTTCTTTCGGCCTGGGCCTGTGCGAGCAGTTCCCCGAGGCTGGGGGTAGGCACCGGAAGTCCGAACCCCAGGTAGTCGAGCGCCGCCAGGGAGCCGATTGCTCCTACAAGCGAAAATGGAAAGAGTGTTATCAGCGGGACTAGCGCGTTGGGCAGAATGTGCCGGAATGCGATTTGCCAGCCCGATAGCCCCAGGCATCTTGCCGCCTCCACGAAGGGAAGCCTCCGCAGCCGCAGGGTCTCCGCACGCATATACTGTGCGATTCCTATCCAGTTGAAGAGCGCATAGCAGACAAGCAGCAACGTGAAGCCCGCGCCGTAGATGGAGCCCATGAGTATCATGATGTAGAGGAAGGGCAGGGCGCTCCAAATCTCCGTGAATCTCTGGCCGAGGAGGTCTGTCCTCCCGCCACGGTATCCCTGGAGGATTCCGGCGAAGGAACCTCCTGCCAGCGAAAAGAAGACGAGAAGCATGCCGAAGTTGAGGGCAATCCTCAGGCCGTAGAAGATTCTTGCGAAGACGTCGCGCCCCGCGCTGTCGAGCCCCATGACGTGTCCGGGGACAGGCCGGAAGGGATATCTGACGCTCTCCATCTCGACGGAGATGTGGTAGGATCTGCCGTCACAGATGGTCTCGTGCTCCCAAGGCCCCGGGGAGTTCTCCGTATGGATGGCGGACCGCCCCTCGGATATCGCCTCGCGGACGCCCTCGGGAAGCCTCCCGAAGGCATCCGCGCGGCTGCCGCCCCCCGACGGGAGATCGCTGTCTGGGCGGAATGTCCACTTCTCGGGCTTTCCCGCGTTGCCATGTTGTATCTCCAGAGCCCGTGCGCGCAATGTCCTTCGCCCGTTGTTCCTTGCGTTTGTCGCCGCAAAGGAGAGGTTGACCTCCAGGAACGGGGAGCCCTCCTTTGGAACCAGGCGGAATGACCTTGATTCGTCTGCATTGCCCTCCCATCTTGTAAGCAATGCCTCCTCCATGCCCTCTGGAATCGTCCAGAAGTCTTCGAGGGTGCGTCCTCTGGTCTCCTCCGGCATTTTTCCCCCTTCGGCGAGCAGTGTCTCCAGGGATGTGGCCTTTGAAATCACGAGGCCGGGGGAAAGTGTCAGGCTCGCCACCCTCGGCTCAATGGATACGCGCACCAGTTCGCGAAGATGTTCCTGCAACTCCTCCTTGGGGACGATGCGGTAGGGGTCGTTGCGGAAGATTGGCCACAGGGCCAGGTCCCCGTCAAATGCGCCGTGCCAATCCAGCGACAGGTAGTCGGCAAGCTGGGGAGAGCCTCCTTCGGCGAACGAGGACTCGGGATAGAAGAAGAACGCGGGAAAATACCAGCGGCCGCCATGGCGCAGGACCAGCGGTCGGCTGTTGCAGAAGAGTTCCGCCCCAAGGGTCGCCAGGTACAGGAGCACAAGCACGACAAGGCTCCACCAGCCGCGCTTCAGCTGGCGAAATCTCCGGAATCGTTTTCTTGTAATCGGATCCATTGGGCGGTTGCACAGCTCCTACTCTTCCCCGAGAAGCCCCTGTTTCCCACGCTCGACACCCCTCTTGAGCTTGAAACGGCGCCCCGCGACCTCCCCGGCGGCACGGGCCTCATGGGAGTGGGTGGAGCAGGCACGCTTGCTGGTGCGCATGTGGGGATAGGTCCATCTGCAGAATTCGTCAAGGCCTTTCTCATCCACCTTGACAAGGGCACGCATCTGTGGACGCTGGTTCTGCTCCCGCAGGGCGTTTCTGACGCCGGTGAGTACTCCGATTTCAAAGTCCTGCCGCGCACGGCTCTGGGTGAGCACCTTGCCCAGAAGCATGGAGGGAAGGTCGTGGATCGCACGGACGATGTATGCGGACAGGCAGTCGTGGACGTATGAGGCTATCTGTATGTTCCTGCGGCTGCCGCTGATGCTCAGCTGGCGCAGATATTTGCCAGGAGCCCTGCTCCCGATGTCGGGAACACAGTTCCAGACGACGCGGACATGGTAGAACTCCTGCAGAATGCTCCCCAGGATGGAGTCGCGGACTGTCAGACGCCTCTGCAACGGACCAATCCCGATTGTGTAGAATTCATCCCTGTCAGGGGTGGATGCGGAGGCCTCGCCATACATCTCCACAAAGTGGGCCTCCAGCTCGCGGGCCTTCAACAATGCCGCATGGGCCTCGTGCTCGTTGGCACTCTCCGAAAGGGAAAGAAGTTTCCGAATCTTCAAAAGAAGACGGGACTGGGGAGTCACAGCACCCTCGGCAGACGACCCGTCAGAATCCACCTCCTCGGAAAAAACCGCCTGGTCCAAGGTGGGATAGTCGCCCGACGCCTGGGGACGGGCGCCAATCAAAAGGCAGATGTCGCGGAAATGCGCGCCGTGGACCCCCTCGTCCAGCCCCGGATAGAGTGTGTCTACAATCTGGTGGGCGGTTTCGTGACGCAATACGTCGACGACCGCATACCACGGATGCTCCAGAAGAAGCTCCTCCTTCAATTCTATGCAGCGGATGCTCCCGCCACGCCACTGCCCCCACCGCCCACGCAGCCCGGGAACGACCGAAAAAAGGGGCTTCTCAAGCAAGTCGCGCATCTCCTGAGGAAGACGGGAGACCGCAATCCGCCACTCCTCGCCCAGCGCGGCGGAAACTATCGAGGAATTCAACTTCGAAGACATGCCACGTAACTTAATCCAAACGACGATGTCAAGCACGCCATGCGGACACTATCCTCGCAAAACTGTCAGGGACGCTCCGCCCCCTCGGCAGGGGAGACAAGCTGCGTATGCACACGAATTGCCTCAGCCCGACTTTATCCGGAAACAATGACCCCGTTCCCCGAGAAGATGCCCTTCCATGGTTCTGACCCCACGCCGCCTCCTGTTTTCGTGTCTTTCGTGTGTTTAGTGGTTTTGAAATTATTATTCGTGCCCCTTCGTGTCCATTCGTGGTTCTTAGTTTTTTCCGTGCCCCTTCGTGGTTCTAGCTCCACACCGTCTTCTGTTTTCGTGTGTTTCGTGTGTTTCGTGGTTTTGAAAATTTTATTCGTGCCCCTTCGTGTCCATTCGTGGTTCTTAGGTTTTTTCGTGTGCTTCGTGGTTTTGAATTTTTTATTCGTGCCCCTTCGTGTCCATTCGTGGTTCTTAGGTTTTTCCGTGCCCCTTCGTGGTTCTGTTTTTTTTCCGTGTGTTTCGTGTGTTCAATCCCCCTTGTCCCCCTGGCCATGACTATGATGATTATCTTTCCGTTTGCTTGAAAAACGCGGCCGGGGCGGCATCTTGGGGCGGGCGGTCGGGGGAATACTCCCCCCTCCCTTCCGCCCCAAGTACCCTCCATCCATAGGACGTACGCGCGAGCCGCGCGCAAACCAAGACATGGCATGAGCGGTTTTCCATGCGACTTTTGCGGGGCGTTGCAGAGCCGGACCCTGTCGCCGGATCGCTGTGTTTGCCGCCGTCTCCCGTCCTTCCGCAACTTGGAGAACCCCCTCCCGTCCTTTTCGTTCTGTATGCTTGCAGAAATGGTTCTCCGTCTTATATTAAGCAACTTTTCGAGGCCTCTCGTGGCGCCAGGCCAGCAGTTGTCTTTCAACCACAGGCGCCGATACCATCCCAAACAGAGTAAACCAATCCACAACCCTCGCGTATGAGTAACATTGATCTAGACAATATGCCGTCGATGGAAGAGTTGCTGGCAGGAGAAGCATCCTCCCAGGCAAATGCCATCCAGGAAAACACCATCGTCGTCGGCAAGATTGCCAGAAAGAAAGAGAGCGGAATCCTCCTGGACGTCGGCGGCAAGGCCGAGTCCTTCATTGACCGCAGCGATCTCAAGAACTTCGACGATTTGAAGGAGGGCGACACCCTCGAAGTTTACGTGGAGCGTCTTGAAGGCGAGGGCAGCGCGCCCCAGGTCTCCGTCAAGAAGGCCGAGAGCCAGCGTGCATGGGATGACATCGTCAACAATCACACCGAGGGTTCCCTCATCACCGGCAAGATCACCCAGCGAGTCAAGGGCGGTCTCATCGTGGATGTGGGCATCGAGGCCTTCCTTCCCGGTTCCCAGGTGGACATTGGGGCACCCCGCGACCTCGACGTCTACGTCGGCCAGGAGCTTGAGTTCAAGATCATCAAGATCAACACCGAGCGCAAGAACGTCGTCCTCTCCCGCAGGGAGATTCTCGAGGAGGAGCGCACCCGCCAGCGTGCAAAGCTGCTTGATGAGCTCCAGCCCGGCCAGATCCGCAAGGGCGTTGTCAAGAACATCACCGACTTTGGCGCATTCGTCGACCTCAACGGCATGGATGGCCTGCTCCACATCACCGACATGAGCTGGAGCCGCGTCACCGACCCGCACACAATCGTCCACAAGGACCAGGAACTCGAGGTCATGATCCTCGAGGTGGACAAGGAGCGCCAGCGTGTCTCCCTTGGCCTCAAGCAGAAGGAAGGCAATCCCTGGGACACCGCGGACGTCAAGTATCCTGTCAACAGCCGTGTCCACGGCAAGGTCGTCAACGTCATGCCCTACGGTGCCTTTGTGGAGCTTGAGGAGGGCATCGAGGGTCTCATCCACGTCACTGAGATGAGCTGGACCAAGAAGGTCAACCGTGCCAGCGACGTGCTGAACATTGGGGACGAGGTGGACGCAGTCGTCCTGGCCGTCCACAAGGACGAGCGCAAGATTTCCCTTGGCCTGCGCCAGGCCCAGCCGAATCCCTGGGAGTTGATCAAGGAGAAGTATCCGAAGGGCACCCGCATCAAGGGCAAGGTCCGCAACATGACCGGCTACGGCGCCTTCGTCCAGATCCAGGACGACATCGACGGCATGATCCACGTCTCCGACATGAGCTGGATCCGCAAGATCAACCATCCTTCGGAAATGCTCCAGAAGGGCCAGGAGGTCGAGGCTGTCATTTTGGACGTGGACGTCGAGAACCAGCGCATCAGCCTCTCCATGAAGAAGCTCACGGATGATCCGTGGCAGAACATCCAGGAGAAGTACAAGGTTGGCGACACTGTCACCGGCAAGATCACGAAGGTTGCCTCCTTCGGCGCATTTGTCGAGCTTGACGACGGCATTGACGGCCTTATCCACATCTCCGAGCTCTCCGACGACCACGTCGCCCGTGTCAAGGACTGCGTCACAGTCGGGCAGACTGTCACCGCGAAGGTCAAGAACATCTCCGAGGGCGAGCGTCGCATTGGCCTGACCATGAAGAGCGGCAATGCCGCCGCCGAGTCCGCCGAGCGTCCGACCGCCGGTGCGACCTTCTCCAGCGCCCCCGAGGTCAGCGGCCTTGGCGGCCTTGGAGCGGCTCTTGACGCCGCCCTTACCGCAAACGAGCCCGAGACCCTCGAGGTCGATGGCACCAAGGAGTAACATCCCCACGCTAGCTTGCTAGCACGCACGAAAGAGGCCGCCCTGGATCCTACCGCCAGTGGCGGCCCTCTTCATTTATGACCATTTTCCCTCCAGTAAAAACCGGACAGGAGATTGCAGGATGCATATTAAGGATATTCGCCACGCCAGTATCTTCGACAATCCAAGGATGCTCTTCCTTGCATCCCTGGCGACGCTTGCAGCGGCTGGAGCCCTGCTGAGGTTCTTTCCGACAAGTGAATGCGGTCTCTGGCCAAAGTGCGTCTTCAACCTGGTGACAGGGCTTCTTTGCCCTGGCTGCGGCGCCACCAGGTGCGTCGAGGCAGTCGCGCACGGGCAATTCCTCTATGCGCTAAGGTGCAACCTTCTTCTTCCTGTCTCGCTCGTAGTACTCGGGCTCTATGCCTGGAAGCCCGCATGGCGAGGATGGAAGCCAACGGTCATCGTGCTTCTCGTCCTGGTCGCCATCTACACCATTCTCAGAAATCTGCCTTGCGCATGCCTCGTTCCGTAGCCGGAGGCATGCCGCGCATGTGTCGCCTTCAGGCGCGGATTCCAACGTCTCCTTCCCCTGCAATCCACAGCTCCACACCACACACTCCAGAAAGATGCCATACACCATCAAATGTCCCCATTGCAAGGAGCTTCTCAAGGTCGAGGAGGCATGGGCTGGGATGGAAAGCACCTGTCCCTCATGCCACCAGAAGCTCACGATACCCCCATTGACGCGTGTCGCCTGCAACGGGGCGTTCGATAGTGGCTACGCTCCTCCTGCCGATGACTGTAAAGTCCTGGCTATTAGTGGGTTGGTGATTACAGTCTTCTGCTGCGGCGGCCTGGGCCTGATTCTGGCGATAATCGCCCACAGCAAGATGCGCCAGAGCGGGGTCTACACATACAGGCCAGTCTGCATCGCCACATATATCATCTTCTCGCTGAACATAATACTCTTTTTGCTGTGTTGGTTTTTCAACTTTACATGACATTAAGTAGAGAGTAGGGAGGAGGGAGAAGAGGGTAGTGCGTGGTCACTATGCAGTGGGCTTCCGTTGGGTAGGGAGTAGGGAGAAGAATGGAGAGGGTA
>URJM01000082.1 GCA_900548225.1 uncultured bacterium
CTCCAAGGCCCGCGAGAAGGCCCGCGCCATCAGCTGCACCAACAACCTGAAGCAGATCCAGCTTGGCAATCTTCTCTATGCCAACGACTATGACGACTACCTGCCGCCGCTTCACTACCGTATCAACGAGCCCACAACCAACCCCTGGACTCCTGCCTGGGACAACATCAAGATGGCCGACGTGACCTACTGGTTCACCCTGAACCCGATTATTCCCGGCACCCCGATGTTCGGCAGCGAATGGAGGGAGAAGGATCCCCGCTCGTATGTTCCAGAAGACCAGACTGCCGCTGACAAGTCCAGCTGGCACAAGGTTCTTCTGTGCCCATCCTGCCCCACCAGCAAGCGCGTCATGGGAAACATCAGCTACCAGGCCTCCATCGGAATGGGGCACTCCTATAATGTCCAGCAGAACCCCTGGCTCGACTCCGCCGGCGGCACCAAGGCAGCCACCTGGCACCGTGTCAGCGGAATCAAGTATGCATCGATTCACGTCAACGTCGTGGACGGCACATCCCTCGAGGGCAACGGCGGCAGCTGGCCCAACCACGACCACAGCTGGAGAACGGCGGTTGTCACCAACCCGAACCACATCATCAACTGCCGTGAGGACTACTACCGTCACAGCAGGGCGTTCAACATGTCCTTCACCGACGGCCATGTCGAGGCCACCCCAATCGACAAGGCACTCAAGAATGGCGAAAACGGGAAGAGATACCTCATCAACGACTACTACTGGTATCCTGGCGTCAACATCGCCGGCGGCGACGATCGCTAGTTTCGCGTGATTGTTCCGGGCGTCCACCGTGGCGTCCGGACATAAGGAAAAAGGCGGCGGTCCCTTATGGAACCGCCGCCTTTTTGCGTTGATGTGGATTTCGGGTGGCAGGAGAGCTGTTGGCTTCTGTCGCCTTGCTTCCTACTTTCCTGAGTCGTGTTTATCGCGCTCCGTCATGAAGACCTGGAGCCTGACCTTGTAGGAGTCGTTTTGGGAGACCAGTTCGGCTACTTCGTCCTTGAGCTCAAGTCCCTTGCCCGAGAGCATTTCCCGGGTAGGGAGGTTCTTGAGTTGCCCATGGAGTTCAGCGATTCTGCCGTTGTTCTCCTCGATTGACCTTTGGATTTCGCCGATTCTCCCCTCGAGTTCTTCAAGGGAGAGTGCCTTTGCCTCGGCGAGTGCCTCTTCGGCTTCGGAGGTGCGTTCCCCGCCATCCCTGGCGGAGCCCATCATTTTTCCGAGAGTATCGAGGAAGTCATCCATCTTTTGGCGTCATCCCTATTTGATGAGGTGGAATGCCTTCACGAGGTCGGCGATCTGCTTGGAGGTGATTGGCTTCATGCCGCCCAGGGTCTTGCAGGCGATTGTAGCCTTTGCGGAGTATTCGGCGACCTCAAGGCGGTCAAATGCCTGGATGAGCGTCGAACCCGTGGTGACAAGGCAGTCGTTCTGGATGATGACGACGGGATACCGGGGGGAGAGAACCTTGGCGACCTCGTTGACGTCGCGGAAGTGTGTCCCGAAGGGGAATGTGGGGACTTCGCGGAGGAGGATGTAGCTCTCGGGAATGACCCTCGGATCGAACTTGGCGTCAGTGACGGCGTATGACATGACGCAGGGAGGATTTGCGAGGATGATCGAGTTGACCTCTGGCTGTGCGTCAAAGACTGCCTTGACGAACCAGGCCGCGCGGGAGACATGCTTTCCCGCCTCCCGGCGATGTCCAGTGACCAGGACCAGGTCTTCGGGTTCGAGGGAACCGCGGTCGAATCCGCGCTGAGTGATGAGGAACGAATCCTTGTCCAGACGGCATGCAAAGGTTCCCTCGGTGCTGGTGAAGAGCTGCTGGCGGTATGCGCGCTGGATTAGGTCAACCATCAGATGGCGGTCTTCCATCTCCTGGCTGGTTCGCCTTGTGGGGACGAACTCCTCGAAGTCCTGGTTGCGGTCGAGGGCGTGGTATTCCAGCTCGGTGTCGGTGAGGTATTTCGGAGTGCCGACCTGGAGTGCGCCTGCGATGAGGCGCGCGCAGAAGTCCAGCGTCTCGAAGCGCTGGAATGCCTGGAGCAGGGTGTTGCCGGCGCAGCAGGTGCCGTGGTTCTCAAGGAGAATAGTACTGTGCCCTTCGGCAAACGCCTTCGAGACATTGTGCCCAAGCGCCTCGCTGCCAGGAACTTCATAAGGAGCGCAGCCGACAGTTCCGCAAATCGACTTCGCATTTGGGAAGACGGATGTGTTGGGAATCTTTCCTGCGACGGAGAAGCTGACCAGTGTTGGTGGATGGGCGTGGACCACGGCGCGGATGTCAGGACGGAGCTTGTAGATGTCCTTGTGGAAGGGGAATTCGCTGGAGGGCCTGTGGGGACCGAGAATGTCGCCCTTGGGGGTGACGCACATGATGTCCTCGCGGCGCAGATTTCCCTTGTCGACACCCGCTGGGCTAATCCAGATGTTGCCCTCGTTGTCGAGAATCGAGAGATTCCCGCCGCTGGTCGTTGTCAAACCGTATCTGTAGATGCGGCCCATCATCTCCACGATTTGGTCGCGGGGATGGACGAAATTCATGTTCTTCATCTATCTAGGTTGTTTATGGGGTTCTGTTGGAAGGAACCGGGTGCCATTGTGGCGTGACCGATACCTGTGGGTGGAAATGGCGGGCGGCCTTAGGGCTTTGCGGCCTCGGCGCCCCTGTGGAAGGCCTTGAGATTGATGTCAAGATGCTTCGGGGGGACGCATTCGCGCAATGCCTCCTCCCAGGCGGAGGCCGGAAGATGGGTGGACATTGCTGCAAGGGCGCCAAGAAGCAGAACGTTGGCGGTCTTGGGGTTGCCGAGGGCCTGTGCCTCCGCAATGGCGTCGATGAAGCGAAGCCGCGGGAAAAGCGCGGGCAGGATTTCATCGGGGCAGGGATACTCCGCCCTGCCGCTGGAGACGGTGATTGGAATCACGCGCTGCATTGAGACGACCGCCACGCCGCCAGCCTTGAGATACTGGTGGCACCGGATTGCCTCGATGGCCTCCAGGGAAAGCATTGCGTCCGCGCCGCCAAGCTCGATGAGCGGGCTGTGGACATTGCGCCCGAACCTGACGCTTGCGGTCACGGAGCCTCCACGCTGGGCCATCCCGTGGACTTCGTTGGTCTTGACATCGTATCCTGCGAGGATTGCAGCCTTGGCGGTGATTGCGCTTGCCAGGAGGATTCCCTGGCCTCCGACTCCGCAGAGGAGGATGCTGATGGTCTTTTCGCTCATGGTATGCTCCCTCCTATTTGGCGTCCCCGACGGTGCGGATTGCCCCGAAACGGCAGAGTTCCTGGCAGGAACTGCATCCCGCGCACATAAGTGGATTGATGCGGACTACTCCGTCGGCGCTTTCGATGGCCGGGCATCCGAGCTTTAGGCAGGCGTGGCACTTCCTGCACTTGGCCTGGTCGATTTCCCTAAGTCTCCCGACAGGCTTTCGGTCCTTGAGGGGGCAGGGTGCCTTCGTGATGATGAGCGAGGGCTCGGGTGCATCCAGCTCCTCCCTCACGACGTCGATGCACTCCTGAAGCCGGTATGGGTTGACGACGCGGATTCGCTTGATTCCGCAGGCGCGCCCGAAGTCGCTGATGGAGGCCTCGTAGGTGTCTTCACCCATGAGCGTGCGCCCCGTGCCAGGATGGTCCTGGTGCCCCGTCATGGCAGTGGTGCGGTTGTCCAGGACGACAACCAGGGAAGTCCCCTTGTTGTAGACCATGTCCGTAAGCCCGGTGATGCCGCTGTGGAAGAATGTCGAGTCTCCGACGACTCCCACCACCTTCTTCTTCTCGCCAGCCTTCTCAAGTCCGTGGGCCATGGAAATGCCGCCGCCCATGCAGAGAATCACGTCCGTCCTGGAAAGTGGAGGGAAGACCGCAAGGGAGTAGCATCCAATGTCGCCGGTGACAATCACGTCGAATTTCGTCAAGGCGTAGAAGAGTCCCCTGTGTGGGCAGCCGGGGCAGAAGACAGGCGGGCGCGCGGGGAGCGTCTCGATCGGGAACCTGGATGCCGTGTCGTGGGGGCGCGTGCCGTCAAGGGTTTCGCGCACCTTGCGGAGCGCCTCCACGGAGAGTTCGCCGCACTCGGGGACGATTTCATGCCCTAGGCAGTTGATTCCCAGGGACTTGACATGCTCCTCCATAAAATCGTCGGTCTCCTCGACCACGAGGATACTCTTCTTGCCCTTGGAGAAGTTCCGGATCAGGTCGTCTGGATATGGGAATGGGAATCCGAGTTTGAGGACGGATGCCTCCGGGAAGACCTCCTTCACATACTGGTATGAGATGCTCCCGCAGATGATGCCGAGCGAGTCGTCGCCCTCTTCGATTCGGTTGAGCGTGGACTCGGAGGCCTCCTTTGACAGCGCCCTCGTCTTTTCCTGGAGGTCCCTCCGCATCTGCCGTCCCCAGATTGGGAGGGGGCAGTGTCGTTTTGGGTCCTGGATGAATTCCTTCGGGCGGGTCGATTCCTTTCTGGGAAGGGTTTTGACCTGGCTTCTGGAGTGGCTGACGCGTGACGTGGTGCGTATCAGGACGGGCAGGCGGAACTTTTCGGAGAGTTCAAGCGCCTGGATGACAAAGTCCTTCGCCTCCTGCGAGTCGGACGGCTCCAGGACGGGGATGCGGGCAAGCTTGGCGTAGAGTTTCGTGTCCTGCTCCGTCTGGGACGAGTGCATTCCGGGGTCGTCCGCCACAATCACCACCAGTCCCGCCTCGACTCCGATGTATGCGAGGGTCATAAGCGGGTCCGCCGCGACATTGAGGCCGACGCACTTCATGGTGACGAGGGTTCTGGATCCTCCGAGGCTGGCGCCGACTGCCGCCTCCATGGCGACCTTTTCATTGGGCGACCATTCGCAATAGACCCGGGGGGAGTCGAATTTTACCAGGTTCTCCAATATTTCAGTGGAGGGTGTGCCAGGATATCCGAAGGCAGTGCCGACACCGCCCTCCCATGCGCCGCGCGCAATTGCCTCGTTGCCAGATAGTAGTTCCATTCTGATTGCCCATTGATTAGGGAGGATAATACGTAACGCCGCTAAATATAGCCGTGGGTGTGCGCACTGTGGCGGGGCGCGCCACCTCAGCGCTGGAGGATTTTGCTCTCCTCGAAGGAACGGAAGCGCCATTCCCCGCTGGAGTTCTTCACCAGGACGATGTCGACATGGAATTCGTCATCCATTGCATTCTCGTCGGAGAAGGCCCTGGCGCGGAAGACGCAGTCGGCCAGTGCCGACTTGCCGTCTTTCTCGATTGTGACCGTGGAATCCAGAAGCCTTACATCGATTATTTGGCAGGAGAGCCTGGCACGGGATGCATGGGAGACAATCTCCTCGGCGGAGAATTCACCCGCGATGGGTATGTCGTGGACACGGATTGTGACCCTGTCGTCAAGGCGGTTTCCCAGGGAGACCGTCTTGAGGGCTGTGGAGGCATTCCCTTCTGCGATGCCCTTGCGGAGGTCTTCGCAGAGTCCGTTCAGCTGGCGCTTGATTTTAAAGGAGTCGCTGCGCAGATACTTGTACCAGAGTCCTGCTCCCAGGAGAGCCAGGAGGATGACCATCTGAAGGACGAACTTTGTCTTGTTCATTTTTCAAGTGTCTCCTTTGCCAGTGTTGCCAGTTTTCCGATGTCTCCTGCGCCGATCAGGATGAAGAGCGTTCCCGCGGGGGCGTTCTTCCAGTCGTCGGCAAGCTGCGGCAGGAGGTCTTCCGGCTTCCCAGTGAAGAGTTCCGCCTTGCGGGGCGAGGTCTCGTTCACTGCGTCTACGATTGTCTTTGCATCGGCATTTGGCGCATTTTCCTCCCATGCCATGAATGGCTGGAGAATGGTTGCCTTCTCGCAGTATTCATCGAGGAGCCTTGCGAATCGTGCGCCGTATCTGAGGATTCTTTCGGGACGGTGTGGTTGGAAGTATGCGCGGATGCGTGCCTCCGGGTGGATTTCCCGTATTGTCTGGAAGCACGCCTTGAGTTCGCTTGGATGGTGTGCGTAGTCTTCGTAGAGGAATCTTCCCGGGGCGACCGCGAGAAGGCTCATCCGGCGGTCGACCCCGGGAAAGTCCCGGAGCGCCCCGACGATTTCGTCACGGGAAATGCCGAATGAGGGATGTGTGAGGACGGCGCAGACCGCGGCAGCGTTGGCGCGTGCATGCGCCCCCTTGACTCCGGCCTCCTCAAGGCGGCTTTCAAGGTCGGTGTCCTTTTCGATGAAGGAGACTTGGCTGAGCCCATCGAGGGCACGACGTGTTTCGGGGGTGTCATTCGCGAATGCGAAGAGCGACTGCCTTGCCAGGCGCCTGAAGCTGTCGTCAAGTGCGGAGGCGCCTCCGATCGCCCAGGAGTGGTCGTCGTCGATGTTGAGGACGATTGAGGCGAAGGGAAGCATAAGCTCCTGGCTGCGGTCCGATTCATCGACCTCGGTGACGAATATCCCCCCGTCGCCCCAGGAGGCATTCCGGTTCCATCCTGCTATGTTTCCTCCGACGAGATATCCTGGATTCCCAAGGACCCTCCGGAGGATGTGCGCGATCATTGCCACCGTGGAAGTCTTGCCATGGGAGCCGGAGACTGCGATGACGCGTCTGAAGAACGGGGCGACCCGCGCAAGGAATTCGCCCCTGGAGCACTGGGGTATGCCCAGGGAGGCTGCCATTCTTCGTTCGGGGTTGTCGGCTGGCACGGCTGCCGAATGGACCAGGAGGTCGGTCTTGGGAGAAAGCGCCGTCCCCTCGTCTCCGACTGAAATCCGTGCGCCCCGTTCCCGCAGCCGCCTGACATAGCCCGAGTCCACGGAGTCGCTGCCGGTGACCGTGGCTCCTGCGTCCAGCATCAGGTGTGCCAGTCCTGACACTCCCACGCCTCCGGCTCCGCAGAAGTGGACCCGTCTCCACGGCAGCCTGGGGATTTCCGCCAGGGGCGCCTTGCCTGCGGCTTCCATCCAGGGAATGTAGACCAGGAGTGGCGCGGCGCCATCGGTTTTGACGACCACCTCCTCCTCGACGGTTTCGTTGAGGGTCCCCATCCACCAGCGTTGGAAGTGCTGTTCCTTGACAGGCCAGCGGACTCCCGTGGTGGTGATTCTGGTTTCGGGGGAGATTGCGATGAACGAGATTTGCGAACCTACGGGCAGATGCAGACGCGCCTCCGATTTCACGGGGATGAATCGTCCGTAGTCGGTCCACATTTCCGCATTATCAGTATCAGCCAGGATTGCGATATTTCCGAGGAGGTGGTCTTCCCGTTTCCCCTCGGCTCCGAGAATCATGATTCCTTCACCGGGGTATTTGGCCTTGCAGAACCTTATTGCCTTCGAGAGGTCGTTTGTATCCTGTTCGGTCTCCCTGAAGAGCCTGTCCGAATATTTGTCCAGGAGTCTTCTGGGGATGCTGTCCAGGTCTCCGACGATTGCGTCGGGGGCGCGTCCCCCCCATGCGTCGAGTTCGACGATTGCGCCGTCGCAACAGACAAGATGCCTGGAGTCGCGCAAGGAATCCAGGCATCTTCGGCTGCGGGGGAAATTCCCGTTGCAGAGAATTGAGGGCATGAAAAGTAGAGAATAGGGAGGAGAGGGGAGAGGGGAGTGCGTGGTCACTATGCAGTGGGCCACCGTCGAGTAGAGAATAGGGAGAAGAGGGGAGAGGGGAGTGCGTGGTCACTATGCAGTGGGCCACCGTCGAGTAGAGA
>URJM01000083.1 GCA_900548225.1 uncultured bacterium
ACGGAGGATTTCTACATCGGGGTCTTCGAGATCACCCAAAAACAGTATTCCCTTATCTACGGCAGCAACCCGTCAGACTACAAGGGGTACACCCGCCCCGTGGAAAACGTCTCCTACGATACCATCCGGGGGACGGGGAGCACGGCTGGCGCAGGATGGCCAGCCTACGGCCATGCGGTGGACAGCGGCTCCTTCCTGGGCAAACTCCGCGCCAAGACTGGACAGACCTTCGACCTGCCCACGGAGGCCCAGTGGGAGTACGCCTGCCGCGCAGGAACAACTACCGCACTCAACACGGGAAAGAATCTGATTTCGACAGGAAGGGATTCCGCCATGGACGAGGCTGGAAGATACGACTACAATCAAAATGACGGCAAGGGGGGCTATTCCTCCAATCACACCAAGGTGGGCTCCTATCTGCCCAACGCCTGGGGACTCTATGACATGCACGGAAATGTATATGAGTGGTGCCTGGACTGGTATAAGTCCGACCTGGGCAGTTCCGCCGTGACGGATCCCAAAGGCCCCGAATCGGGCTCCTCCAGGGTGATACGCGGTGGCAGTTGGATCCACCTCGCGCAGTATTGCCGGTCGGCTAGCCGCGGCAACCGCTACCCGTCCGGCAGCAGCTACTACTACGGGTTCCGTGTCGTCTTGCTCCCCTAGTTCCATTGCATCCTAGGCGGAGCCAGCAGGCTGGTTGCGTGCTTTCGTCAAGGAGCATCGCAAGCGTGCCGCCAGCGGATGCGGGCGGCTGTGCCAACGGTTTCCGTGTTGTCTTGCTCCCATAGTTTATCATGGATACAACAAAAAATTTCACCACCATGAAAAGACTTTTCTCCATCATCTTTTCCGCGCTGTTTTTCCTTCTGCTTTCTGCCGGGGCATACCTGAGCGCGGCGGAGTCCCCTGCGTTCTCCGTTGAGAACCGCAGCCTGCATTTGATGAACGGCAGCGCATTCGTCTCCCCTGTCGCCACTACTGGGTCAAAGGGGGCGAAGCTTCTGGCGGACGGCGCGGCGGCATCGGGCTGGTCGGCGGAATCCCCCGCCTGGGATACGGCCACTGTTGAGGACGGATACCACACTCTGGCGTTGTCGGAGGGCGACAGCGCCTCGGCGGCGGTCCTGGTGATCAACGACGCAGGGGTGGTCATCCACGACGGCACGCTGGAGGCGGACGAGGCATGGGCGGCGGGCGTCATCCACGTCGTCAGGAACAGCGTCCGGATTCCCGCAGGGCGCCGCCTGGTCATCGCCAACGGCGCAGTGGTGAAGTTCTGCCAGAGTACGTTCATCATCAACGAGGGAACCCTCTCCGCCATCTCGGCGACTCTGACCGCATTCGAGGACGACACGGTGAAGGGCGACACAAACCTGGACGGCACCGCCACAACACCAGCCGCAGATACCTACGCCATCAGGAACAATGGCACCCTGACCGCCATCGGATGCACCCTCAAGTACGCGACTCCCGACAGCGTCTTCGAGTCCACAACCATTGCAGATGGCGCCTTCGAGGGCTGTGGCGAAATCACCCAGGCCGTCATCCCCCCGGATGTCGACCACATTGGCGAAAACGCCTTCCAGGGATGCTCAAACTTGACCAACGTGACATTCCAGGGAAACAACACCACCGTGGCGGATACCGCCTTCAATGGATGCGACAATATCGGGAACGTCTACTTCCCCAATGATCTTCCTAAACAGGAATATGTCTTCGGCAATTCCCAGCCCACCATCAATGTGGGCAGGAACCCCTATCCCGAGACCTGGGGCGGATATCCCGTGGTCGACGCATACGCGAGCAGCATCCTGGCACGGCCGGAAATCCAGTCCCTGCAGAATGAGGTCGCCGCATTGTCCAACGACCTACGGACGCTTCTGGCGCTGCTCGGTGAAACCGGCTCCGCCTCCCAGGTACTCACAAAGGGGGAGGACGGCGGCTACGCCTGGAAGAACGCGGATGCATTGGGAAGCGAGGTCATGGAAATCAAGCTGGAGGAAGGCTGGAACCTGGTGGCGATGCCGGGACGAGTCGCCTTCGACGAGAGCACGGAGGCACTCCTTAAGAACATCGAAATCTTCACCTTCGACAAGAAGACCAAGGTCTACCAGCCCTCCGAAGGCCTGGAACCCCTGGCGTCGTACTGGATGAGAGCCCCCGAACCCTGCACAATCCACTTCCTCGTCATCGCGGAAACGCCGTAGGTATTTCTGAACCACGAAATACATGAAAACAATAAAACATTTGAACCACGAATGCACACGAATACACACTAATAATTGAAATCATTTAAACCACGAAAAGCACGAAACACACGAAAAATATACAAAAGCAGTGTCACTGCTTCATGAATAGATGATATTCGTGTCCATTCGTGTCCATTAGTGGTTCTATTACTCTCCCTCCTTGACGGAAGCCCACTGCAAAGTGTCCACGCACTCCCCTCTCCTTTCTTCTCCCTCCTCCCTACTTTTTATTCCAATCCTGAAAAGATGCATTACATTCTGTGACAATTCCAGACAAGTCACGTCAAAAACAGGAATTGAATCACATGTTGTACCTTGTTGACACTGCAGATGTCGAGGCGATCGCGAAGGCGGACGAGTTTTTCCCGCTGGCTGGCACGACCACCAATCCGACGATTATTTCGAAGGCACGCCGGGACTTTTTCGCCATCATGAAGGACATTCGTTCCATCATGGGGGACAGGATGATCCACGCCCAGGTGGTTGGCGAGCGTTCCGACGAGATGCTGAAGGACGCAGCCGCGTTGATGGAGAAGGTAGGCGGCAACCTGTACATAAAGGTTCCCGTCACCCCCGAGGGCTACAAGGCGATGCGTGCCATGAAGAAGGAGGGGCTCAAGGTCACGGCGACGGCCATCTACACTCCCGGCCAGGCGCTTCTTGCGGCGAATTGCGGAGTCGACTTCACCGCGCCATACGTGAACCGCATCGACAACATCTCCGGCATGGGCGTGAGCGTCGTGAAGATGATTGTCGAACTCTTCCGTCTTCACGCCCTTGGGACGAAGGTCCTGGCGGCCTCCTTCAAGAATGTCCAGCAGGTGAACGACGTCTCCCTGGCGGGATGCCATTCGATGACGATTTCCCCGGACATCTTGTGGAAGGTCGCGGAGCATCCCCTCACCGACATGTGCGTCGACCAGTTCCAGTCCGACTGGGACGGCGTCTACGGTGCAGGGAAGGGCATCTACAATCTCTAGGGGGATGTCTGCCCTGGGGCGAGTCGCATCCGCGGCGCCTCCAGCTTGAAAAAACGTTCCGTTCCCATATATTAACCGCCGCTTACATAAATCGCGCGCATAGCTCAGTTGGTTAGAGCGCCACTTTCACACGGTGGAGGTCACAGGTCCGAGTCCTGTTGCGCGCACCATTTTCCAATACCCCGATGTTCTGAACCTCATTTCCGGCATCGGGGTTTGTTGTTGTAGAGCACCCACCCCGGCATCCAGCCATGTCCTCCCTCAAGCTCGGCCGCTACGACTACGCGACCTATTACGCAAACATCGGATACGCATGCTGCTCCCTGGTAATCCCACTCGTCCTCGTCGACATGGGGACCGACCTGGATTTCCCGCTTGACGACGGCGGGATGGGCATCGCGGGGACGCTGCATGTCTTCAGAAGCATTGCGATGCTGGCAACCCTGCTGACGAGCGGCGCGATTGCGGTGCGCATCGGAAAACGCCACACCGTCGGCGTCAGCATGGCGATGATGGGATTGGGGATCACCGTTGCCGCCCTCAGCAACAACTTCTGGTTTCTTGTGCCCTGCGTCATCTTCTCCAGCCTGGGGGAGGGCGCCTTCGAGGGAATTGCAACCCCGTTTGTCAACGACCTCCATAAGCCCGAGCCAGACGCGTATGTGAGCATAGCCCACAGTTTCTGGTCGGTTGGCACGGTGACGGTGGTGCTGGTCACCTGCGCCCTCAGCGCGGCCGGCTGCAGCTGGCGCCCAATCCTCGGCGCCGCGGGATTGATGGCGCTCTCCAGCTCAATCCCATATCTCATCCGCGAAAACCCCTCCTGCAAATACCCCGAAACCCCGCCGGAGAAGATGAAGGGAAGCGTCTGGCAGATGACGGTGGATATCTGCAAGAGCTTCCGGTTCTGGCTCTATTGCCTCGCAATGGCAATCGGGGCCGGCGGAGAGTTCGGGCTGACCTTCTGGTCCGCCAGCTTCATCAGGCTCTCGTTCCTCGAAAGCGTCTGGGCGGGAGCCCTGGGAACCGCCGGCATCGGAATAGGAATGTTCCTGGGACGAGTCATCTTCGGACGCCTCGTGCCCCCAAGGCACTTCTTCACCCTCCTGCTGACGACCAGCCTGCTGGGAGTCCCGCTCTCGATGTTGCTCCTGCTGCTCCGCCCGGAGATGTTCACCAGCACTGCCCTGATGATGACGGCGCTGGTGCTGATGCTGACAGCCTGCGGCGTCTGCGTCTCCGCATTCTGGCCGATGCTGCAGCTCTACGGAGTGGTGAGGCTTCCGCACCTTGACTCCACACTTCTTTTCATCTACTTCTCCTCCACGGGAATCCCGGGATGCGGAATCTTCACCTGGCTCATGGGATACCTGGGCGACAGGTTCTCCGACCTCAGGGTGGCATTCCTGGTCGTCCCATCCTCAATGCTTCTCTACGCGCTGATTCTGCTCTTCGACAGGTTCTGCCTGAAACAGCCAGGCGGCGCCCCTGCGGCGCGCCAGGAGTGAAAAAAACCACCAGGAAATCCGGTGGTGGATGACTGCCTCCCGACTATATTAGGCGGCGTTGCTACGCCCTCCACAGTCCGCGTGGCATTGAGAAGGGATTCAGTCATTCAAGGAGGATTTTGTCTATCATGAGACGTCTTGCACTGTTTTTCACGTTTTTCATCGCAGCCATGTGCATTCAAGGTCAGGAAATCGAAATCCCCGCGTGGGTCGACCATGAAGTCAATGAGACATTTGCCCGCTTCAACGAGTGGCGCGGGGACGACCAGGTGGTCGTCTTCCCAATCCAGACCGACGTCCACTCCGGCGGCCGTGACACCTATCGCCACGTGGCGTATGTGAACCACGCCGCAAATACCTTCGGCTTCGACTTCATCGCGGATCTGGGCGACATCGGACTCGACCTCCCGGATACAAGCACCCCCGAGGCCGCACGGGCGTTCCTTGACAGGCACGCACGAATCCACCAGGAGTATCCCGGAGTCTCAGTCGTGCTCGTCGGAAACCACGACCATAACCGCAACTCGGGAACGGCGCTCTTCACAGACCAGCAGCTCGGCGAAACCCTCAATGTCCCCAGCATGGCAAAGGCGACTCCGGAGTGCCAGCTGGTCCTCGCGCTAAACCCCACATACGGGTATGTGAACCTCCCCGCAAAGAAGACACGCGTCTTCTTCCTCAATACCAGCGACCGCGACGACCCGAAGAACTACTACACCGTCTCCCCAATACAGCTGCAATTCCTCGCGGACAACATGCGCTTCACCGAACCCGGGTGGAACGTGATCGTCCTGACACACTACTGCGTCCGCCCAATCGGGCATTGGAATAGCGATGGGGGAGTCGGCCTCCACCACGGCGATACCTTCCTGAAGATCCTCTCGGATTTCAATGCGCGCGCCAAGGGTGAGGCCGAGGGAGTCGTCTGGGACTTCACTTCCAACAAGGATTGCCGTGTCATCGCAAATCTGACAGGGGACTCGCACTTCGACTCCTCCGAAATCTATGATGGAATCATCTTCGCAATCTCACAGGGATACGGCGGCGTCGCCCCCCAGGAGATGCCCGAGGGAAGCTCCGTCACAAAGTTCGACATGAACAAGATGATGCTGGTGGACATAGCCGCGTTCAAGCCCGCAAAAAGGGAGCTTCGCCTCTTCAGGCTCGGGGCGGGAGGCGCGGATAAGGACCGCAGATTCGACAGCGGGCAGTAGTCGCCCGACCACCGTCCAATGATCCAAAGGCTTGTCCTAGGCCATTTCAGGAACTACGAACGACAGACCGTCGAGTTCGCCGGCGGTGCAAATGCACTGCTGGGTGAAAATGGCCAGGGCAAGACCAATATCCTGGAGGCAGTCTATTATCTGTCACTGCTGAGGTCATTTCGGACAACCCAGGTCGCAACACTCCTGAATTCCGGCACGGGGAGCTTCTCAATCTATGGGGAGATCCTTGACGCCAACGGCATACAGACACGCCTCGGAGTAAGCAACGGAGCCGTCCGCCGGCTCCTGGTGGATGGACAGCCCGTCCGGCGCTCCAGCGATTTCATCTCCAGGCTTGTCTGCGCCCCCTTCCTCCCCGAAGATCTGGCAATCGTAAAAGGACACCCGGGGGGACGGCGGAGATTCCTCGATATCGCACTTTGCCAAGTATCCCAGGGGTATCTCCGAAGCCTTCAGAATTTCGACGAGGCACTGCGAAGCCGAAACGCAATGCTCAAACTCTCCGACCGGCATCCGAGGAATGTCGCCACTGCATACGACCATCTCCTCGCAGAGTATGCATCGCAGGTGGAAATCGAACGCAGGGGACTCGCTGAAAGACTCAACGAGGCCGTCGAAAGAATCTCGAAGGTGTTCTTCCCGGACGGACGGCTCCTGGCGGTGAATTATCTCTCGGGAATCGGAAGGCTGCTGGAACCACTCGCCGACGACCGAAACGCAATCCAGGAAAAGTACGCAAAAATGCTGGACGAGGCATACGACAGGGACGCACGCGACGGGGCGACAAGATACGGGCCACACCGCAGCGACCTGGCTTGCATGATGAATGGAAGAATGCTCTCGCTATACGGCTCGGAGGGAGAGTGTCGCGCCGCGGCAATAGCACTGAGGCTCGCCCTGCTGGAAATCCTCGTCGAAAGACACGGGCCAAGGGGAGTCACAATCCTCGTCGATGATGTCCTGGGAGAACTCGATGGCACCCGACGAGCCGCATTCCTGGAACAGGTGACTTCCTCCGGGCAGATGATATTCGCAGGAACTGCGCTCCCACAGGGATTCCCCCCAGGAGCCAGGGTGTTCCAGGTCAGAGCAGGACAAGTCGCACAGGTGTCGCCAGATTAAATGGGACACACGGCAGAATTGCCGGCGGGCGCGTCTCCCTCCTAAAGCCATTTTGAACCACGAATGGACGCGAAAGTAGGGAGGAGGGAGAAGAAAGGAGAAAGTAGTGCGTGGACACTTTGCAGTGGGCTACCGTCAAGGAGGAGGGATTGAACCACGAAAGTAGGGAAGAGGGAGAAGAAGGGAGAAAGTAGTGCGTGGACACTTTGCAGTGGGCTTCCGTCAAGGAGGAGGGATTGAACCACGAATATTATATTTTTCGTGTGTTTCGTGCTTTTCGTGGTTTAAATGATTTCTATTATTCGTGCCCATTAGTGTCCATTCGTGGTTCCCTCCTCCCTGCTAATCTTTGTGGGACGCGGTAAATTATTCCTCCTGCCGCGCCTGGCCAGAAGGGGGACAAGGAGTCTCCTTTTTTTGCGCGAGGAGTAGAACCGGAATCCTTCATGAGTCGTGCTTCTGAAACAATCCAGTATGCCGTCGAAGGGGTGGAGCTGCCGCCTCTGCCGGAGTTGTTCAAGGACGCGACCTTGCTTCGCGGCTCCACTTCGAC
>URJM01000084.1 GCA_900548225.1 uncultured bacterium
GGGGGAAGTCTTCCGCCTGGAAATCGGAGGACGTTCCTTCATTGTGAAGAGCTTTGCCCGAAAGGGAGCCGCCTCACGATTCCTGTGGGGGCGAGCCTCAATCGGACGGGAATGGAAAAATCTCCTTAAACTCAGGGAGATGGGATTCGATTGCGCACCACAGCCCGTCGCATTGATAGGTAGGTACACCCTCGTGGCAGAGTTCATCGAGGGATGCGAGATATGCTCCAGGGAACATTACTGCCGCCATAGCACACCCCCGCCCGCGGCGGACTTCTACGACGCACTCCGGGCAATCCTTCGCGCGCTCCATGAAAAGGGGGTGGCGCACGGCGACTTCCGACGCGCCAATATCATGATTCAGGAGGGCACGGGAACACCGAGGATTATCGACTGGGCAACGGGGACCGTCTCCAAAAACCGTCGCGGACTCCTCTTCAAACTATTCAAGCGCTCCGACTCCTATTCCCTCGTCAAAATCATCGTCGACATCTATCCGGAACTGGTTTCGGAGGACGAACGAAAAAGTGTGCGGCCAGGAATCCTTCTGCGCATTGGACGCTTCCTGCGGCAAAACGTCTACCGAAAACTCATCAAGCCCATGTTCGGACACTCAAACCGCTAGCCGGGCTTTCGCACTCTTCAGTGTTCTGGGGCAAAAAGGCACAGCAGCTTTTCGCATCCTGTTCCGGGAACTGGACTGGGCTAGTCTGCCAGAGGCTCGAAACGACTGCGGCCGGTGTTGAAGAAGTAATTCGATGCGGTGGCAAGCTCCACGGCCTCAAGGAGGGCACGCGGAGAGACGTCTCCCGAGACCCAGCGCCTCCTGCCAAAGTCAAGCTCCCTGCGGGTAATCGACAAGTCAAGGTCGCGGTCCAGGCAGTGGTATACCGCGTTGAGAATCATCTCCTCCCCGGACAACTCCTTGTTGAAAGTGCGAATGGACAGTGATTGGGCGATTTCTTCTAACCTGTTGCCGTTCAGTGGTTTAATGTGTATTGTGATTGTGGCCTCCTCCCCCGGGTCGAGGATGTTGTCCCCATTTCCGACCGCAGGAAGCTGAGAGAGCACCTGCTCCGTCACGTCGTAGTGCATCCCGTCGAAGTGGTCTACGTAGATCCATGTGTAGGGTTCGAAGGTCCCCATGGCATCCGGCCCGAGGCGGCAGTAGAGGTAGTATTTCGTGTAGTCGGAGACGGGGGCCTGCCCGGGGGAGTAGCTGAGACGCACTTCGTGGAAGCCTTCCTCGTCAGGAATCTGGTTGACGTCAATCTTCAGGTTCTCGCCGGGGACTTCCTCGCCCTCCGCATTGGATTTGTGGAAGATTCGGCAATCGTATGCCTTGGTCTTGTATTCGCCCTCCACAAAGCGCAGCTGGTCCATCGACTTGTTGATGTCCCACAGGAAGCCGACAAGGCCGCCGGTGATGGTGTAGGGGCCG
Source organism: uncultured bacterium (assembly GCA_900548225.1). GTDB lineage: Bacteria > Verrucomicrobiota > Lentisphaeria > Oligosphaerales > Oligosphaeraceae > UBA1724. The sequence continues at coordinate 1,442 of URJM01000084.1, forward strand.
TTCTCGGTCTCGTTTGCAAATACCCTGTTCTCCAGCGTCGCATTGAGGACATAGTTGCCGTTGTCGTCCTTCGAGAGCCTGGCGGGAACGGTCGCTATGGACCTGCCGGAGGGCGCGGTTATCAGCAGCTTCAGGTAGACGTTCATCAAGTCAGGCTCGCCCTCCACATCGACGTCCAGCGCCAGCTGAAGTGTCTGGCCGAATACCTCGTCGCCCTTGAGGGTTTCGGTGCCCGTGCCCTTCAGCTTGATGGTGAACTGGCTCTTGAAGAAGAAATCCTGGACCTTGTCGGAGAGCGGCTGGCTGCATTTGGCCTCGGCGACCTTTATGATGGACGGGGCGGCACCGACGCCGTTGTCCCAATAGAGCGCAACCGTGTCGAGGCCCCAGCCCTCGCGCTCGCCAGTGGCGAGCATGTCGAAGAGGTCGAAGGAGAAGGTGACTTCGCGCTTGTCTGCGCCCTCGGTCTTCCATTCGGGGGAACGTGCGTAGAGTTTCAGGCCGCTTGGGGAGAGGAGGGTCGCGTATAGCCCATAGTTGCCGTCGCGGCTCACGGAGACCTCGGTCGTGAAGGAAAGCTCGTTCTTGCGGTTGTTCTCCTGATAGGTGACAGCCTCCTTCAACGGAGTGGCTATCTCCGCCCGGCAATCCAGGACATCCACCGCCTCCACCGTCGAACGGCGGAACTCCCCGCCGTTGTGCTGCCAGATCATCTCGGCCTCAAGCCCCCAGATGCCGCTGACTCCAGGCGCAAAATACGCCGAGTAGACGCCGTCGCCTGCCACTTCGTCGCCGTCCTTCCCGTCGTCGTGCATCATGATTGGCTGGGGCTCCTTCACGGGCGCATCCTGCTGCACAAGGCTGAACAGCCTGGGATGGAGGAGAATCACAAGCCCGTCGTCACCCTGGATTGGCTTGCCGTTGTAGAGCGCCCTGGCGGTCACAAGGGGGCTGGATGTCGGAGGAAGCGTCTTGTGGGGAGTCACCTCGAATACAAGAAGACCCTCCCGCTCCCGGGCAAGCACCTTCGCAACGCCGGATTCCTCCGACTTCGAACAGTCGAAGACTATGCGGTATTTGCCAGCCGGGGCATCGCTCAGCTCAAGGGAAAGGAACTGCCCCGACATATAGGGAAGCCCCTCCGGGTCGGATTCAAAGGCATGACCCTCGCTGCTCCCCGGAGGATAGAGGAGCGCAGTCGTCCCATGGGGAGAGCCGAAGACGCCTATCACGATGTCGCCACCCGAAATCAGGCTGAACTCACCCTCGCACTGTTCGCCCTTCTCCAGGACGACAAAGGCGCTCTCAAGGGATGCGTTCGGGTCGTTCAGAATCTGCGGCGCACCAGTGTCCTTTATGCCGGAGGTCGCGGAGACAAGACCCCCGCGGGTGTCGCGGTCGCTGACGTAGACCGGATACTTCAAGCCAATATCCCCGTCCCGCACCATGAAGCTACCGCGCAACGCACGGACGACGTCGGGGGCGCCTTCCCCCTCCCTGACAATGCCGCTGTGGGTGTATTTCGAACTCCCGCGCTCGTAAAGCGGCGACGATGACACGGCTGTCCCAAGACAATGGGCGCTGGCGACGGTGACGATTCCGTCGTTGGGGCCACCCATGTCCACTATGTCGTTGAGCCGTGCGTATGTCCAGGTGAGGTCCTCCTTGTCCACCTGGCCGATGATTGTGCGGATGGGGACCTCCGGGGTGCATACGGTTCTGTTGAAGAAGGCGCACTGCGCAGTCGTCAGCGAGTCAAGTCCGGGGCCATGCCCCCTGGAGGTCTGTTCGGCAAGAGTGGCGTAGATGTTTTCCAGGATGCCCTGGGGGTTGAGTATTACGTCCGCGAAGACGCTTCCCAGATTCGGGGTTCCCAGCTGTATGAGGGAGAGGGCGTGGGTTGAGTCGCCGAATTTCCCGTCGATGAGGGCACGCCCGTCCAGCCCGCCCTTGCTATGGCCGACGATGTTGAACTTCTTCACGCCCCACTTCTTCGAGACGCCCTTGAGCTGTTCCGCAAGAATCATCCCGTTGGTCATGGGGGAGGTGATGTCCGGGACGGATGCGAGCTCGCTGGGGATGCCTAGCTCCTTCGAGAGCGTCCTCTTGAACTGCGAAAGGGTCCCCGGCTCATTTGTCCACCCGTGGACCAGGAATGCCGGCGCGGGGGCGTTCAGGATGATCATCTGCCACTGCTGCCCCAAAACCCAGTTGGACACGTCGCTCAGGGTGTCGACGATGATTTCCAGCTTGTTCTCCGCAACGTCGCCAGGGTTGGCGGGAAGGTTCAGATAACCGACTGGCACACGGAAGAAGTTGACGTTGACGATGTTGTCGTCCCCCGTGATGGTGCCCACATAGTGCCCGTTCAGGTAGACCAGGTCCCTCTCAGGGGGAATCAGGTCCATGCCGCCATAGAAGTCGCAGTCGTTGGCGGGAACTAACAGCAACGCCTTCTCCGGCATCAGTCCAAGCTCCTGCATGCGCCTGATCTCGTCGCGTGTCCCGTAATATCTGTCAATCTTGATGGTGGCCTCGTATCTGCCCGACGGCCCCCAGGTCCATGCCTCTCTCTCCTCAATGTTCACAAAGGAGATGTCAGTGCGGTAGTTCTCCTCCGCAGAAGCGTCGCCGCGGGTCTGGGACATGACAAGGGAGGGCGATGGATACTCCCCGCCAGAAGGAAGCCCATCACGGTCGGATGCCGCCGTCAGGGATGAGGGAAGAAGGGACAATCCCACGATGAGAAGAGAGGCGATGAATGTCTTTGTCATCTTCTATTGTTCTCCTAGGTTGTCAGTGGTTATAACTAATTGGGTAGTAGTGAGTTGTGTAGTAATCGTATTCGTATGCGACGGCGCCGCAGATTTCAACCGCCTCCAGAAGTGCCTGGTGGTCGGTTTCATTTGCCTCCCAGAGCCCCCTCCCGTAGTCCAGCTCCTCCAGCGAAAGGTGTATGTCCCTGTTCAGGTCGAAGGGATGGATCCTGATGGCGCCAGTCTCGTCCTGCCTGTCGCTGACGCAGTGGTAGAAAAGAAGCAGGCTGACAAATTCCTCCTGGGGCTGTGCGGGGGGCTCCAGCGACGGCGTCTTGACGACTGGCACGGCAAGCTGGAGTGTCTCGCCAGGCGAGAGGTTGCCGTCGCGGTCGCCAGTTTCGGTCAGATACTGGAAGCCCTGGCTGCTGGCGTCAAGCGCAATGTATGTGTCCGTGCTGAAGAAGCCCTCCGCCTCGGGGGAGAATCCGATTCCGGTCGCACGCTTGTCAATGGCCACGGCAAAGCCGTCGAAGCAGCAGTCGTCGCGGTAGAAGAACTCCGGGAGCACATCGGAGCCCTCGGGACATGTGAATAGAACCGACAGTTCGCCGTCGGAGATGCTGGCGCGGACGCCGTTCTTTGCGGTCAACAGGGTCGACTGGCAGCTTGGGCGGAACATCCCCGGAATGAAGTCCCCCGTGGCATGGCTTCCCGGAAGGGGAAGGAATCCCGTGTCCGTGAGGATTCTGAGGTTGTCGAGGAGAAGCGCACCTTCCTGCTCGTAGGACCTGAGGAATCCCCCGTCGAACAGGAAGGCCGCAGTTCCGTCAGGGGTGATTGGCGTGGAGAATGTGCCGACATTGCGGGTGTCGGGCAGATGCAGGTCGCAGTAGAGCGCACGGGCGTTCGACGGCGCATCGTGAAGCCTGAAGACTACCTCCAGGGTGTCGTATGCCCCAGGCGGCCATGTCGCAGGATGCACGGGACGCTCCGATGCGGTGAAGGTTGCGGCTACGGCGTTCCACGCCAATGCGAGAAGAAAAAAGAAGGGCAGAATGCGTGATTTCATCTGGGTGTCTCTCTCGGTTTCCGTTGTTCGGGACGCTGTGCCCCACAAAAGGGCAGGGGGGATGAAGGAGGCCGTGAGGCACCTCTATCCATCCATCCCGCCAGGCATCCGGGAGGCCCGCAGGAGATGTCCGCGGGAACTCCCAGCCGGAGGTCGTCATGGATGACAGCGATTCGGGAAAACAACGAGAAGATAACAGGGGGAGACAACCGTATCCCACGATTTGCACCGAAGTTATATAAACTATAACCCGTGTGCGATTTTGTGCGGTTCCCACCTAATCCATGATGAATCCGCACACAACGGCATAATAGAGGCATAAAGACAGGAAATCACGCCACCTGGAATGCGCGAAAAGGACAGCTGTCCAATGACTTTGATGACTTTCTTTCCGTTGACTTGAAATTTCGCGGCGGGGGCGCATCTTGGGGTGGGCGGTCGGGGGAATAAGTGTATTCCCCCTCCCTTCACCCCAAGATGTACCCACCATCCAATGGAACATACGCGTGGGCACGCGCAAGAAACCCGGAAAAACAACATCTTTGGCGGGGGCAAGGGGGGCTTTGGATGTATGCCCTGGCGTATGCAGGCGCCTGGCATGCGCGAAAGAGTCGCCCCCCCCCCATGGAGAACCACACGGGGAGTACTGCGCGGGAGGCCTTTGGTTTTCATGTGCCATGGGGAGGAAGTCGCCCTCCTGTGGACTAATGCCCGAATATGCATGGCTCCGCCGTTTCTGGGAACATCCTGTTCACCAGCGGTTTTTCATTTGCAGGAGAGCAGTTTTCCAGTGGGGCATTGGTTCCATTCCAAGCGTCCTGAGCCGTGCCTTCTCCAGGCGCGAGTTTCTTGGCCGCCTGGCTGGACGCGGGAATTCCTCGGTGGTGCAGCGTTCAATCTTCTGCGCAATATCCATCATCCTGTATAGCTCTTCGGCAAATCCGAACCATGTGGTCTCACCCTCGCATGAGAGATGCAGGATTCCCGAAATATCCTCCCTCTCCAACAACTCCGGCAGCCTTTCGGCGACAGCCAGTGTGCTGGTCGGATTGCCAAGCTGGTCGTCCACCACCTTAAGCGTCGGAGCCGTGCCTGCCTTGCCAAGCATCGCATGGGGAAAGTCTGGACCGCTCGGTCCGTAGAGCCAGCTGATTCGACAGACTAGCGCCCCGGGGGACTCCTCCAGGACAGCCAGCTCCCCGGCCCGCTTGCTACACCCATATACTGTCTGGGCATTGTCGGCGAAGTCATCCTCCCGATATGGCCTGTCGAGGGTTCCGTCGAAGACATAGTCCGTGGAGAATGATATAAGCCGTGCGCCGATTGCATGCGCGGCCCTGGCGACATTCCGTGCGCCTGTCGCATTCACGGCAAAGGCAATCTCCTGTTGGGATTCGCAAAGGTCCACATTCGTCATTGCCGCGCAGTGGACAACATATTGCGGGCGAATTTCCGCAAGCAATCCGTCCACCTGTTCGCGCCGGGTGACATCCAGGTCGCCATGTGTGGGGCAGACGAGCTCGTACCCGTCCGCAAGCCTGTGTCGCAGTGTGCGTCCCAGCAGTCCTGTTGCGCCAGTCAGCAATAGGGTTGACCGGGATGTCATTCTGCCTCCTCGTTTCCCTGAATCCATTCCTGGAGGGAGATGCCGCGGCTGTCCTTTTCGGAGAGAATCCTCTCCCCTGGGGGGATTGGCCATTCGATGGCGATGGCGGGGTCGTCAAGCCTGATGCATCTTTCCGCATTCGGTGTCCAGGGCGAGTCCACCTTGTATGAGAAGACTGCCTCATCAGAGAGGACAGCGAATCCATGCGCAAATCCACGGGGGACGAATAGCTGAAGGTGGTTTTCAGAGGAAAGCTCTACCGAAAAATGCTTCCCGAAGGTGGATGAGCTGCGACGCAAATCGACAACTACGTCAAATACTCTCCCATGGGGGACGCGGATGAGCTTCGACTGCCCAAAAGGAGCGGCCTGAAAGTGAAGGCCACGCATCACGCCTCGGCGGGAGACAGATTCGTTCTCCTGGATGACCTCGAAAAAAAGACCCCACTCACGCAGCTCCTCACGCTTCCAGATTTCACTGAAGGTGCCACGGGAGTCCGAAAAGACCTCGGGCTTGAATAACTTCAAACCATCAAAATGAGTGTCGATGAACATGGGGTAGTAGAGATTAGGGAGAAGGGAGGAGAGGGTAGTGCGTGGCTGGCGCGCTTGGGCGCGCCTTGCAAAGTAGGGAATAGGGAGAAGAAAGGAGAGGGCAGTGCGTGGCTGGCGCGCTTGGGCGCGCCTCGCAAAGTAGGGAGAAGGGAGGAGAAAGGAGAGGGCAGTGCGTGGCTGGCGCGCTTGGGCGCGCCTCGCAAAGTAGG
>URJM01000085.1 GCA_900548225.1 uncultured bacterium
CGGCACGCCGCGACACGGAAAACGTCCCCCTCGGAGAGGATGTCAATGAATATCTCGCCCGCGAGGTGCTTCCGTACAATCCCGGCGCATGGATTGACAAGACCAAGACCAAGGTCGGCTACGAAATCCCCTTCACGCGGGTCTTCTATGTCTACAAGGAACTGGAAAAGGCCGCCGATATCGCCACACGCATCAAGGCCCACGAAAAGACTCTGACGGAAAAGCTGCATTCGCTCTTCGGGGAGGATGCATGACCATGCCACAGACACGGCACTACGAAATGAAGGACTCCGGAGTGGAGTGGATTGGAAAGATGCCAAGCCATTGGTCTGCATCTCCATTCAAGAAAATCATCGCTCAAAATGATGGAGGCGTGTGGGGAGAAGACCCCATTGATAATGATGGTGCAGTAGTTTTGCGCTCAACAGAACAGACTGTTGATGGGAAGTGGAACATAGAACAACCAGCGAAACGTGATTTATCGCATGTGGCTAAACTACGCTATTACAAATTGGAAATAGGAGATCTTTTAATAACCAAATCAAGTGGTAGTGCATTGCACATAGGAAAAACAAGTATTGTTGATGCTGATATCGCCAAGCTACATTGTTATTACTCAAATTTCATGCAACGGGTGCGTCTAAAACAGAATGTGATGCCTAAGTTATATTGGTATATTCTGAACTCAAGTATAGCCCGTTATCAATTTGTATTTTTACAAAACTCCACATCGGGGATTGGTAATATAAACTCAAAGCATATTGACAATATTATTGTCCCCGTCCCCCCGCTTTCCGAACAGACCGCCATTGCGGCTTACTTGGACAAGAAGTGCGCGACTATCGATGCTATCATCGCGGAGGCGAAGGCGTCCATTGAGGAGTACAAGTCCTGGAAGGCCTCCGTCATCTTCGAGGCTGTCACCAAGGGACTGAATCCCAACGCCGAAATGAAAGACTCCGGCGTGGAGTGGATTGGGGAGATCCCAAAAGGGTGGAAGGTAAAGGCTGCAAAATACTGCGTTGAAATCCACCATGGCAGCGACCCTGTTACTGAAGGTGATGTGCCTGTGTATGGTAGCGGAGCCGATAGTTTCAAGACCTGCGGCGAATATAAAGAAGGGCCTGCGGTTTTGGTCGGACGGAAAGGGGCAACGCTCCATATACCGCATTATATCATAGGAAGGTATTGGAATGTTGATACAGCATTCGATGTTAAGGCACATCCTGACTTTTCATTGAAGTTTTATTATTACCTTGCTATATGTTTTGATTACAAGTTTTACATCTCGCAAACAACATTGCCAGGAATGACACAAACGAATTACAGGAATATGCCTATTCCCGTCCCTCCCCTTTTGGAGCAGGCGTCCATAGTGTCCTATCTTGACAGGAAATGTTCATTAATTGACGCTATCATTTTGGAGAAGGAGGAGCTTATCAAGGAGTTGGAGAATTACAAGCGTTCATTGATTTTCGAGGTTGTAACTGGGAAAAGGAGGGTATGCTGATGTCAGACAACTATTTGCAGAAGACGGAGTTTTTGCTGTTCCAGTCCCAGGATGGCGAGGACGAGGCGCGCATCCAGGTCGCGGTCAAGGACGAGACCATCTGGCTGACCCAGAAGGGGATGGCGGAACTGTTCGGCTGTTCGTCGGACAACATTTCGTTGCACCTCAAAAACATCTACGAATCAGGCGAATTGTCGTTTTCGGCAACTGCCGAGGAAATCTCGGTAGTTCGCCAGGAGGGGTCTCGGAGTGTCTCGCGGAAAGTCATGTTCTACAACCTGGACGCCATCATCTCGGTGGGGTACCGTGTGAATTCCCGTCGTGCGACCCAGTTCCGCATTTGGGCGACAGGCGTCTTGAAGGAATACATGCGGAAGGGCTTTGCATTGGACGACGAGCGTCTCAAGCAGGGTCGTGCGGTCTTTGGGAAGGACTATTTCAGGGAGTTGCTGGAGCGTGTCCGTTCCATCCGTGCCAGCGAGCGGCGCATTTGGCAGCAGATTACGGACATCTTTGCTGAGTGCGCCATCGACTATGACAAGGGGGCGGAGGCGGCCAGCGACTTCTATGCGATGGTGCAGAACAAGTTCCACTACGCCATTACCGGGCAGACGGCGGCGGAGATTATCATCTCCCGTGCCGACCACACCAAGGAGAACATGGGGCTTGAAACCTGGAAGCACGCCCCGGATGGGCGCATCCTGAAGAGCGATGTGACCGTGGCCAAGAACTACCTTCCGGAAAAGGAAATCAAGCGGCTGGAACGGGCGGTCACCGGGTTCTTCGACTACATAGAAGACCTCATCGAGCGTGAAAACACCTTCACTATGGAGCAGTTCGCATCCAGTGTGGACGAATTCCTGCATTTCCGGCGGTATCAGATCCTGCCGGACAAGGGCAAGGTGAAGAAGGCCGACGCCGAGAAATACGCGAAAGGCGAATACGATATCTTCAACCGGACCCAGCCAATCGAGTCGGACTTCGACAGGGAAGTGAAGAAGCTTGTGAAGAGCCAGGAGGAAGAATGACACAGGACACCGAGAAGAACTTCGAGGCTGACATCCAGGAGTGGCTGACTTCCGAGGCGGGGGGATGGATGGCTGCGACGGACGCGGGCTACCGCACCTCCGTCGAGAAGGCGCTGGACATTGGCACACTGGTGGAGTTCGTGCGACGCACCCAGCCCAAGAGCTGGGAGCGTCTTGTCAAGCAGACCAATGGCGATCCGGGGGAGCGTCTCTACAAGCGCTTCGAGGAGGTGGTGTCCGAGAACGGCCTCGTCCACGTCCTGCGCCATGGTTTCAAGGATCGGGGCATTGACTTCCGAGTCTGCTACTTCAAGCCCGAATCCAGTCTCAACGACGACTTGGCGAGGAAATACGAGTCGAACATCTGCCATTGCATTCGGCAGTGGCACTATTCCGCGCGGAACGGGAACAGCGTCGACATGATGCTGGCGGTCAACGGGATACCCGTCGTCGCCATCGAATTGAAGAACCAGCTTCGCGGGCAGGACATTGACGATGGCATCATCCAGTGGCAGTCCGACCGCGACCCGCGTGAGGCGTGTTTTCGCTTCCGTCACCGCGTCCTGGTCTTCATGGCGATGGACTTGTGCGAGTGTGCGATATCCACCAGGCTGGATGGCAGGGGGACTTGTTTTCTTCCGTTCAACCAGGGCTCCAACGGGGCGGGGCATGACGGCGGCAAGGGCAATCCCCCCGTGGAGGGGAACGCCGACTACGTCACCAGCTATGTCTGGAAGAAGGTCCTGCAGCGGGACAGTCTTCTCGACATCCTCCAGAAGTTCATCAGCGACACGATGGGGGAGAAGGAGATTGTCCGGCAGTCCAACGGGACGGTCAAGGAAGTCAGGAAGCGCAAGATCATCTTCCCGCGGTATCACCAGCTGGACGTGGTAAGGAAGCTGGTGGCGGACGTGCAGGCCTCCGGCGTGGGGAGGAACTACCTCGTGCAGCATAGCGCCGGAAGCGGAAAGTCCAATTCCATCGCCTGGACGGCATACCGGATGCAGGGCCTCCATGACCAGGACAACAGGCCCGTCTTCACCTCCGTCATCGTGGTGACAGACCGCAAGGTGCTGGACAAGCAGCTGCAGGATACCATCAACAGCTTCGAACACAAGGATGGACTGATCAGGCTCATCGACGACAAGAAGACCTCCAAGGATCTGAGGGACGCAATCAACGACGGCATCAGAATCATCGTCACAACTCTCCAGAAGTTCCCCGTCATCTTCCAGGAGGTGGACAAGAGCAGGAAGAAGAATTTCGCGGTAATAGTGGACGAGGCGCACTCCAGCCAGACCGGGGATAGCGCGATGAAGCTGAAGATAGCCCTGGCGGACACCTCCGACGCCCTCCGGGAATACGCCGAACTGGAAGGCAAGAGCGAGGAGGAGGCCGGCGATTCCGAGGACCGCATCGTCGAGGAGATGCTGAGCCACGGCCACCATAAGAATCTCTCGTTCTTCGCATTCACGGCCACGCCCAAGTCCAAGACGCTCCAGCTCTTCGGCGAAAAGCTGCCTGACGGCAGGATTGTCCCCTTCCACGTCTACTCAATGCGGCAGGCCATCGAGGAGGGGTTCATCCTGGATGTCCTCCAGAACTACACCACCTACCGCAACTACTACAAGCTTGCCAAGAGCATCCCGGACAATCCGGAGATGCCGACTACTGCCGCGATGAAGGCGGCCCGGCGCTTTGAGGAGCTTCATCCCTACAATCTTCAGGCGAAGGCGCAGCTTATCGTGGAGACCTTCCGGGAGGTGACCCGTCCCGCCATCGGCGGCACCGGGAAGATGATGGTTGTGACCTCCTCACGTCTGGCCGCAATACGGTACTACCACGCCATCCACCATGTCATCCAGGACAATGGATACAAGGACATTTCGGTGATGGTTGCATTCTCGGGGTCTGTGAAGGATCCCGAATATCCTGATGGCATGGAGTATACCGAGGGCGGAATGAACCGGGATTCCCAGGGAAACCGGGTCTCGGAGAGCCAGACAAAGGCCGTCTTCCATGACGAGGGAGGGATTCTCATCGTGGCCGAAAAGTACCAGACCGGCTTTGACGAACCACATTTGCATACCATGATTGTGGACAAGCGACTGCGGGATGTCAAGGCCGTGCAGACTCTGAGCCGCCTCAACCGAATCTATCCCGGCAAGGAGGATACCTTCATCCTCGATTTTGTGAATACCAGCGATGAAATCAGGGAGGCGTTCCAGCCATATTACCAGGAGACTGGACTGGAGGAGGAGCTGGATGTGAACCGAATCTACTCTAAACGCAAGGAACTGAGGGAGTTCCATGTATACAACGACGCGGATGTCAGGGCAGTCTGCAATGTCTATGCCGATATGCGGGGCACGGAAAGGACAAGGCAGGGACGCATCTCCAGCGCGCTCAGACCCGTGGTGGAGGCATACAACGGGCTGACGGAAAAGGAACGCTCGCTCTTCAGACGCACTATCAGGGCATTCGTGAAGTGGGAAAGGTTCATTGACCAGGTGACGAGGATATTCGACAGGGAACTGAGGGAGGAGGCGATCTTCTGCGATTATCTCTCAAGGCTCCTGCCAGACGCACCCACCGAATCCGTAAACCTGGAGAAGTGCCTCGCACTGGAGTTCTATAAGCTGGACCAGACTTTCCACGGAGCCATTGCACTGGAGGCAAAGGCGACGGACCTGCCAGCCCCGGAAATCAAGCCGTCAGCCCCAAGGATGGAGGAGAAAAGGAGTCTCCTCGACGAGGTGGTGGCCGCCATCAATGAACGATACCAGGGGGATTTCACAGAGGCGGACAGGGTCATCATCGGAGATCTGCTCGGCCGCCTCATGAAGAATTCAAGGCTGCGGAAGTTCGCAAGGTCCTCGGATCCGAAGATTTTCAAGGAAAGCCAGTTCCCGAAGATTTTCAATGAGACTGCGCAAAGGGCATACACCGAAAGCACGGAACGATACACGAAGTTGTTCGAGGATACCGCAAAGTACAAGGCAATCATGAACGCAGTGGCAAACATCATTTATAGGGCAAGTAGAGAGTAGGGAGGAGGGAGGAGAAAGAAGTGCGTGGTCACTTTGCAGTGGGCTTCCGTTGAGCGCCCGCACGGCGATTCCGCCGCGCGTCCCCTGAGGTGGAGATGAACCACGTAATACACGAAACAGGGGAATAATAGAACCACGAATGCACACGAATGGAGCAAGTAGAGAGTAGGGAGGAGGGAGGAGAAGGTAGTGCGTGGTTGGCGCGCTTGAGCGCGCCCGCGCGGCGATTCCGCCGCGCGTCGCTGTGTGTAAATCCCACTCTACCCTCTACCGCACGGCATTTTTTGCCGTGCTCAACGGACGCCCACTGCAAAGTGACCACGCACTACCTTCTACTTTCTTCTCCCTATTCTCTACCTGACGGACGCCCACTGCAAAGTGACCACGCACTACCTTCTACTTTCTTCTCCCTATTCTCTACCTGACGGAAGCCCACTGCAAAGTGTCCACGCACTACCCTCTACCTTCTTCTCCCTATTCCCTACGAAAATGAATTTACTGCCAGACAAGAAATCGTGTTGCGGTTGCGGTGGATGCCAGCAGGCCTGTCCGCGTGGATGCATATCCATGGTTCCCGACTCCGAGGGATTCCTATATCCGCAAATCTGCCAGGAGAGATGCGTAGGCTGCGGACTATGCGCCGCCGCTTGTCCCGCTCGCCAGGAACGGTTTACGCCACTTGTCTTTCCGGGAAACCGGGCTGCGCCCGTCAGTTATGCTGCAAGAGTCAACGACAAGGAGGTCTTGAGGAGGAGTTCTTCGGGCGGATTGTTCTATCTATTTGCACACAAAGCAGTTATAAATGGCTGGGCAGTGGCGGGCGTCCGATGGGGCGAAGATTACGCCTCTGCCGTCTATGATATTGCCGAGACCAGTCTGCAACTGGAGCAATTCATGGGCAGCAAGTACCTCCAGGCTGAGAATGGAGGCATCTATCTGCGGGTCGGGCAGTTGCTTAAGTCAGGCAGGAAGGTGCTCTTCTTCGGCACGCCCTGTCAGATTGCCGGATTGCACCAGTTCCTGAAGGGGAACCCGCCGTCGCTGGTGTCCGTGGAGTTAATCTGCCACGGGGTGCCGTCGCCCATGCTTTGGGGGAGGTATCTCCAGTCCGTGAAGAAGCAACTTCAGATCTCCCGTTTCACGGCGGTGGCCTTCCGAAGCAAGTCACCTGGCTGGAAGAAATACAACATCCTCTTCGAAGGAGTCGGAGACCCCGTCAATTCCACAGGGGAACAGGTGACGATGATGACGCCGTTCTCGAAAGACCCGTATTTCAAGGTCTTCCTAAGGAATCTCTCCCTGCGTCCGTCGTGCTATCAATGCAAATACAAGAAGCAGATGTCAGGGGCGGATTTGACAATCGGAGACTTCTGGAGGCTGGTGAAATACCGACAGGATCTGGATGACGACCAGGGGTTTTCATGCTGCTGCGTGAATACCGAAAAGGGAGAGGAATTCCTGGCGTGGACTAGAGACGCAGGGGAGTTCCATGAATGCAAGTATTCCTGGATTCTGACGGGCAATCCATGCATGGAGCAATCCGTGGAACCAAACAAGGGACGGGACGAATTCTTCAAGTGCCTCGAAAAGAACGATGATGTCCAGAAAACCCTGGAGAAATTCGGACGCGATGACCCCAAAAAGAGCCTCTTGTCAAGACTCTGCCGACGGATTGTCCGCGTCTTCCGTAGACGTTAGAGATTAGGGAGGAGGGAGGAGAAGGCAGTGCGTGGTTGGCGCGCTTGGGCGCGCCCGCACGGAGATTCCGCCGCGCGTCGCCTGATGTGGAAGTAGGGAAACCACGAAACACACGAAACACACGAAAAACATTTTTGAACCACGAATGGGGCAAGTAGAGAGTAGAGAGGAGGGAGGAGAAGGTAGTGCGTGGTT
>URJM01000086.1 GCA_900548225.1 uncultured bacterium
ACACCCACAGGCGGGTCATCGGCGAGGCCGTCCCCGGCTTCCACTGCGTGAACGTAGGAAGCGACTACGGTGTTCTCATGTACTACCTGCTGGAACTGTGACGGTGCGAATGAAATCCATAGGGTGTGGAGGGCGGCATGACGGATTATTGTCATACCGCCATGGCAATTCACCCGAACATGGCTGCAGGCAGTTATCTATGCGAAGTAGAATCACGACTATCGGTCGAAACTCCTTTGTTTCCATTATGATGTCGGGCTCAAAAGTCAAAAGGTCCGGTATTTGCAAAAGAAGGTTCAAAAAGGTCTTAATCTATGAAGTCCCTACTCCGCAAAATCTTCTTCTGGGATGAGCCATTGCATGGTGCGTTCTTTGGACTGACGCAGCTATTGCTGACACATTGGGTCGCCTTCAGCGTATTATGCGCGTGCCTAGTGGCACATAGCCGAATTTTCTGGTTTACGGCCGTGGCTGTGGCATTTTCTTCTCTGTTCATACTTTCCTGCCTGTACTGCCTGTTTCTTGTGTTCAGGGGAGTGGTCGGCATCATCAAGCAAACACCGCGTTTCTGGAGGCGACTGCTGAAGATGCTGGCGGCGGTTTTGGCGTTGACGCCTCTATGCGCTGTCTTTGCCTACAACCTGTTGCCCGAACCTCCAATGGTGGCGGTTTTGGCACTATTGACTGCATTCAGCCTGGCGTTTTTCGGATCGCCCTATCTCTTCATCCCCATCGTCCATCCCGCGAAACTGCTGTCCTGCCTGTTGTCTTGGACAGGTTCTTTTCTGGTATTTTCCACCCTCCTTTGCCTGGCAAATCCACTGGAGGACAGGTGGGCTAGCGTCTTTAATCAAAGCCTCTTCTGGCTTGCCAGGGACATCCCGTATGTTGTTCCGTTCTGGCGGTGGTTCAGCCTGTTGAACAAAGGATGCTTCTGGTTCACGCTGGCGGGATTTCTGCTGCTTGCAATCGCCTATCTCCTGTCCTGGAGCATACTGGCGAAAATGTCTGGCTGTTCGATGCGCCGCTTCTGCAGCCGCGGCATCCGCGTCCAATGGGGCATTATGGCGGGAATCTATGTCGTGACGCTATGCCTTGCCCTCTGGAACAACGCCCAATACCGAGCTGCCGTAAAGGCTCTGGAGATGCATTACGGCCATCCGATGACGGGCGTCGAGCTCGGGCGAATCTATTATGACGGGCGAGTGCCCGATGTCGCTTACTGGGAACGGGTGGATGCCTCCTTGACGCAGTATGACCAGGAGCGAGAGAAAGCTGCGTTCGATTGCGACTATACCTTTGATATTCGTCTGGATGCCGTTCTTCCGAAGGAACTCTATGACAAGCGACGAACGGGCTTCCTGAACAGTTTGAAGGCTTCGGGATTACAGGAGCTGTTTGTCTCTCCGATGCCCCCAGGAAAGAGGGATTACTCGATGAAAATGTTCATCGGGATGTCATTGCATGAACTGTACAAATGCAGTCAGTTGGCACGCATCGAGCACCGCCGCTGTCAGTATGCCATTGATTCCGGTGATTTCAATACGGCGGCCGAATGCATCGCGCATCTCGATATCCTGTGCGATTTTCTCGGCAAGGAGTGTTTTTGTGACGCATATTATGTCTGTCGCCAGGTCGGTTTGACTCGAAACAAAATGCTCGCCAAGTTGCTTGCCTCGGGACTCCCTACGGACAAATGGCTTGAAGAGCAGATGAATCAGTTGCTCCACTTGGAGAAGAGGTTTGAACAGCAGGAGAAGATGATTCTCTACTCGGAAACAATCCTCTATCTGGATGTATTCCAGTTTATGGTGGGGGACCATTTGACGGGACGGAAGGATGTTGATGATTTGAGTGACAAATGGAATTATTGGATCCATTCCAAATCGATTCGGTTCTTCTTTCCACAGGGCTGGTGGCTGGCCGCCAAGAGCGTGAGGGATTATGCAAGGATGATGAAAGTCGCGACCTTCGACCAGCTCCCCAAAGAGCCGAAAGGCAGTATTCTTGTGGATATGCTGGCTCTATCACTGGCCTGGATTGGTGAAACGAAACGCAGTTATCTAGCCTCCTGCCGTGTTTTGCGCGGTCTCATTGCGGTGGAGCTGCAAAAGCGACGCACTGGAGTTTATCCTGATTCCCCAGGCAACCTTCCCGTCGACCCGTTCACCAGCCAGCCTCTGAAATACCGCAAGGGAAGATGCGATGTCACCCGCTACTACGCCAAATGGGTTCCCGACAAGACAGAGGAAGGAGCGAGAGAGGTCGAATCGCCGCCAGGTGGACATTGGACATTGGAGGAGAAGGCCGAGACCATCGATGCCGTCCAAATCTGGAGCGTAGGGGCAGACGGCATCGACAATGGCGGCCTAGACCGCGTAAAGAGGGAAGGCTCTGTCTCAACGCAAATGGACGACATTCGTTTCATCATCCCAATAGAGTAGGTGCAACGACTTTCGAGGCAGGTCGTTGCTCCCTCCCGAAAGACGCGTCCCCGCCAACTCTCCGCGCAGATGTGCCATTCACGCCAATCAATACAATACGATCGTTTGTTATTGGAGCGGTTGGGTGCCGTTCTTCAATAGCGTGCGTTTTGCAGGCCGTTGCAGCAGGATCTGATAGCGAACGCCAGGGGTGTCCACCGCGAGGTGGAATCTGAAGGAAGCTGGACGCATATTTCCCAGTCTGACGATCATAAATCATATCCAAGGCATCACACGCTGGACGAGCTTGCCGAACAGGTCGAAGGCCAACACTGCACGGGGCGTTGAATGTAAATGTGGCGGGTGGATGGGATGAAAGTGGTTGTGCTTGTCCGTGGAGGTCTCGTCGTCTGGATACGAGGTTGAGTTGCGAAGGTTGACAAAGCCGCATGGCGATATGCGCGTAGGCGACGAGGCCAGGAGTTTGGTTTTTGGGCATTAGAGGAAGACTCATGAAAAGCGATTGGACTATTGTCTGTTTCAGATGCTGTTTCTAAAAGTTTTTGGATGATTCTCCTAAAACCTATTTGAAATGCAGGATTCTTGGATTACATTCAGAAAACGGAAAGACAACTGAGGAGAATTCCATGCGAATAGAGCGAAAAGAGTACCTGGAGCGCCTGCGCGCATGGCGCGACAAGCAGGTCATCAAGGTCATCACGGGAGTCCGCCGCTGCGGGAAGTCCGTTCTGCTGGAAATGTACGCCGAATGGCTCAGGGAACAGGGCGTTCCCGAGGAGCGGATCGTCCGAGTCAATCTGGAAGACCTGGACTTCGAGCCACTCTGCCAGCCGACGGCACTGCATTCCTACGTCAAGGAGCGTCTTGCCAAGGGGAAGATGACCTATGTCTTCATCGACGAGATTCAGCTTTGCGGGGATTTTCCGCGGGTCGTGGACAGCCTCTACTTGCGCCCGGACATCGACATCTACGTCACGGGCTCCAACGCCAATCTGCTCTCCCACGAGATTGCGACCATGCTCTCAGGAAGGTATGTCGAAATCAGAGTGCTTCCGCTTTCCTTCCGCGAGTATGCGAACGCCCGCCCCGGAATCGCCGAGCCGCAAAGACTGTACAGGGAGTACACCGAGGGGAGTTCATTCCCGTATGCGATCGAACTCTCCAATGCGGGGAACGAGCTTGACACCTATCTGGACGGACTCTACAACACCATTCTGGTGAAGGATGTCATGACCAGACGGCGCATCCAGGACCCGCTGATCCTGGACAGCGTGGCGAAGTTCGTGTTCTCGAACATCGGAAGTGAACTGTCCGTCAAGCGCATCGCCGACACCCTGACATCAAACGGACGCAAGACCGACAGCAAGACGGTGGAGAAATACCTTGCGGCATTGCTGGAGAGTTTTGTGATCTACCGGGCGGGACGCTACGACATCAGGGGAAAGCAGCTTCTGAAGACACAGGAGAAATACTATGTGGTGGACATCGGGCTGCGCCGGCATCTTCTGGGAGGCCGCCAGGATGTCGGCCATGCTCTGGAGAATGTGGTGTATCTGGAGTTGCTGAGGCGGGGCGGAAAGGTTCATGTGGGCAAAATCGGCGGTCTGGAGGTGGATTTCGTGGTGGAAAAACCCACAGGGATGGAATACTACCAGGTCGTAGCCAGCGTCCGTGACCCGTCGACCTTGGAACGAGAGCTTGCCCCCTTCGGCAAGATACGTGACCATCATCCCAAGTTCCTTCTCACATTGGACGAAGACCCGTCCGACAATATCGACGGCATCCGCAAATTGTATGCTCCGGACTGGCTGCTGCAGGGATGACGATGACACCAACACCCTAGCGCGTGTGGACTCGACTGCTGATTCCCAGGCAACGGAAGAGAGGCGACATATTCTCCTGGGCGTATGCGCCGGGAATGGGCGAGCTCGCGGCGGTGACGGACAACGGCACTGCCCGCCTATATGTGCGCCCTATGGGACGGCGAAAGCCACCACGCCGAACGGCTGAAGGGGGGGCGAGGAGCGGCGCATCGTCCGGGCGGAAGGCCTTGAACTGACGCCGTTGGATGCGAAGGCGCGTATCGTCGAGACAATCGAATACGGAAGTGGCGTGAACGCGCCGGAGGAGTTCGAATGAGCTGCAACTGCCACGGGGAAAGCGGGGCTCCGGTCGGGCGCACATCTCCTCCCTACGACCAGTGCACCATGTGCGCGAAGAAGCACATAGTCAAGGCGTGGTCGCTGTTCAACGAGTTCACATACGCGGACGACAACCGCGACGCCATGACGGGGCAACTTCGCCTCGCCGCCGACCACCTGATGTACGACCACGTGGAGACGGCGAGGCTGGCGAGGGATTTGGCGATTCTCCTGGAGGAGAACCGGGACGCCGAAATCGGCGACCGCTGGGAGGCGCTGCTCACGGCGGTCAGGAAGGACTTCAACGGGGAACACCCCGAAGCAATGGAACGGCTTGAGAGGCTGAAGGAGATATAGGCCTGATGGATGTCCTTTCATTCGACAGTTGTGCCGAAATCCTTTGCCAGCAGTTCCTTGAGCTGTGCTTCGAGCTTTGGAAGCGCGAACAGGCGATAGGGCGCGAACAACTTCGGATTAACCTTGTCATCCATGCAGCAAGTGATGAAACGGCTTTTATCCCGGTTGAATATCTTCGCCCTTTCTATCCACTTCGCAAGGCACAGCACTTCTCCCGATTTCGTCTCGAACACATAGAAGCGGTCCTTGAGGTCGACAACGATGTCGAGTTCAACGTCATGACTGTTCAGGCGTTCGGAGCCAATCTCCTTGAGGCATACATTCCACAGAACCTTGTACTTCAGGGAATGTTCCTCTGAATAGGAGTGGAGCGTCCTGTAGATGAGATAGCGGTTCACGGCCTCGGCCCAGCCACCATTCAGGAAATTCCTATGCTGCCTCGGAACGCTTGGTTTGATGTCAAGACCAGCTTTGCCCATCTCGAAGGAAAGCCACGAATTCGCGGCCATAGTCCTGCAAAGATTCGCAAGGCTATTCTTCTCCTCGTTCCCAAGCCCGTCCAAAGAATACAGAAAAGGAGACCTCTCCTTGTAGAGGCGCTTCATAAGAGGCAATGCAATTTTGTAGCAGCTCCAGAGTTGCTTCGCAAGTTTGTATGTGACATCGGAAGGAGCGGACGTCTGGCATTCGGTGATGAGATATCCGCATCCACGGAAAAACTCCGCCGCGTTCCTCGTCTGTCTGTTGTTTGCAAAAGCGTTCTCGCTCCATGCTTTTTCCAGCCTCTGTTCCTCTTCCACAAGGGCTGTCTTCAACGGGACGATTTCGCCGTCAATAAGATTCTGGATTTTCAACTCTATTGCGGCCAGTTGCTCACGCAGTGGCAGAAGTTCCTTTTCCAAAAGGGATTTCGCAAATTCCAGGGAATCGATTTTAGCCTGTATTTCCTGCTTTGTCGCCATTGTGTCAGTATTTCTCCATGAACATGTTTTCGGGATTTGAATACTATAACTTTTTTCAAGCATCTACCACCGGATAAAGGAGATTTAGTCATGCAGGAGACCATTTTCTATGTCGCGGCGGGCGAGACGCTCGGCGCGGTGCGCGACTTCGCGAATGCCAAGTCGGCGGCTCCGCCGACGCTGGTGAGGGGCGTGTCTGCGCTGCTGCGGATGCGGCTCTTCGCCCACAGGGACGGCCTTGAACCGTATCCATTATCCGCGCTGGAGGGCATCGTCCGCTGGTAGTGGGCGATGGACACGGACTTCAACGAGGCCACCGCCTACAAGCTCCAGGCGGACAACGCGAACATCGAACTGGCGGAGGTGACGGACGAGATCGACGGCGACGAGTACACCTACACGGAGCTGTCCATCCCGATGCCGCAGATGAACACCATGGAGCTGGCGGAGTGGCTCGGCACGGACAGGAGCAGGAACGGTCTGCACGGGGAGCTGGTGGGATACGATGCCGACGGTGCGGAGGTGTTCATCCTCCAGGTCGAGAACTTCACGATAAGGAATCGCATCACCAGCCTCGGGTCACCGACGCCCGTAAGCGCGGACTACCTGACGGCAAGCCAGGTGGCAGCCCTCGTCGCCTCCGGGCTGGAGTGCCAGTTCAGCCATGACGGAGACCACTGGCATCCCGAGCAGGACGAGGATGATGCCTTCCTGCGGATGAGGGTCGAGGGCGCGGGCGGCCTCTGGAGCGACGCCATCCATCTGCCTTCGGGACCGAAGGGCGAACGGGGGCTCGACTCCTTCATGTACGTGGCCTACGCCTCCGACGCGGATGGCACGGGATTCTCGCTCGTCCAGGCGAACAATCTCAAGTGGCGGGCGGAAATCCACCTGGCCGACGAGCCGGAGGAGCTGACGGCGGCCGACTTCGAGGAAAAGTGGGTCAAGTACATCGGCGACGACGGCACGGGCGTGGGCGACATGCGCAAGGACGTGTACGATACGGACGGGAACGGCATCGTGGACCGCGCAAAGTCGGCTGACTCCGCGGCCTCCGTCGAATGGGCGGACGTGCGGGGGAAGCCGCGGGCCTTCGCGCCGGAGGCGCACACGCACGGGATGGAGGCACTCTCCGACCCCGTGCGCCAGAGGACGCGGACGGAGGCGAACCCGACCGCGCTCTGTCTCGACATCCCCGTGACAATCAACTCGGCGACGCAGACGGGCGCGACGCTGGCCATCGACTTCCCCCGAATCCTCGCGCCAGCGCAACGACCTGTATGCCTTCGGGAAGATCATCTACTGCTGCATC
>URJM01000087.1 GCA_900548225.1 uncultured bacterium
GGGTCGCGACGCCAATACCGCCGCGGAGCTCACCGCCGAGGCTGGCGATGTGATTGTCGAGGCCAACTCCAACGTCAAGCTGAACGGCGACGTGGATGCCAGCAACATCTATGTCACCGCCAAGGAGGAGAGCCTGGAGAGCAACGGTGTTCTCACCGCCAATGGCGCAATCGAGCTCTTCGCGGGCACCCACGCGTACATCAACAACGATGTCACGGGCGGCAATGTCAGGGCGATCACCATCAACAACATGTTCGTTGACGGCAACATCGAGGCCACCGACGCCGACATCTTCCTGATGTCCAACCGGAACGCCTGGATCAACGGCACCCTCAAGGCGAACACCGACGTCCACGTGGACGCGATTGAGAGCCTCGACGTCTTCAACACGGTCGATGCAGTCACCGGCAGCGTCATGCTCAATGCGAACAACAGCCTGCAGGCCCAGGGCGCTGTCACCGCGGCGGGAGATGTCTCCATGACCACTGACCTTGGCAACCTGGATGTCTACGGTGATGTCAAGGCCGGCGAGATGGCCTCCTTCGGCAGCAACTACGGCAACGTTGCAGTCTACGGGGATGTCGAAGCCGACTACATCGTCGCCTCCACCACCAACGGCAACGCCTCCGTCTCCGGCAACCTGACCGCCGAGGACAGCGTCACCGTCCAGGCTGGCCTGGATGCCAAGGTTGACGGCGACGTTGTCGCGAAGGGCGACTTCATCCGCGTCACCGGCGGCAGGGATGTCTCCACGAGCAACCTGACAGCCGAGAATGGCAACATCAAGGTCATCGCGGGCAACAACGCGGATCTCAGCAATGCCGCCAAGGCCAAGGAGATCGCGGTCGAGGCCACGGCAGGCACGATTGCCTCCGTCGGCACCCTCGAGGCCACCGACGGCGACATCACGCTGGATGCCGGCAAGGACGTCAACTACCTGCACGCCAACGCATCCGGCAACATCACCGCCGATGCGGGACGCGACATCAGGGCATACGGCCCCACCACCGCCGGCGGCGATGTCAAGCTCACCGCGCGCGGCAACCTGATGTCCAACGACAATGGCGTCATTGACGCCGAAGGCGATGCCAAGCTCGTCGCCAAGGACGGCGACGTGACGCTGAAGAAGGCCACGGTCAACGCGAAGAACGTCACCATCGAGGCAGGCCACGATGTCACCACCCTTGCGGAAGTCACCGCCGAGGCAGGCGATGTGACCGTCACGGCCGGCCGCGACGCGGCGCTGGCGAAACTCACCGCCAATGCCGGCGACGTGACCGTCACCGCGAAGGACAACGCGACTTTCAACGGCGCAGTCAACGCCACCACCGTCACCGCCACCGCCACCGAGGGCGACGTGAATGTCAAGGCGCCTGTCACCGCCACCGAGGACGATGTCATCCTGACTGCCCGCAGAGACGTGGTGATCGATGGCGGCGTGGTCGTCGCCGAGAGGGATGTGCTGCTCACCGCCACTGACGGCACCGTCTACATCGGCGAGACAGTCACCGCAAATACCGGCAATGTCCAGGCCACCGCTGGCAAGGTGGTTAATGTTGACGCGTCTGTCGAGGCGACCGAGGGCGATGTCAACTTCAAAGCAGCCAGCGATGTCTATATCTTCGACCCCGTCAAGGCCGGCAAGACGATCGACATCATCTCCCTGAAGGGTGACGTCTACACCTCCAAGTACGGCGACCTGACAGCCGAGAATGGCTTTATCATGGTGTCTGCCTTGTCTGGCAACGTTGAACTCGCCGGTGACGCCACCGCCGAAAACGGCGATGTCATCATCAACGCAGGCAAGGACATCGACATCCACGCGACGTCGAACATCCTTGCCCAGAACGTGAACATGACCACCGCCCACGGCGATGTCAGCAACGACGGATCCATCGCGGCAAAGGGCCTCGAGGACTCCACGGTTATGGTCAACGCGAATGGCAACATCCGCAACACCGGTTCGATCCAGGCGGACAAGGCAGTCCAGCTCATCTCGACCAAGGACATCCGCAACACCGGTTCGATCCAGGCCGGCACCGCCACCGAGAAGCCGCTCACTCCTAGCAGCGTGATCGAGTTCAACGCTGACGGAAAGGCGACCTCCACGGGAAGCCTGGTCGCCGAAACCATCACAGGACTGGCGGCTGACGACATCACCATCACCGGTGAACTCAACACGGACTACCTGAACCTCAAGACCACCGGCTCGGATGGCGACATCACCGTCGAAACCGGACACGACATCATCGCCGCCTCTCTTGTCACCGAAGGCGACCAGTCCGACATCTCCTTCAAGGGCAAGAATGTGGACGAGATGACTGCCGAGACCAAGGGCACTGACGCCGATATCGACATCAAGGGCGGCAAGATGACCATCCGCAAGGCGGTCACCTTCGACGGAGATGTGGACATCGCCGGAAGCGGCGACCTGATCCTGGATGTTGTCGAAGCCAAGGACGGCGGCAAGTACACCGGACCCGACCGGGGCGAGGCACGCCATGTGAACGTCACCTCCGGCGGCATGGTCAAGATCCTCACCCACGTGAAGGCCGACGCCGATGTCAACATTGACGCACGTGGCCCCATCCTCGACACCGACTACGCTGTCATCACCAGCGGCGGCGACACGTCGCTGACCACCGGCGCATACATCGGAGACGTGGCTGACGGCAACCCAATCCACGTCGAAGCCGAGGGAACCATCTACGTGAATCCGAGACCCGGCACGCCCAAGGTCGAGTACTTCGCATTCGTCGAAGGAACCAGCGGAGACGGACAGATCCACACGAAGGCCAGCAGCCTGCCCGGACTCGTCATCTTCAACTCGGTGCCGTGGATGGGAACCACTAAGCAGATGGGGCGCCTCGACCGCTCATACGCCGAGAAGTTCTCCGCAATCAACGGAATGCTCGAGGTCTTCAACCTCTCATACCCGCTGGTGGCCGAATACAGGTACTTCCCGCACACAATCCTCGACCTCGACGGATTCACCAACGCCCCGAGAAAGGGCATCGAAATCATCCGCATGGGCGGCGAAAAGGGCGGCACGATCAATGGACTGCCCGAAGGCCTGACGCCCAGGAACATCCCAAGCGTCTCCGACTACGAGTGGACATTCCTCTGGCCACTGGACAACGAAGACGCGGATAACGCGGCCGAGCCCGTAGAGGCTACCGTAAGCGAGCGCTAGCCTCGCGCAAAAAAAGGCGTCCGATGGCCTTGTGTCGTCGGGCGCCTTTTTTTGTGCATGGGAGGAGCAGGGGATAATCCGACTCGGAACGTCCCGCGGGGTGAGCGGGGCACCCCACCCGCCGTCTCCGGCTGTGTCTTCTCCAGCGCGCTTCCCTGGGATTATATTAAGCAGTTCCGCGTTCGGTGATCGGGCGTGTCAGAAACCCGAAGGAGTATTGCCTTATGAGTTTAACGAGAAAAGTGGCGACTGCCCGGCTGTCCTATGAGGGTCGGGAGTTTGAGCTCCCCGTATTGGAGGGAGACATGGGTGAGCGTGGGCTGGACATCCGCACCTTGCTGAAGGACACCAGTCTAGTCACCTTTGATCCTGGCATGGTGAATTCCGGCGTATGCGAGAGCAACATCACCTTTGTCGACGGCGAGAAGGGGATTTTGCGCTATCGCGGCTACGACATAGAGGACTTGGCGGACCACTGCTCTTTCCTGGAGGTGGCCTATTTGCTGGTCCACGGTTTCCTGCCGACTCCGAGCGAGTACAATTCCTTCAGCAACCTGATGAATTTGCACTCGATGCTCCACGAGAACATGCGCCACTTCTTTTCGCTTTATCCCGACCATGCGCACCCGATGGCGATCCTGTCCGCGATGGTCGTGTCCCTGTCCACATTCTATCCTGAATTGGAGGTGGATCCGACTGAAGCGATAGACATCACGGTATCCCGTCTGCTGTCGAAGCTTCGTACGATTGCAGCCTTCTCCTACAAGAAATACAAGGGCGAGCCCATTGTCTATCCCCGTCCTGACCTGCGCTACTGTGAGAATTTCCTCAACATGATGTTCCACACGCCGGTGAACGGGTACGAGCCTGACCCTGTGGTCACCCGTGCATTGAACCAGCTTTTGATTCTCCATGCCGACCACGAGCAGAACTGCTCCACCTCCGTCGTGCGCGCGGTTGGCTCCAGCCAGGCGAACCTCTATGCCAGCATTTCGGCGGGCGTCTGTGCGCTATGGGGACCGCTGCATGGCGGCGCAAACCAGCGCGTCCTTGAGATTCTCGAGGAGGGCATGCGCAGTGGGTCGAGCCCGAAGATGCTTGTGGAGCGTGCCAAGGACCGTCATAACAACTTCAGGCTGTATGGCTTTGGCCATCGCGTCTACAAGACCTACGATCCCAGGGCCCGTGTCGCGAAGCGCATCTGCATGCAGCTTTTCAAGCAGATTGACCACAACGACCCGTTGCTTGACTACGCCCAGGAGCTTGAGGCTGTCGCCCTGGCGGATTCCTACTTCCAGGAGCGCCATCTCTATCCTAACGTGGACTTCTTCACGGGGCTGGCCTATCGTGCGATGGGGATTCCCGAGAACATGTTCACCGTCATGTTCGCGCTGGGCCGTCTTCCCGGCTGGATTGCCCAGTGGCTTGAGCAGCGTGACGGCGAGGGGCAGCGGATTGTCCGTCCGCGCCAGCTTTACGTCGGCCCCGTCCACCGCACTGTTGCGGAGACCCTGGCGAGCAAGCCATACGTCCATTCCCTGAAGAGCTGATTTTCCGCGCGTTTCACATTCGTCAATCCTTCTGTTGTAGTCAGTCATGGCCATCTTTGAGATCACCCACGTTCCACTGTCCCTGGGGAAGTCCATCCGTCTTGTGGTATTGTTGCCTGACGGCGTGGATCCGGCGGAGTGCCCTTTGCTCTATCTTCTGCACGGGTTGTCGGACGACTCCTCGAGCTGGCTGCACCGCACCAGGATTGAGACCTACGCCGCCGAGCACGGGCTGGCCGTGGTGATGCCCGACGGCGGCAAGTCGTGGTATTGCAACCAGAGTGGCGCCTTGAACTACTACGACTACATCGCGAAGGAGATTCCCGAATTTCTGATGCGGACCTTCCGCCTGGGCGGCGACCCCTCGAAGCGTTTCATCGCCGGCTTGTCGATGGGCGGCTATGGCGCGATGAAGTTTGCGCTTCGCGAGCCGGGAGCCTTCGCCGCCGCCGCGGGGTTTTCAGGATCCACCGACCCCGTGCGCGTCGCAACCCGGCATCCCGCAATCTACGAGGCGGCCTTCAAGACGACTCCCTGGGCGCCCGAAGACGACCTCGACCACCTTGTCGAAAACTACCCCGTCGACGTGCCGAAGCCCAGGCTCTATGTCTCCTGCGGAACTAAGGACGAGCGGATGTATTGCAGCGAACACCTGCGCGACCATGCGCGGAAGAATGGCTTCGAAGTCGTCTGGGACGACGAACCCCTCAACCACTGCTGGGAATTCTGGGACCACCAAATCCGGAAGGCGATTCCCTGGATGCTGGAGGGGAGGTAGCCCTCTGGCCTATGCGATTCCGTCCGTGCATCGACTTGCATGACGGCCGTGTCAAGCAGATTGTCGGCGCATCCCTGGGGAGTGGCGCCGGCGGGCCGGTAGAGAACTACGTCTCACCGGAGTCGCCGTCGTGGTATGCCAGAAAATATTTCAGTGACGGTCTGGTTGGCGGCCATTTAATCAAGCTTGGCGTCGGCAACGACGCCGCGGCCAGGGAGGCTCTTTCCGCCGTGCCGGGCTTTCTCCAGGTTGGCGGCGGCATCACTGCGGAGAATGCCCAGGGGTGGCTTGACGCAGGTGCGTCAGCGGTGATTGTGACTTCGTTCCTCTTTGCGGATGGCGACTATTCCCCTGCCCGTCTGGAGGAGTTGCGCCGGAGGATTCCCCGGGAGCGCCTTGTGCTGGACTTGTCCTGCCGCCGGATTGACGGTGCGTATGTGGTGGCCTGCGACCGCTGGCAGAGGCTGACCTCCCTGAAGCTGTCGAGGGAGCTTTTCCGGATGCTGGGGGAGGTCTGCTCCGAATTCCTTGTCCACGCCGTGGATGTGGAGGGTCGCCAGGAGGGGATTGACGAGGCGCTTGTGGCGCTTCTTGCCGCCGAGTGCGGCCATCCGGTCACCTACGCGGGCGGGATTCGCTCGCTGGAGGAGATAGAGCGCATCGGGCGCGTGGGCGGCGGCAGAATCGACTTCACTGTCGGCAGTGCGCTTGACCTCTTCGGCGGCCCGCTGCCATACGAGAGGGTCAAGGAGTATGACGGAAGGGACCTTTCCTGAATATCGGCACTGCGAGCTATGTCCGAGGAGATGCGGGGCGGACCGCGCCTCCGGGAAGCTGGGCTTCTGCGGCGAGGGTGCACGCCTCCATGTCGCCGCGATTGAGGCGCATTTTGGCGAGGAGCCACCGCTGGTCGGAAAGGAGGGCAGCGGAACTGTCTTCCTGACGGGATGTTCCTGCGGGTGCTTCTTCTGCCAGAACTACCAGCTTTCCACCGAGCACTTCGGGGAGTTCATCGGGGTGGATGATGCGGTGGAGAGGATTCTTGCGCTGGCGTCGAAGGGCGTCCGCAACGTGAATTTCGTCACTCCGGACCATTACTGGCCCCATCTGCGCGCCATTGTGAGGCGTCTGCGCGCGGCGGGTTGCGATTTGCCATTTGTCTGGAACGGCAGTGGATACAGCTCTGTCGAAACACTCGCCGACGCACTGGACAGCGGAGTGGAGATCTTTCTCCCGGACTTCAAGTACGCGACGGCCGGACTGGCCCGGGAGTGCATGGGGCGGGAGGAGTATCCGCAGGTCGCCCTCCAGGGGCTGCGGCTGCTGGTCGAAAGGGCCGGATTCCTCAGGCCGTTTGACGAGACAGGCGAAATGGCCGCAAACAGGGGGACGCTCGTCAGGCACCTCGTCCTCCCAGGAGAGGTGGAAAACTCCCTGGCAGTCCTGGAACTCCTGGCAGAGGAATTCGGAACAAGGCTCCCAATCTCCGTCATGCGGCAGTTCAGGCCCATGCCGCAATGCTTCGCAAGAGGACGCTTCACCAGGATGGTGACAGACGACGAATACCGCAGGGTGGTCGAAAAGGTCGAGGAACTGGGATTCCGGCGGGTCTTTCTGCAACCCGAATCCGGAGACGAGGAGTTCGTCCCGGACTTCCATCGGCAGGGCG
>URJM01000088.1 GCA_900548225.1 uncultured bacterium
CCGCCTCCGTCTCCTTCTTAAGTGAAAGCTTTACGCCTGAACGTTTCATTCCTTCCGTGCCGTCTGTGGACTTTTTCTCCGCCACGGGAGCCGCCGTCGGGATTTCTCCGGCGGTGCCAAGCTTCAGCTTGGGATGATGTGGTTCCTCAGGGGCTGCCGCGGGGGGCGCTTCGTTCTTGAGGGATGACGCGGCTTCGCTCTTCAGCGCGGCCGCTGCGGAGGAGGGAATTGCGGAGGAAGCCGCCACAGGCGTCGCGACTGGCGTCGCCGCTGGTGTCGCAGTCCCGTTGGATGTGGGAAGCCTCACGAAACGAACCTTCTGGGGCATCGCCTCTGCGGCGGCGGGGTCGGCTGTCGCAGGTGTGGCTGGAGCCGCGGGTGAAACAGGAGTGAAGGCGGGGGTGCCTTTGTTTTCTTCGGACATTATCTCTAGTTCCTCCAATGGAAGTATTCTACGAAAGAATCAGGGGTAAAAATAGCCCCTAATTGTCAATGTTCAAGCACAAAGGGATGGAAATATTGGCGCGGAGTGTAAAACAGACACGGCTGGAGTGGCTTGTCTGAAGCCCTCCAGCCATGGTCTATTGGTTTCGTGGCGCGTCCATGCAGACTACTCGTCGGATGCCTGCTGTGCGGAATCCTCGCCGGCGGCTTCCGCCATCTCGTCGACGGAGGGAAGATGGACAACATTGATATCCACAATCTCAATCAGGTCGCCAAGCCCAAGCTTCGTCCTCGTCTCTTCAAGGATCTCCTTGCGGAGTCTGTCCTTGATGGCAACCAGGTCGGCCTGGGGCTTTGCGGCAATGGAAATCTTCACATGGCATCTCTTGTCGCGCTTGACAAAGCAGACGCTCTTAAGGACGATTCCCTCGATGTTGCCGACAATCCCGCGGACGAATTGCCTCATCGCCCTGCTGCTGATTGTAAAGCTGCCGCCCTCGTCGGAGATGACAATCTCCTTGAGGCCGCCCCTGCACTTTGATGAAATCCAGATGACAACCGAGAAGAAGATTATGAGTGCCGCGGAAAATGCGGCGCCAATCCAGAAATTGCATGTCCCCATGGCGCACCAGAGATTGCACATAGTCATTTCCTCCGTTGTATTTGTCTTTCAGTGACTTGACGGCGCGGCACAATGTGCGCGACAACTACTCTTCCTTTGATTCGGCGTCTCCCTCGGCGTCCTCCTCGGAGGGTTTGTCGCCATTCTCGACATCCTCGGGGGCGACCAGGTCCTTCACATAGACGTCAATCCGCCCGACCTTGGCGCCGGTAATCGCGGCAATCTGGTCGGCGATCCTTGTCTTGAGTTCCTTGATGACGCCCGGCAGATAGACACCGTAGTAGAGGTTGACTGCCAGCTTCAGGTTGACGCCCCCGTCCTGGAATTCGATGACCATGCTGGAGTCATACGCCTTGCCGGAGAAGATGTTGAGGATGTCGCCGGCGCCCTTCGGGGCGAAGCGGGCGAATCCCTCGATGCCGGCGGCTGTCTTTGAGACGATTCGTGCGATGCAGTTCTTGGAGAGTGTGATGGCCCCGCGGTCGGCGTCATCGGCATTGAGGCTGAGAAGATCCTGCTTCTCGGGGGCGGCGGCCTTCTCGGCCTCTTCGATTTCCTTGCTATTATTGGTCATGGTTCTCTCCTCCTTGCTTGTTGTGGCACGGATGATTCCTAAAAGCCGTGCTTTGTTGCTAATATACAGGGGTTGAGGGCATTGGGGGGACCCAATCTCGAAATCACACCTCGTCGAGCAACTCCTGGAGAGTGCCCGTATGGAATTCGCCGTCGACAAACTGCCTGGAACTGACAAGCGCGTGGACGAATTCCGCGTTTGTGGTCAAGCCCTCGATTGTGAACTCCTCCAGCGCGAGCAGAAGCCTCTTGCGGGCAAGCTCACGGGTGTCGCCATGCGCGATCACCTTCGCAAGAAGGCTGTCGTAGTATGGGGGGACCACATATCCGTCGTAGAGATGGGAGTCGACCCGCACCCCGGGGCCTCCTGGAGCATGGTAGAACTTCACCGTGCCGGGGCATGGCGCAAAGTCTCGGGTGGGATCCTCGGCGTTGATGCGGGCCTCGATCGCATGCCCCCGGGGCTGGATCTCGGACTGCTTCCACGGAACGGGCTCCCCCAGAGCGACACGTATCTGGGCGGCAACCAGGTCTATTCCACAGACCATCTCCGTCACAGGATGTTCCACCTGAAGGCGGGTATTCATCTCCATGAAGAAGAAATTCCTTGTGGATGGTTCGTAGAGGAACTCGATTGTGCCGACGCCCACATAGCCGGCGGCCTGGACTGCGGCGACGGCCGCCTTGTTCATCTTCTTGCGGACATCGTCTGGCAGGACGGAGCATGGGCTCTCCTCCACAACCTTCTGGTGATGGCGTTGCAGGCTGCAGTCGCGCTCGCCAAGGCAGACCACGTTGCCATGGTTGTCGGCAAGCACCTGGACCTCGACATGGCGCGGCGAGACGATGTACTTCTCCAGGTAGAGGTTTGAGTCGCCAAAGCCCGCCCGCGCCTCCGCCGCGGCGTTCTGGAATGCCTCCGGAAGAGTCCTTGCGCTCATGGCAAGGCGCATTCCCTTGCCGCCGCCGCCGGCCGCCGCCTTCAGAATCACGGGGTAGCCCACCTTCTCAGCCATCCTGCTGGCCTCGGCAATGTCGTGGACAACGCCAGCGGAGCCGGGAATGACGGGCACGCCAACCTTGTGCATGGTCGCCTTGGCGGCCGCCTTGTCCCCAAGCAACTCAATCGCCTTCGCGGATGGGCCGATGAAATTGATGCCGCAGTCGTGGCAAATCTCCGCGAATCTCGGATTTTCTGCGAGGAAGCCATATCCTGGATGGATTGCGGTTGCCCCGGTGAGTTCCGCGGCGGCAATGATTCGGTCCATCTTCAGGTAGCTCTCCGAAGAGGGGGCTCTGCCAATGCAAATCGCCTCGTCGGCAAGGCGGACAGGCAGGCTTGCGCGGTCGGCCGTGGAGAAGACGACTATGCTCTGCAGGCCGAGCGTGCGGCACGCCCTGATGATGCGCAGCGCCACCTCGCCTCTGTTCGCTATCAGTATCTTGACTGGTGAGTCGGGCATTTCGTGAAGGGATGAATGGACGCCTTACTGGATTTCGAAGAGTTTCTGGCCGTATTCGACAGGCGAGCCGTTTTCGACCAGCACCTTCACGACAGTGCCGCTGAACTCGGACTTGATCTCGTTCATCACCTTCATCGCCTCGATGATGGCGACTACCTTGCCGGGCTTGACCAGGTCGCCGACACCGACAAAGGGGGCGTCCTCGGGGGACTGCGCAACATAGAAGGTGCCTACCATCGGGGAGACGATGAAATGGGAGTTGGGGTCGTTCTCCACCTCCAAATCGGTCGTGGAAGGCACGGCAAGCTCCTGGGATGACGCAGCCGCCGGAGGCTCCTGGACACCCGCCGGCCTGACAACCCGCACCCGGTTGTTCTCCTCGGCTATCTCAACTTCGGTCAGACCATGACGCTCCATGATCTGCACTAGCTTGTGGACGATCTTCAGATCCATTAATGCGAATCTCCATTTGAATTGGTGACTGTCTCGGAGGAGGGGCACAGATGCGAGACAAGGCCGCGCAAGGCAAACTCGTATCCGTCAAAACCCATCCCTGCGACCACCGCCCAGGCGACCTCGCCAATGTAGCTGCGCCGGCGGTACTCCTCACGGCCGAAAATGTTGCTGATGTGAATCTCGACCGCAGGAAGGCGCACCCCGGCAATCGCGTCGCGAATCGCGATGCTCGTATGCGTGTAGCCGCCGGCGTTGATCAGAAGCCCGTCAAAACGGCCTGGCATCCCCCCAATCCAGTCGATGATGTCGCCCTCGTGGTTGCTCTGGCGGCATTCCAGTTCGACGCCAAGCTTCAGCGCAACCCCATGGAGGCGCGCCTCAAGCTCGGATAGCGTGCCCGTGCCATAGATGCCAGGCTCGCGCATTCCAAGAAGCTGGAGGTTGGGTCCGTTGACAAGCAGGATTCGCATCGCGGCTATTTGAAGAAGGTGTCGAAGGAGCCGTCCGCGTTGCCAAGGGCACAGGCGGCGGAGATGGGGCGCTCGAAGTCGGCAAAGACGCCCTTGCCAAGAATGTAGTCGCAGGCGTCCGACGCGCTCTCCACGTCAAATGCGCCGTCACGCTGGTCGCAGCCGGGGACATTCTTCTCGTAGGTGCTCACATAGAAGGCCTCGCCGGGATTCAAGGCGAAGCTGCGGACAATCAACGCGTCCTTGCGGACGATTGCAAGCCACCCCTCCGCGCCCTCCGGGGAGACGATGCCGGTGATTCTCGGCGTGTCCAGGGAGTCGTGCTCGTAGTCCATCGCCAGCATGACGGTGGCAAGCGCGTCCCGTGGAGACATGCCGGCGTCAAGCTTCTCTGCGACCGGGTCGGTGTGGGAACCGTTGGAGACGACGCAGAGCCCCTGTGCCATCCTCAGGCAGTTGTATGCGATATACGGGTTCTTGTGGATGTCCTGTTCAAAGCCGGGCTTGGGGACGATTGCAATCGAGTTGGCAAGCTGGACGCTCTGGCGGTTCGGGAAGGAGCGGGAGGAGACCCTGTAGAGGGCGGCGCCCTTGCCCGCCAATGTCCTGCCTACTGCCACGATTCTGCCTACATACATAAGGTGATGCTCCTTGGTTGGATGGATGGAACGAATGGAAAATCAAGGTTGCCGGGATGGCGCCCGCGCCAGGCTTATCCCTTCGACAGCAGGTGGGTGATGAGGAATGCGGCTATGGTGACCGCGCCCCAGAGGGCTGCAAGAAGCCCCCCCGTGAAGACGGCGAGAAAGCGGTTGAAGAGCCTGATATCCTGGACAATGCCAAGCTCCCCAAGATCCTTCTTCATGCGGGAATAGGCGCCAAGGGCGCAGAGCAACCCCGCAATGTAACCCACGAAGACCGCGACAAGCACGCTGTCGGTGTCGCTCAGGAGAAAATTCACGAAGAGGGGGATGGCGGCTGTCAGAATGGCCCCGAAGAGCACCTCACGCCAGGGATTGATGAGCGAGGACTTCTTGAACCAGTCGGAGTTCAGGTCGGACTTCTCCACAAGCGGAGTGAGAACAGACTTCAGGCGCAATGCGGAAATCCAGCCGGAAAACGCACCCGCTACAAGCAGGACGCATGCGACAAGAAGCGATGTCAGGGAATGGACAAGGAAAAACATCTTGAAATCATTCGTGCGACGGGAGATTCCCGCCGGCAGGGATCAGTCGTCCCAGCCGGAGAAGGCGTCCTTGCGGATTTCGGAGGCCTCCTGCAATGCGGCATGGCGATGGGCCAGGATGCGGCGCGTGGCGTCCTCGTCTTCGGGAGGAAGGGCGTCCAGGCGGCTTCTGAGGCGCAGAATCAGCTCCGCCGTCCCCTCCTTGAGTTCGGCGCATCCCTGGATTATGTCGGTTCCCTCGGGCTCGCTGGCGGCCAGGCGCCTGAGGTTCTCCTCGGATTCGGGGAGGTCCATCTTGTTGGCGAAGATTACGTATGGACGGGAGGACATTCCCTCCGAATAGAGGTCGAGTTCCTTTCTGAGTGTGCGGAGATCCTCGATGGGGTCGCGACCGTCGACGCCCCCCATGTCAAGCACGTAGCAGAAGAGACGGCATCGCTCGATGTGGCGCAGGAACGCCTCCCCAAGCCCGACATTGTCATGGGCTCCGTCGATCAATCCCGGGATGTCGGCGATGGTAATCCTGTGGAAATCGTCCATCTCGACGACTCCGACATTCGGGTAGAGTGTGGTGAAGGGATATGGCGCCACGGTGGGATGTGCCGCTGAGACGGCACCAAGAAGGGTGGACTTGCCCGCATTGGGGAAGCCGACCAGCCCCACGTTGGCGATTGTCTTGATCTCAAGGTCGAGCACCTTCTCCTCGCCTGGCAGGCCCGGCTGGCATTTCCTGGGGGCGCGATTCGTCGAAGAGACGAAGTGGAGGTTGCCAAGGCCCCCTTTGCCGCCCCGGGCGACGACGAATTCCTGCCCGTCCTCCTTGAGGTCGCAGAGCATCTCGTTGGTCGACGCATCGAAAATCAGGGTGCCCATGGGGACTCTGATGCGGCAGTCCGCGCCGTCCCTGCCATGCTTGTGCCTGCCACGTCCGCAATCTCCCGCCTCCGCCTTCCACTGGGGCTGGAACCGAAGATCGACAAGGCTGGACTCGCCATGATCCGCATAGATCACAACATCGCCCCCCTTGCCGCCGTCGCCGCCGTCAGGGCCGCCGTTGGGAACAAACTTCTCGCGGCGGAAACTGGCGCTGCCCGCGCCACCATGACCCGCCTGAACTGTGATTCGTGTCTTGTCGATGAACATACGGCTTAATATAATGACTGTGGGATGTAGAGTGAAGAAGGTCGGAAGCCAAAAAGCATTTCTTCCCCACGGCAAGGCAAGGTGGGATCGGTGATTTCCGGCCCCGTCGCGAGAGGTCAATTTGAACCGCCTTCGCCCAGGAGGTCGATTTCCCCATTATTATCCAAGGAAACGGTGGCAGGGAGAAACAGGCAGGGGCGCAGATGATAGTGTGGAGCAAGGAGTCGTAAGGTGGAGTTCGGTAGCTTGTAGGCGTTCCCATTGAGGGGAAGGCGAGAGGAATAACCTGGAACGGATGCTTTTCCAGGGATAAGGAAGGGAAAGTACATGAATGCAGGGAAACGAAACCTGCCGATTGTCCAGAACTCGCAATTCAAGAATCTGGGAGGATGCAAATTGGCGGCACATATTCTGGATACGAATCAAAAATGTGAAAAAACATTTATGAGACATATGAATCCAAACGGTCTGCAAGTAAACTACAGACATGGTGGATTGGTCCCGATCAGGCAAATCAACACACAAACATGATATTTATGAAAAGAGATGCATTGTTAATGCTATAAAAGGAAAAACAGTGAAATCATCGTTTTTTTTCGATTTAAAAACATTGAATATTATACATTGAATAAAGCATATACCCCAAACAAGGTTAGGTAACCAGGCCATGACAAGGTGTAAACCTATTGTAAATCAGATGTGCCAGAGGAAAGCTTTTCAACAAAATCCTTCCAGTGCTCAAAAGGCATTATATGCAGATTATACA
>URJM01000089.1 GCA_900548225.1 uncultured bacterium
TACTCCTCCTTCTTTCCCTGATGGCCCTTGCCTGGACGGGCGTCTTCGCCTTCGACGTCCGCGACTTTGGCGCCAAGGGCGACGGCATTGCCGACGACACAGATGCGATCCAGCGTGCGTTGGATGTGGCCGAGACCTACGAGGCGAAGTTCCTTGCGGGGCGTTCGGAGATCCCGGCATGGGACGGACACGGCGGCCATGGCAGCAGCGGCCTTGTCTTCCTGCCCAAAGGCACCTATCGACTGACCCGCACGCTGGCCTTTGACCGTCATCATCTCCTGATACGAGGCGAGGAGGGGACGGTTCTTCTTGGCGCCGACGGGGAGGACATCCTCTATCTGTCCTGCATCAACCGCGCGATTATTGAGAACATCACCTTCCAGGGGGGGAAGACGCAGCTGAACATCTACACGGACAACAACGACATGACCATGATCCGTGTGGACGGCTGCCGTTTCCTTGACGCCCAGGAGGAGGGCATACGCGCCTTCAACACCAAGGCGGTGGAATGGCGCGGCGTGCCGCCATATCTTGTGGAGAGGGAGACGCCCTCGTCCATGCCGGTCCTGCGGGTCAACCCCGAATACGCCACCTCCCAGGAACTCTTTCCAAACTCCACCATCTTTGCCATCTGCAACTCGGAGTTCCGAGGCGGCAGCACATTCATCCGCGGAGGTTCGGACCAATTCGTCGTGTCTGACAGCGCCTTCCATCGTGAAGGCGGCACAGACCCCATCTTCCACATGTCGGGGCAGACGAACATGCGCCGCGTCAAATGCACATACGCGAACCCCGTTCCAGGCGGTCCCGCCGCCTGGATGATACGCGAGCCATTCAATGGCCGCTTCGAATCCGCCATGGGACCCGATGTGCTCTGCATCGAACAATCCGAGTTCCTCTGCGACAAAGGCGCGCCGCTTTCT
Organism: uncultured bacterium; assembly: GCA_900548225.1. Lineage (GTDB taxonomy): Bacteria > Verrucomicrobiota > Lentisphaeria > Oligosphaerales > Oligosphaeraceae > UBA1724. The sequence continues at coordinate 924 of URJM01000089.1, forward strand.
ATCCTTCGCACTACCAGCAAGCCCGGATATGTCAATAGCGTCATCAGGGCCATTGATTCCAAATTCCGCCTGGGCGGGAAGCCGTTGTTGATATTCGCTCCGGATTCACTGGTGAACATCCTGGATGTCCGGGGCAACCAGAGCCTGGACGACGCGCCAGCCCCAGTGGCTGTCTTCGAAAAGGTCCCCACCATGGAGGAGATGAAGAATGTCCTTCGCTTCAGATACTACGATGTCGCGCCTGTGGAACTGCAATTCCGCTTCCTGATTTGCGGCAACACCGGATTCCAGGAGGACATCCCCGAGTTCTTCCAGGATTTCCGCTGCCAGCCCATTCCAGAAGAAGAGCTGGCGGAGACGGAAGTCCTGCCACTCCCCGCAGACGCATGGCCCCAGGCAAAGGACTACCAGGGCGCCGTCATCTATCCCGATTTCTCCACAGGAAAAAGCGAGACGGACGCCATCCAGGCGGCATGCGACCAGGCACAACAGGGGGACCAGGTCATCCTGCCTGGACGACGCATCGTGCTGGACAAGGCAATCCGCATCTCCACGGGTATTCTCCTGACTGCTGACGGCACCGCATTGCTGGAAGCCGCCGAAAAGCATCTCCAGGCACTAATCCGCATCGAGGGGACTGGAGACACATTCCTGCGTGACCTGGCTTTCGGAAACGCACAGATCGGCGTGGACATACAGGTCTCCGACGGCAGGTATGCCCTCCAGAACTGCATCTTCCTGGACCAGTTCAACACGAGCGTCCGCGCCATGAAGACCCCCAAGGCGCTTTTGGTCACCGACTCCCTATTCTTCACATACGGCGGCATCCGCACCAATGCGAGCCACTCGGAAATCCGCCGCAGCTGGGTCTGCAACCACCCGCTGGCCGAGGACACGGGATTCTTCGCGAACTACAGCGGTGAAATGCTGGCGGAGTACAACCTCTTCGTCCCCATCCTGCCCCGGGTTGACATCGGTGAGTGCCGCACGCGCCCGCAATACGCCGACTTGCTGTGCGAAAACAACCTGCGCTGGTTCGAAAACCACGGGGGACGCCTGATGATGAACTGCAATCGCCTCGGCGGCGAATTCGGCGCCAACACCCCCGTTTATCTCTTCGGTAAAAACGCCACCCTGCGGTATCAGGGCAGTTTCACCTGGTTCGGAAACTACAACAACCGCCGTTGCGCCGTGTATTGCCATGACGAGCCGAAGGCGGTCCATTTCCAGAGCGTCATCTTCAACATGGAGAGCTGGCTGGGCCCCGGCGCCCCCTACAATGTCATGCTGCGGGACGCCGACACCGACCTGGACATCCCCCGGGCCGTCCTGCCACAGATCAAGTCCAGCGCACTCAACCTCTATCGATAGAACCACTGACAATATCATGAAGCACCACACCTGCATACTGCCGCTGTTTGCCGCCCTGCTCTGCCTTGGCTGGGCCTTCGGATTGTTTGCACAAGAATCACCCAAGGACTATCTCGTGGTGGATTTGACAACCGGAGTACGGCGTTTTCCCGATGTCGCCCCAGACCTCCTCGACAACACATGCCGCGCCACGGAACTCTGGCTTCGACGGATTCCCGCCGGGGAATTCGTCATGGGAAGCCCCGTCGGCGAACTGGGGAAGTTCGACAACGAACCCGCCCACCACGTGACCATCACACGGGACTTCTACCTGGGAGTCTTCGAGGTAACCCAATTCCAATATGAGCTCATTGCAGGAAGCAATCCAGCACATTATCCCGCACCCTCCAATCCTGTGGAGGGAGTCTCCTACAACGACATACGCGGAACTGCCCCCAAAAAGGGCGCTGGATGGCCACGCTTCGGGCACGCCGTGGACGAGGATTCCTTCCTGGGAAAACTGCGTGAAAGGACGGGGCTGGAATTCGACCTCCCCACGGAGGCGCAGTGGGAATACGCATGCCGCGCTGGAACAGAAACCGCATTCAATAATGGAATGGATATCACAAGTCTAATCCAGGACCCCGCATTGGCGGAAATCGGACGCTATGCATTCAATACATCCGATGGACGCGGCGGCTACGCAAGGCACACGAAGGTCGGCTCATATCAACCCAACGCCTTCGGAATCTACGATATGCACGGAAATGTCTATGAATGGTGTCTGGATTGGCTGGGAAGCCTGGACGAGACGCCGGCCGTGGACCCGGTGGGCGGCGAGACGGGGGATATCCGCGTCTTCCGTGGCGGCGGGTGGTTCGAGGACTACGGTGAAGCGCAATACTGCCGCGCAGCCAGCCGCCCATATTCCTACCGCGGCCCGTATTTCCGTTCCTCCGGATGCGGCTTCCGCCTGGCGCTGGACGAGTAGGTCATTGAGAAGAACACAAAGCCGACGGCACGCCTTGCCAAATGTCTACGGCAGGTGAAGTGCCGGCGGCAGATTCCCCACGCCTCTGTCCGATGAATATTCAGGAATGGACGCAAAGGGGACGGACGGGAGCTATCAGTCCACAAACACTCCAATCCCGTGGAACAAAAAGGTCACGGTGCGGCTGTGATGCTTTCGCCTGGATGGAACTGGGCCTTCAGATAGAATTCCTGAGGTGGTTCCTCCCAGCTCTTCGCCTTTCGGCATGCCAGCAATGCGTCCACCAGTTCGGGAACGGCGTTGGTTTCACCGACTTCAATGCTGGCCAGCCGCGGCAATGTGTAATTGCATATATTTGAGAAACCCGAACCGATGACGCTTACGTCCTCGGGGACTCTGACTCCGTGGTCCTTGAAGCACCGGATCAATCCCCAGGCGAAGGCGTCGCTGGGGCATTGCAGCGCCGTGACCTGGGGACAGTCCCGCAGGAGCTTTTCCGCGTATACAAACCCCGTCTCCAGATCCGAGCCAATCGAATCGTAGATGCAGTCCTCCTGCCGCACGGAAAGTCCCTTTTCCTGCATGAACTGGAGATAGACGCGATTCTGGGGTCCGTCCTGCCCTCCCCTTTGAATGGCATGAAGGATATGCCTATGCCCCAGGGAATAGAGGTGTTCCATCACTTCCCGAACGCATTCCAGGTTGTGGACATGGAAGGGAATCACTCCCGCTGACGGGGGGGCGCCTTCGGGGATGCCCATGATGGCCACGGGGCAATGACGCTGCTGGAATGCGTCCGCGAATGGCGCAAACTGTGCGTAGGAAAACATGAATGTCACCACGCCATCATAGAAGTTCTTGAGAATCCGTTCGAAGATGGCGTCGCCATTGGTGGGCGTCAGAGATGGATACAGCACCATCTCGTAGCCCTTTTTATTCAACTGTTTCTGAAGGATGTTGGCGAAGTCATTGTGCTGGAAGGTCCTGGAGGAGTGTGGAGTAATCAGCGCAATGTGCTTGGATTCACCCGTGCGGAGGGTGGACGCCAGATAGTTGCGGTGGTAGCCCATCCGCTTGGCGGTCTCCAGGATGAAGGCCTTCGTCTCCGGCTTGACACAATCCGAGCCACGGAGCGCCTGGTTGACAGTGGTATGGCTGAGCCCCGTGGCTACTGCGATGTCGTATATGGAGACGCGTTTGGTCATTTGCTGTAGAATGTGACGCCGGCGGACTTCACCTCTGGAATGACCGCCTTGGGGACATCCTCTCCCGTCTGGGGGTTCCGGATGGTGACATTGTAGGGATATTCGTCTCCGATGAAGCTTTCTCCGTTGAAGAGAACGCTTTGGAAGAGCACCAGTGCCGGGGTGTCGTTGAGATATGCCATGCAGCGTTTTCCGTAGAAATTACCGAACCAGCAGTATGCTCCGTGGTGGAAGAGTGTTGCATCGTTTCCGAAGAGGTGCGCCGGGGTCATGCCGCCGAACTCTCCGCCCAGCCGGGAATACTGGAACATAAGCCTTCCGTTGTGGTTGTCAAACCAGCGCAGATTCGTCTGAGCCTTGATATCGGCGAATTTGGGCACGGGCTTGAATGTCTCGATACTGACCTTTGGCAGGATTGGCACGAAGAGATTGTACTCCACCAGCATTTCGCCGCCATTTTGCACCACGAATGCCTCCTCGTCCATCAACGGGTCGTTGCAGAGCCAGTTCCGGCGGAATTCGGTGTGGTTGGCGTTGGTCTGGAGACCGCCGTGGCTGAAGAAGAGCCCGTCGATTATCAGGATGCTGTCGGGGAAGTTCATGCCCAGAATCGCAGTCTGGGACTGTGCCAGGAAGAGGCAGTTCTTGAAGACGTGGCGGAAGCCGCCGTAGGGGATTTCCACCGCGTGGATGCCGCCGCCGAAGGCGATGTTACGCAGGAGCGTGTCCCCCTCGCCCTGGATGGTCAACAGGCTGGGAAGGCCCTTGTGCTCCGTGGCGTCAAACAGGGCGATGCCCTCCGCCAATACTTCCACGCCGCCCTTTATCGTCAACGCCGCGTCAATGCCAAGGCGTCGTCCCGGCAGCACCACGCGGTCGCCAGGCTGGGCCTGGTCGAAGGCGGCCTGGAGCGCCTGGGCGTCCGAGATGCCGGCGGCAAAGACGGGGCGGATGACGCGCCCATGGAAGTCCGCGTCCGCGGGCCATGCGTCTGCGGGGCGGGTGTCCACCTTGGCCCGGGCAATGTCTTCCTTGGAGTGTGGGGTGCAGAAGAAGGGGCGGAAGACTTCGGGGAAGCTCTCGTCAAAGCCCTGGTTGTCCTGGACGAGGATCTTGTACTGGGTATTGACGGAGGTGAAGTCGAACCACTTGTAGCGGATCTTCGTCTTCAGATCCTCCCATGTCGGCACCTTTTCGTATACCACCAGCGGTACGACCCGGTCATCCAGGTTCTTGTTGTTCTGGAGGTCGATGATTCCGATGGAGGTGTCGGGAGCGATCCGGACCACTGGGGCGCCGCCCAGGTCCAGCTGGCATCCATGGAGCCGCAGGGTGGAGTTGTAGTAGGAGGCCTTTTTGTCGCTTCGCAAGAGACTCAGTTTCGCGCCGTCCTTGCAGAGGAGCCTGCAATCCACCAGGGAGATGGTGTCGCAACCCATCTCCGCCTCGACACGATGGTCGTATGGCCCGCGGAACATCCAGCAGTCAGGTCCGCCGGGGACGGGGGCGCTGTATGTCGCCTGGACATTCCGGAAATTTGTCTGCCCCGTGCAGTGGAAGATGGGAAGAGTCCCCCCGACACGGTCAAAGGTGCAGTTCTCAACCACGAACTGGTCGCTGCCGCCGCTGATGAAGGTTGCGCTGCCTTGGAAACGGCAGTCCACTGCGGCGAAAATGGTGGAGTTCGGCAGAAGCCCGGGGGAGTTTTCGTATTCGGGGTTTGGGGTCAGGATGGGCAGCCCCTGTTCGTTGTTGCTGACCAGGTAGGTGGGGATGCCACGCCACTCCTCGGCCTTGGCATTGTAGGCACGGATGCTCTCCAGCTCGGGATTCAGGAAGGAGCACCCCTCCATCCGAAGCATGGTCATGTCATTGTTGTGGGTATAGTAGTTCAACTGGATGCGGCCGCCCTGGAAGACGATGTTCTCAATGACGGCACGCCCAACATGGTGAAAATAGATGATGTCCTGACCGGGCGCGCCAACCAGCGTGGTGCCATCCTCGCCTCGGAAAATCGCACGGCGCCTGGTTGTCACCAACGGACGGGTAAGACGGTAGGTTCCCTTCGGCAAATACACCTCGCCGCCACTGCCATGACCGCCATGGCCACTCCATTCCAATTCCGCGGAATAGCCAGCAAGGACATTGAATTCAGCCTCCTCGGCCTTGAGAATGGCACGCTGGATTGCATCTGTGTCGTCGGCAATGCCGTCGCCCTTGGCGCCAAAGTCGCGGACATCGAAGGCGAAGACGCCCGTCCAGGCAAGGGCCATCAGGGAAAGAAGGAGGAGTA
>URJM01000090.1 GCA_900548225.1 uncultured bacterium
CTATCGCAACCCCGCCGTAGGCTGCGAGGAGGGCGCCCCCGACTTCACAAACTGGGTGGTGCTGGGCACATGGGAGGGGACGCCTGAGGAGTTGCTGGATGCCGTCCAGGAGGTGGAGGTGACACTGGGGCGCCCAAGGATCCATCCCCACTGGCATAGCCGCACAATGGATATCGACATCATCGAGTGCGACGGCGCGCTCCGCCAAACCGATCGCCTGGTGCTTCCCCATCCGCGCTGGCGCGAGCGGGACTTTGTCCTCATCCCAATGTCGGAGATATTGTCGGAAGACGAGCGCCGGAGCATCGGGCTTCTATAGGAGCCGCGCCAGGAGCCCCCTGCAAATATTCCAGGGGATTTGCCATGTCAGCCGGGGATTGCCCGTGGCTAGCGTGGCTGTCGCAAAGACGACCAGCATATTCATAACCACAATCGCAATCCATGAGAGAAGCCTGCCGCAATACTGGAAGTCGCTCTGCCCATGTTTGATGGCTATGGCGGTCAGGACGATGTGGTATGCGAAGCACAGTCCGACCCAGGCGGCGCCACCCATCCAGAAGACCCTCGGCAAATCGCCGGCGACGAGGGAGAGAAAAGCCAGGAGCCCCACCGAAAGCAGAAAATAGAATGGAATGAAGTAGGGCGCCAGCGCAATGAAGGCATTTGGCTCGGGAATCTCCATCGACCCGCGCGTCATCCCAAAACGGAAGGCGCCAGTCCTGCGGAACAACAGTTTCGCCGCCAGCCAATGGGTCAGCTCGTGTCCAAAGACATACAGGGGACGCAGCGGCATCCAGAAAAACACCGCCATGCCTGCCCCAAGCCCCCCTAGAAACCACCAGAGGAGAGGCGCGGGAATCCGCCGCCACGGCAATTCCCAAAGTGAGAGCCCGCACAGCGCCCCCAGCCCCAGCCACAGGGGCAGCAGAAGGAGAAGAAGCCACCAGGAAATCCCTTTGCGGGAACGCCGACGACGTAGCTCCTTGTAGGCTAATTGCGCTGCATTACGGGTCAACACTTGGGAAAGACAGGAGGAAAAGGATGCGCCGAAGGGGATGTTGGGATGCGGAGGACACCTCGCCCTTGCATTTTAGCACGCGGTGTGCAGACGCCATTAAATTAACGTCTGTTTTCCATGCTACGGAGAGAGAATTGCATTTAGGAACAAGATGAACAACGTTGAACGCATAGAACTTTTCAAGACCTCCCTTCAGCCAGAGGCCCTCATGCCGGCCTTCCAGGAGCTTTTGGACGACAAGGCGGCGCTGGGCGCCCTTCTCCAGGAGGAGTTGTCCGGCTTTGCCTCCACCCCGTCCCGTCTTTCCGACGCATCGGAGCGGCGTCTCCTTTCGTGTCTGTTTTTGCTCTCCGGCATGGGTGGCTTCCAGGAGCTTTTCCCGACGGTTCTCGGGATTGTCCTGTCGAAGGAATTTGGCGAGAATGTCGGCCGTGACGAGTGGCTTTCCAGCGAGATTTCCCGTTTGCTGTGTGTTCTTTCTCCGGCGACTGGCGCGAAGGAGCACTTGCTGGCGCCGTTGCTGGATGCGTCCACTCCCCTGGTGATTTCCGAGCAATTGCTTCTCACCCTTTCATGCAGGTGGATTTCCCGCCGTGACAATGACGAATCCTTCCTGGCGACCATGCGCCGGGTTTTGACGGAGATTCCCTCCTCCGCGGTCACCTTTGAGATTGCGATGGCGTTGATGGTTAATGCGGTGGCGGTTGGCGGCGATGCGCTGAAGCCCCAGGTCTACGCCTTCTACAAGGCCAACGAGGAATTGCTTTCGGACCGTCTTGCCGAAAAGACCCTCCAGAGCTTCTTTGACTTGGGCAAGCAGCGCATCAAGAGCATGCTTTCCACGAACTATCTTGGAGGGTATGGCCCCCTGCCAGGAGAACTCGACCGCATGCTGAACTACGTCGATGCCTCGAAGGAGGAGGAGGAAGTGGCGGCAATGCGCACGCTGCCGCCAATCACCAGGGACGCGCCAAAGATCGGACGGAACGACCCGTGCCCCTGCGGCAGCGGCAAGAAATACAAGAAGTGCTGCGGCAAGTAAACACCCACCCGGGCACGCACCCCTCCGGATGGGCGTGATTCCAACGAATTGACGAGATGGCAGATATGGACTACCTACAGGAGCTTTTTGCGGAACGCATCGGCGGCCGCATGTTCGGCAAGGACACCGCAATCTACAAGTTTGAGAAGATCAAGCGGGCAAAGCGCGCGGCGGTCGCCGCACATCCCGAAATCCCGCTCATTGACATGGGGGTCGGGGAGCCTGACGAAATGGCGTTTCCGATGGTTGTGGAGGCGCTCCACGCCGAGGCCGCAAAGAAGGAGAACAGGTTCTACGCCGACAATGGATGCGCCGAATTCAAACAGGCCGTCGCCGACTATATGAAGGGGCTCTATGGCGTGGAACTGGACCCGGCCACTGAAATCAACCACTCGATGGGAAGCAAGTCCGCCTTGAGCCTCCTGCCTGTCTGCTTCATCAACCCAGGCGATGTCTCACTGATGACCTCCCCCGGCTATGGCGTCATGGGAACCTGGACACAGTATCTGGGTGGCCGCGTCGTGAAGATGCCCCTCACACGCGAAAATGGCTTCCTGCCCGACTTCTCCCAGGTCTCCGAGGAGGATCGCCGCGCCGCAAAGCTGGTCTACCTGAACTATCCCAACAACCCGACAGGCGCCGTCGCCACCCCCGAATTCTACGATGCCGCCATTGCCTTCGCAAAGGAGATACATGCGCTGTTGGTGATCGACGCCGCATACGCCCCCCTCAACTTCCGGGGAAAGCCCCTCAGCATCTTTTCGCGGCCAGGCGCAAAGGATGTCGCCGTGGAACTCCATTCGATGTCGAAGGGATTCAACATGACAGGGTGGCGGCTGGGCTGGGTCTGCGGCAACGCCTCCGCAGTCAAGGCGTTCGCGACTGTCAAGGACAACGCGGATTCGGGACAATTCCTCGCAATCCAGAAGGCGGCCGCACTCGCACTGCAGGCACAGGAGGAAATCACCCCGCGCATCAATGAAAAATACCTCCGAAGATTGACTGCACTGACAAATACACTCCGGAAACTCGGTTTCCAGGCGGAAGTCCCCCAGGGTTCCTTCTATCTCTATGTCGGAATCCCAAAGGGAACCGCCGACGGAATGAAATTCGACAGCGCGGAGGAGTTCAGCCAGTGGCTAATCGCTGACAAGCTGATTTCCACAGTCCCATGGGATGACGCAGGACATTTTGTCAGGTTCTCCGCAACCTTCGAAGCCTCCGATGTCGAGGAGGAGGCAAAGGTCCTCCAGGAGGTCGAAAGACGCCTCGCCACATCGAAGTTCCTCTTCTAACCAACGACGACATGGCTGAATCCTGGCTATTCTGGAATGATACACCACACTCCCCGGCCTGGAATATGGCCGCAGACGAGGCGCTGCTCCAGAACGCCCCCGCCACGGGAACGCCACTGCTGCGATGCTACGCCTGGGACAGGCCGGCAGTCTCCATCGGATATGTCCAGCGACTCGACGCCGCACCGGAGGGCTTCGCCGCAGTACGGCGGCCGACAGGCGGCGGAATCGTCTATCACGACTACGATTTCACCTTCTCGGTGGCATTTCCAATGGGACATTGGCTGACAGGTCTGGACAGGACCCAAAGCTATAACTGGCTGAACCGCTCCCTTCAGGCCGCCCTTCAGGCCCTGGGATTCCCGGCGGAGCTCTCAGCCCGCGAAATCCCGCATTCAGTGGAACGGGCGACAATGGTCTGTTTCACTAATCCCACCAGATACGACCTGCTCCTGGAAGGGCGGAAGGTCGCGGGAAGCGCACAGCGCAGAACCTCGGACGGACTCCTCCACCAGGCCAGCCTGCACTTCGGAAAGCCACTCCCAATGCCCAGGGAAGCCATGACGGGCGCACTCGTCAAGGCACTGGGAACGGTCATGGAGGTCTCGATGGAGGATTTCTCCCCAAGCCAGACCCTCCTGGACGAAATCACACGCCTCGTAGACACAAAATACGGCACAGATGCCTGGAACAACTTGCGATAACGAATACACGAACCCAGCCTCCGAGGGAATCGTCCGGGAATACGGACCACAGCCAATAGGAGACATCCTGGCTGCACGGGGACTCACCAACCACCAGGTCGTCGCTGCGTCCACAGAACAGCTGACCCACAAGATGATGGCAAAAGCGTGCCGTGGACGCTACCTCTCCCCAAAGGTGAGGCAGAAGATCCTGCGCGCCGTCAACAAGGCCTCAGGGGAATCCTACGCCCTCTCGCAACTCTTCAACTACTGATTTTGGAAAAGTAGAGAGTTTGGAGAGCGCCAGCCGCGGGTTTCGCATTCGCTCCACCCCTCTTCCCGTGAAAAAGTGGGGCGGCCGACTTCATATAAAACGGGAGGAATGTTGAGATCATGAAGCTAATCATTTCCAGTGGTGGAACAGGAGGGCACTTTTACCCCGGTCTTTCGATTGCGCGGGAGGTAGTCTCGCAGGGCGGCAGCGTGGTCTTCCTGGTATCTGGCCAGCAGGCCTCCGACCAGCGTGCCATCGCGGAGTCCTACGGCCTTCAGGTCCGCACAATCCCGAGCGTCCGCATGCCCCGGAATCCGTGGCAGTTGTTGTTGTTCCCCTTCAGGTTTCTTGCCTGCTGCCGCGCCATCAGGAAGATTTACCGCGAATTGGACGCGGACGCACTCTTGAGCATGGGGTCATTCACTTCGGTGGCGCCCTGTTGGAGCTGGCCCCGCGGAAAGAAGCCGCTGATTCTCCACGAGGGCAACACCTTCATGGGGCAGGCAAACCGCGTCTTCGCAAAGGATGCGGCAGCCATTGCACTCACACTGCCCCTGTGCAATCCCTCGCAGCTCAAGGGACGACCCTCGCGGATTGCAGGGATGCCCTTGCGGGAGGAACTACTGGAGGCCGCGAAGACGGGGCTGTCGGAAGAGGAACGAGGCGGAATCCTCGCGGAGTTCGGACTCTCCGGCCATCGGCGCACTCTGCTGGTCTTCGGAGGAAGTCAGGGCGCCCGCGCCATCATCTCCCTGCTGACTTCAACACTCCCTCTGATGAAGGCACTCGCGTCACGCCTTCAGCTGATTGTCCTGACAGGCAGCGATGACAATTCGGCGCTGGAGGACGCATGCAGGGAGAGCGGAATTCCCGCGAGAATCGTGAAGAAGGACCTCGCCATCCAACGATGCTACCAGGTCGCGGACGCCGTCCTATGCCGCGCAGGCGCCTCGAGCATCTGCGAGTTGGCACTCTTCAGGAAGACGGCGATGCTCATGCCGTTGCCGACGGCAAAGGACAACCACCAATTCTACAACGCCAAGACTCTCGCCGATGCCGGCGCGGCACGGCTGCTGGTGCAGTCGGAGACGACTCCCGACGTCCTTGCAAAGGTCATTGAAGACTGGGTGGACGGCACGGGGGCGTGGGGCGCCCTTGGCGAAAAGATCGGCGAATTCGCCCATCCGGATGCGACCCGCGAGGTGGTGCGTCTGATAAATGACGCCATTGCAGGGAGGACCGACTCTTGAAGAAGCCCCTCCCGGAGACTGACCTTGCCCGCGAACGGTCGATTCTCGCATACGACCCCGCAATGGGGGGATTTCTGAAGTTCCTCCGGAATGAAAAGGATGCCTCCCCGAATACCATCGAGGGATATTTGCAGGATGTTGCGCAGTTTCTCCAGGCGACTCCACGCATTGCGCCGCCGGAAGAGGGTGGCGCCTGCGCCTGGCGCGAGGTGACCGTCCAGGATGCGCGCCACTTTGTGGCGGGGCTCTCCGCCGCCGGCATCAAGGCCACCTCCGTCAGCCGAAAGCTCTCGTCCCTGCGCTCCTTCTACCGTTTCCAGTTGCGGGAAGGTCTCGCCACCCAGGATCCATTCCAGTTCATACGGGGACCGAAGAAGGCGAAGCTGCTGCCGGTAGTCCTTTCGGTGGAGGAGGTGTCGCTCCTTCTGGAAACCCCTGTGCGCTACTGGAACGACCGCGCCGCCGCAACCACCGAAAATCCCGCACACGGAGACCCGCGCTTCCTCGGGGCAAGGGACCGCGCACTGCTGGAAATCATCTATTCGGGTGGACTCCGAATCTCCGAGGCAATCGGACTGAACCTGGGGGATATCGACTACTCAAGGGGAGTCTTCCTCGTCCGTGGAAAAGGACGCAAGGAACGCATCTGCATGCTCGGGGAACCCGCACAGCGCGCCCTGAAGGAGTATCTGTCAATCCGACAGGAAAACGGATTCACCGACACCGCCCCCGCATCCCCGCTCTTCCTGAACATCTACGGGGAACGGGTGACAACACGTACGGCGCAACGACTCTTCGAAAGGTATGTGGCATACGCAGGACTCCCCCCGGAGACTACACCACATAAACTCAGGCACTCATTCGCAACTCATCTCCTCACCGCAGGGGCAGACCTGAGAACGGTCCAGGAAATGCTGGGCCATAGCAGGCTGGCAACTACGCAGATTTATACCCATATCGATATCTCGCAGCTTGTCGAAATATACGCCAAAGCACATCCCTCCCTCTAGGGGAAACAAATTGCTATAACCACGAAATACACGAAATACACGAAAAGAGAATTCAGAACCACTAATGGACACTAATGGACACGAATGGGGGGGGTGAACCACGAAAAACACGAAAGGATAATTCAGAACCACGA
>URJM01000091.1 GCA_900548225.1 uncultured bacterium
CATGTATTCGTGTGCATTCGTGGTTTAGAGGAATGCCGCGAAAAAGGAGAAGGCGCGGGTGTTCCTGAAGCGAAGGGGGGGCGGAACCACGAAAAGACACGAATGTACACGAATGTCATCCTCCCGTGGGCCGGATACGCTGTTTGTCAGCATGTGTCCGGGCTATGGATTTTCGTGTATTTCGTGGTTCAGGGATTCAACTCCCACCTTCTGCGCCTTCACTTTGAAAAGCGGCGCAGTCCTCCCGTTGCCATTCTCCTTATTAGAGTTGCGTCGCGTCTCGTTCGCGGAGTGCTGCGACGACGTCTCGGACATCCTGCGTGCGGTCCTTTGGCATAATCAGGACGGCATCGTCGTCCACCACCACCACCATGTCCTTGAGTCCGACAGTTGCGACAGCGATCTTCTTTTGTCCTGGCGAGTTATAGATGATGCTGGAGTTGCAGTCAATGACGACTGGGTTTCCGAACGCCACGTTGTCGTTGTTGTCCGACGGGAATGTTCTTTGTATGACCTCCCAGCTTCCCAGGTCGTCCCAGAGGAAGTTTCCTGGGATGACGGAGATTCTGTCCGACTTTTCCATTAGTGCGTAGTCGATTGAGACAGAGGGCATGGCGTCGAAGATCACCTGTGTGCGTCGTTCGTCATCAGCCATGATTGCGTCAGTGAGGTCTTCGAGAGTTTCTGCGAGGATAGGGTTAGCCCTTCCGAACTCGTTTTGGAATGTTGATAGTCTCCAGAAGAACATTCCCGAGTTCCAGTAGCAATTTCCTCCTGCGATGTACTTTGCGGCGTTTTCGCGGGATGGTTTTTCGTGGAATTCCGTGACCCTGTACAGTGGGAACTTTTCGTTTTTGTTAAGTGACTTGTCTGTTCCGTCCACCTGGAGATATCCATATCCTGTTTCAGGTCTGACGGGTCTGATTCCGATAGTGACGAGTGTATCGTTGTTTTCGGCCTCGTCGAGTGCGGCTGTGGCGGTTTCGGCGAATGGTGCGAGTTCCGGGATGCGGTGGTCTGCGGGGAAGACGCCCATCGTCACGCCCTCTGGTCCCAGTTGGCGGAATCGTGCGAGAATCGACGCGGAGGCGTAGATAAGGCATCCGGCGGTGTTTCTGTGGCTAGGCTCTGCGATAACATTCTCTGCGGGGATGCCAAGTGCGGATGCAGTGATGGTCTCCTTGAGAGTCTGGCTGGTTGCGATGAAGACATTTTCTGCGGGGACGACTGCCTTGGCGCGTTCCACCGCCTCCGCCAGGAGGGACTGTCCGCTGCTTGTCAGAGTCAGGAGTTGCTTTGGGCGGGACGCGCGGGACATTGGCCAGAAACGGTCTCCTGTTCCTCCCGCCATGATTACAATCACTCTCATGACCTAATTCCTCCTATTATTGGTTTCGCATCCGACCGTAATGCCGTGGTGGCATGGTGGAGCGTTTTGTTCTTGTTGTCGTGTTGTGGCTTGTTTTGTAAGGTTTTGTCAATTATCGTCCTGTAAAACCTGGTGCAGGACTGGATGGGGTCGAGCGGTAGACCACCTTTGATTCGTCCCAGAGTTCCTCGAGTTGGTAGAAGTTTCTCATTTCTGGTTCGAGGATATGGACGAGTACGACTCCGTAGTCCAGTGCCATCCACCGGCTTTCGGCCTCTCCGTCGGTTCCCCGTGGTCTGAGTCCCGTTTCGGCTAGTGCCTTTTTGACATGGTTAGCGATTGCCCTGATATGTGGCATGGATGTTCCGCTGCAGACGACGTAGTATTCTGCCACCATAGTCTGTCTGTCCCGGACATCGAAGAGGAGGATATCCTGTGCCTTTGTGTCCTCGCATGTCTTTACGCACAGCTTTGCGATTTCGAGGGAATCCATTGTGGTTGTGCCTTCGTTCCTTTCTTCTGCCATATTATCTGTTTCTCCTATTGCTGGTTCGGTCAGGGGTGCCGTCGTCGTCAGCCCTTTTGTGCGTCATGTAACTATGTGTGTGGTTGGGCCGATGTGTTTGGCGTGCCTATTCCTACTTGTAGAGATCATGTTCCTGGATGTATTTCCAGACGGAGGGTGTGAGATACGGCGACAGGTCTCCTCCGCGTGCGATTCCGTTGCGGATATCCGACGAGGAGAGGTCCCACACTGGGAAGTCCTCTGTGGAGAGCCTTGCCCGGATGAGTCGTGGTGCCAGCGTGTGGTAGAGTCGGATGATTGCCGCGTCGCTGACCCTTTCGTGTCCGGGTCGTGGATAGATGAGGAATTCGAAGTTTCGGATGAGGCTTCCCGCCTGTCTCCAGTCCTTGAGGTCTTCAAGGCAGTCGCTTCCCATGAGGAACTTGAGCTCGTAGTCTGGAAATCCCTGCTTGAGCATCATCATGGTGTCGTATGTGTATGATGCATCTCCGTCTCGCCTGCATTCGATGTCGCTGAGGCTGAACCGGTATTCGCATTCCTTGACACGCCCGTCCACGAGCTTGATTTCGTATGTTGGCTTTTCAGCGATTGCGTCGTCGATTGCCAGTGAGAGCATTTCGAGGCGGTCGTCGCATGTTTCGGCCTGTTTCGAGGGCTTGAAAGGGGAGCGTTTTGCGGGGACGAAGAGAATCTCGTCCGCCAGGTCATGTTCCAGGACTTGCCTGGCGAGTTTGACATGGCCCAGATGGACAGGGTCGAAGGAGCCTCCGAAGACTGCCAGCCTCCATTTTCTGGAGAATGGCAGTCCTTCGTTGGGATTGACCTCATTGGTGAGATATTCTTCGGCAGGAAGCCACTTTGACGGCTCGTCCGAGCCGCGCTCCCTGCGCGGCCGACGTTCTTTGAAATCGTCTTCAGCCATTTACAGGAGGTGTCGTTATTCGGTCCAATCCGCCGTATGCCTGGGGTGATATGGGTTGTGGGGCGTATCGTCGGGGCAGGGGGTTGTCCTGCCGTCCATTCTTCGCCCGTGTCTTTCTGCGGCGGTCGGCATTGGCGGAATTGGACCGCGTGATTTCGCGTATGCGTGTGTTCTATGGATGAGGTCATCCACCGCGATGCGGAGTCCCCGGGGAGCCGGGGGCTGCCGCACCGGATGTCTGTCGTGGCCTGTGGGGCTATTCCTCGTCCTCCTCTTCCTTTGCGGCGGCTTCCTGGATTTGCTTTGCGATCGCGGAGGGGACCGGGTCGTAGCGGTCGAACTTCATCTTGAAGAATCCGCGTCCCTGGGTCATGGAGCGGAGCTGGCTGGGATACTTGTAGACCTCTGCCAGGGGCATTTCGGCGGTGAGCACCTGCTGTCCGTCCAGGCGGTCCATTCCGAGGATGCGTCCACGGCGGGTATTGAGGTCTCCCTGGATTGCGCCCATGTATTCGTCAGGGAACTCGATGGTCAGGTTCATGATAGGCTCGAGAAGTTCGGGCTTTGCCTGTGCCATTGCCGCGCGGAATGCTCCCCTTGTTGCAATCTTGAACGCCATTTCGGAGGAGTCGACGGGGTGATACTTTCCGAAGAAGACGACTGCCTTGAAGTTGATGCACTTCGAGTGGGAGAGAGGTCCGGAGAGGCGGGTTTCGGCGACGCCCTTCTCGATGGCCGGGATGAAGTTCTTCGGGATTGCGCCGCCGACGACCTCGTTGCCGAACTGGTATTCCTCCTCGGCGGTCTCGCCCTGGAAGGGCTCAAGACGCATGTGGACCTCGGCGAACTGACCATGTCCGCCGGACTGCTTCTTGTGTCGGAATTCCGCCTTGCCGATGCTGCGGACGGTTTCGCGGTATGCGACGCGCGGGGGTTCGAGTGCGACCTGGACCTTGAAGTCGTTCTTCATGCGGTTCACGAGCAGGTTGATCTGCTGGTCTCCCTGTCCGCTGATGATGGTCTGGTGCGTCTCGGGGTTTCGGGTCATGGTGAGGGTCTTGTCCTCGGCCAGCAGTCGTGCCAGAGCCGCGGCCAGCTTGTCGTCCTCGCCCTTTGCCACCGCCGTGATGGAGTACATGGTGGTGGGCTGCGGGTAGTCGACGGGGGCCATGACGATGTCGTTTGCGCCTCCGGAGAGGATTTCGAGCATGCCGGTGTTCTTGAGTTTCGCCACGGCGACGATTTCGCCGGCTCCGGCCTCGTCCACCGCCTCCTGGTTCTTGCCCTGGATTCGCAGAAGTCCGCCGAGCCGTTCCGTGCCCTGGTTTGAGGTGTTGACCAGCTCCATGTCCTTCTTGAAGGTGCCGGAGAGGATGCGGATGTATGTCAGCTGGCCGATGAATGTGTCGTTGACCGACTTGAAGACATATCCGACGGGGGTGGTTCCGGCGCGGTCGACCGTGCCGGAGGCCAGGTTGACGGGGATCGGGTCGGTGGGGGCGGGGCCGTACTGGGAGATGAAGTCGAGAAGCTCGTCCACGCCGATGTTCTTGGCGACGGAGCCGGCGAAGATCGGGACGACGTTCTCGGTCAGGACGGCCTTGCGCAGCCCGTGCAGGATGTCCTCGTCGGAAAGGGTGCCTTCCTCGAAGAACTTGTTCATGAGTTCCTCGTCGGACTCGGCGATGCACTCGACAAGCGCGTTGTGGTTTTCCTCGACCTCCGGGCTGCGGGACGCGGCGTCGCTTCCCAGGACGCTGGCGACGGCGCTGAACTTGGACTTTTCGCCCACGGGAATCGTGAGGGCGACGGACGCCTTCTTGATGCAGGTCTCCTTGAGCTGGTCGATGGTGCGTTCGAAGTCCGCCTCCTCCTTGTCGCATCCGTTGACGAAGACCATTCGGGGCAGGTGCAGGTCCCGTGCCATGCGCCACGCCCTGATGGTTCCGGGGCCGATGCCCTGCGCCGCGTCCACGACTAGTACCAGGAGGTCGCTGGCGGTGATGGCGTTGAGCGCGTCGCCGCAGAAGTCGGAGGATCCGGGAGTGTCAACGAAGAAGAAGTGTCCGTCCTTCCATGCCGTGTTCAGGATTGCCGAGTAGATGGAGCTTTTACGGTCCTGTTCCTCCTTGCGGAAGTCAGAGACGCTGGTGCCGGCGTCGACGCTGCCCTGACGGGAGACCGCGCCGCCCTTGAAGAGGATCAGGTCGGAGAGCGAGGTCTTGCCGGCGCCCGCCTGGCCAGCCAGCACGAAATTGCGAATGCGTTCGGTGGGACAATTTTTCACGAGAATCTCCTGGGTGGTTGGGTTGGTTGACGATTGAATGAAGATGTGTACGAATGCAGATGAAATTGGCAGTCCGCGTCATCGTGCGGAGGAGAAGCACAGCCACGCTTCCAGCCTCGGTAGGATGCAGGGCGCGGCGTGGATGTCAGAGAAGAGAGACAATGTAATACCCGCCTACCCACTTTTCCAAAGCCATTCCAAAAATATGCCCCGTCCGCCTCAATTGTGCGAGCCATGGGCGGTCTGCCGTGCCTGGCGGCTTGTCCTTCTGGCAGACGGCGGAATGGGGTCGTGGTTTTGGCAAGTGAATCCCTCTTCGATAGAAGTCCGCTGAAGTGGAAGTATATTCAGGGCAGTTACGGCGGTTTTGCCGTCGACTTCAGTCCTTGGATTTTATCATCCACCTAAGAACCACCCCCGAGCGCATTTCGTTGCTATGAAGAAGATTCGTGTAGGCATCATTGGCTGTGGCAGGATTTCCCGTTTTCACGGCATGCCCGCCGCGGCCCAACCCAATGTTAGCCTGTGTGCAGTCTGTGACCTCAAGCCTGACCGTGCCAAGGCGATGGCCAAGCTCTTCTCCTCTGACGGCAAGGGGACTGGCATCAAGACCTACAAGGACTATGTGGAGATGATCAAGAAGGAGAAGCTGGACGTTGTCCACATCTGCCTTCCGCACTACCTCCATGCTCCTGTCGCGATTGCCGCGATGAAGCTTGGCTGTGATGTTTTGACTGAGAAGCCGATGGCGATTTCGATGGAGCAGGGCATTGAGATGGTGAAGACCGCGAAGGCCTGCAAGCGTCGTCTCGGCGTCATCTTCCAGAACCGCTACAATGCCGGCTCCCAGCTCATTCGCCAGTGCCTTGATTCCGGGCGTCTTGGGAAGGTTCTTGCCGCGAAGTGCAACGTCACCTGGTATCGTCCTGCGGAGTACTACACCGAGTCTGACTGGAAGGGCACCTGGGAGAAGGAGGGTGGCGGTTGCATCATCGACCAGGCCATCCACACCCTTGACCTCATGTGCTGGTTCTGCGGATACGACATTGACACCATTGACTGCACGATGGCGAACCGTTCCCACAAGGGGACAATCGAGGTCGAGGACTGTGCCGACGGCCTGATCACCTTCAAGAACGGCGTCAGGGGGGCTTTCTGGGCTATGAACAGATAGTTGTTGTTGACTGTGATGATCTCGGAAACCTTTCCGACC
>URJM01000092.1 GCA_900548225.1 uncultured bacterium
AAGGGAGAAGGGAGGAGAAGGTAGTGCGTGGCTGGCGCGCTTGGGCGCGCCTCGCGCGGCGCTTCCGCCACGTGTCCTTGAGGGGAGGGCGGAGTTTTGTTGATTTCAGTCGAAGTGGACTTTTGGGGGCTTTCCGATGGGATAGACATTGTATCCCATGTCGTAGAGATTCTGGTGTGGGAGGCAGTTTCTGCCGTCGAAGAGGAATGCCGGTTTTCTGAGATTGCCGAATATCCTCTTGTAGTCCAATGACTTGAAGAGTTCCCAATCTGTGAGGACGACCACTGCGTGGGCATCACGGCATGCCTCGTATGGGTCGCTGACATACTCAACGCGGCCATCCGCGTCCCCGAGGTCCTTCCGGGCATTGTCGAGCGCCTTTGGGTCGCAGATGGCAAGCCGCGCCCGTTCTGCGAGGAGTGCGCGGCAGACATCGATTGCGGGAGACTCCCGCGTGTCCCCGGTATTTGCCTTGAAGGCAAAGCCGAGGATTGCGATTCTCTTGTCCGTGACCGTATTGAACATGGCCTCGAGCATTCGCTCCGTGAAGCGCCGTGCCTGGTAGTCATTGATTCTGACGACGTTTTCCCAGTATTCCGCGACTTCGTCAAGCCCGTAGTGTTCGCAGAGATACACCAGGTTGAGAATGTCCTTCTTGAAGCAGGAGCCGCCAAATCCGATGCCGGCCTGGAGGAATCGGGAGCCGATTCGACTGTCGCAGCCCGCGGCCAGGGAGACCTGGTCCACATCGGCGCCTGTGCGTTCGCAGAGTGCGGAGATTGAGTTGATTGACGAAATGCGCTGTGCCAGGAGTGCGTTGGACACCAGCTTCGTCAATTCGCTTGACCAGAGACTGGTGGTGATGATTTTCTCCCGTGGCACCCAGTGGGTGTAAATCGAGGCGATAGTCTCGACGGCGCGCCGTCCCGCCTCATCCTCGGTTCCTCCAATCAGAATCCTGTCGGGCTGGTTCAAGTCGTTGATGGCGGTGCCCTCCGCAAGGAATTCTGGATTTGAGACGATTTGGAAATTCAGCCCCTTGTCGTTTGCCTGCAGGACGCGTGAGAGGGTCTGGGCCGTTCGGACGGGCAGGGTGCTCTTCTCGACTACGATTTTGTCCCCTTCGGCAAATTCCACGATTTCCCGCGCGGTCTTTTCCAGGAACTGTAGGTCTGACGCCTTTCCCGCTCCGCATCCGAAGGTCTTTGTCGGGGTGTTGACTGAGACGAAGATGATGTCGGCGGCCTTGATTCCCGCGGCGATGTCAGTCGAATAGAAGAGGTTTTTGTTTCGGCACCGCATTACGATTTCTCGGAGTCCCGGCTCGTAGATTGGCAGTTCGTCGGAGTTCCAGGCAGCGATGCGTTCGTGGTTGATGTCAACTACCGTGATGCGGCACTCGGGGCAATGGTCTGCGATGACCGCCATTGTGGGACCGCCGACGTATCCTGCTCCGATGCAGAGGATATTCCTGGGAGTGGTCATGGTGTTGCTGTTGGACAGTTGGGTGGTGGTTGGTGAAAATGCGCGTATCGCCACACGAGGGGGCCGTGTCTGTCAGTCGGCATCCCCGTCACCCCGGTCGCCCTTTGCGCCTCATTGCCGCCCGCGGGTGGCTACGGGGTTGGCGTGGTCTCCTTCGGGCAACGGAGGATTTGCTTCTCAAATGAACCGTCGGGCATGCGCCGCCACTCCGCCTCGATTGTCCCGTGCGGGGTGACGACCTCGCCGCGGAAGTGTTCCAGATCCTCCTGGAAGTCCGGGCGGAACCTGAAGGTCTTGTAGCCTGGTGAGGTGGGCTCGATTCCCAGCAGGCCTGTGCGGGCGTACCATGCGGGAGTGCTGCTCCAGCCATGGCAGAGGGAACCCGCGAAGGTGAAGTCCTCGCCGCCGGCCTCGGTCTCCCAGAGAGTCTTCGTGCCCAGGAGGATGGAGGGGTCGAAGACCCTGCGAAGCCTCGGAAGGATTTGCGCGGAGAATCGCTTCGGGAGCATGCGCATGGTCCGTATCCAGTATGGAAGCGTGCTGAAGGTGGATTCAACAAGCCCCCCGTTCAGCAACGAGGCGGAAACCCTGCGGAGACGGTCGCCCTTGACGGCGCCGTTGTAGATTGCGAGGATTTGGACATGCTCGTGGAAGGGGGTGGCATCCAGCAGATTTGTCCTGATTAGTCCCTTTTTGTCATCCCAGAAGAGTTCTCCGCAGGTTTTTGCGAGTCTTGCGGCCTCCTTTTTGAGTTCGGCCTTTGATTTTCCCGCGAGTGGCATCTTGAATGCGTCGGCCAGCTTTGCGGCTGCGTTGAGTGTTTCGACGAGATAGAGGTTATATGGCGTATTGTAGTCTGTGGGGTCCTCGTTTCCCAGTTCCCCCGAGAGTCCGGGCACCCATTCGCAGAAATTCCAGATTTCCTTGTGTTTTCCCGGATGGTAGATGACTCCCTGCGGTGTGTCGAGAGTCTTTTTCAGGACTGCGTCGATGAGTCTCTCGACGGTGGGGAGCATTGGTCTGACGAGTTCCCTGTCTCCCGAGTGCAGGTAGAGTTCCCAGAGTGCGGTCACCCATACGAGCCCGAAGATTGGGATTGAGAGCGCCTGTCGTCCCGGCGAGGTCATCTGGAGAGTCTGTGCATTGTCGTTCCAGTTGTCCCCCATCAACTTATAGCAGCTTGCGACGAATGGGTAGTTTCCCCAGATTGGGAATCCGAAGAGCGCCTGGTTTCTGGAGTCGTACGGGTATAGTCCCTGTTCCCTCCATGGGCAGTCCTCGAAGTGTTCGTGCTGGCAGAGCGCGAGCGTCCGAATCGCGGTGGCGTCCAGCCTTTCCAGGAGCCTGTCCGGGCAGCTGATTTTCGCGGGCTTTGGCAGGTCCCTCATCACTGGCACGATTCCCAGGTATCCGACCTTTGGCGGCTTCGTGGCATTTGTCACATGCATTTCGAGGTATCGCGCCCCCACCCGGCGGAGTCGATGCGTGAAGTGGAGGAGTCCTCCGTCGCAGACGACCCGGTCTGCGAAGTTCCGTCCGTCGAGGTATGCCCTGACCCGTCCGTCGGTGAGGTGTTCTCCGTGTGCGATTTCCAGGACGGTTCCCTTTTCGGCCTGCAGTGTGACTGTGAGCCAGCCGGTCTGTTCATCACCGAGGTCTACGATCAGATACCACCCGTTGGAGGTGAACCTTGGAGCTGGCCAGGTGAAGGGGAAGCGCATTGCGTTTTCCGGGGCGAGCATGAACGGGATTGGCTGTCCCCAAAGGTGGTGTTGGAGTTCCTCCGTGCCAGGCGTGCAGAATGACTTGTCCACATAGTGTGCTCGCAGGAGGTCGTTGAAGATCATCTTCGCGGCCGTGCCCGTATTGTCTTCCGTGCGGAGGAGTTCTCCTGCCTGGACGACCTGGGTGACTGGTGCGGGGCGTTCCCGGAGCAGGGGTGCGGCTGCCGGCCGAGGCGTGGGCGTGTTGAGGCAGTCGAGGATGCGCGGCTTCCGCCAATCGAGGCGGCGGGGGGACGCGTCGTAGTAGAAAATGTCTCCCAGCTGGCTTGACAGCGGGATGCCGAGGCCGTTCTCGTATGCCGTGTCAAGGGCGCATTCCCAGGATTCGTCCGTCCGTGCCAGGATCTTTGCACCGTCGCGGACCTCCGCCCAGAGTCCGGGGGGGACAACTGCGGTCGTAAGGGAGTCCCGTCCCAGGACGTATACCTGGATTTCGATCGTGTTTCTTCCTGGGCGCCATGCTCCCGACAGCGGCAGGTCGGAGTATGTTGGGTGTCCGTCCAGGTCGGAGAACTGGCTGCCCTGGACGACTTCCCCGTTGAGCCGCACGCAGAAGGTCGAGTGGGCCGAGATGCGCAGCACAGGGCGTTTTGCGGGGGTTGACAGTGCGAGGCGGAACCTTGCGTATGCGTCTCTGTCGTGTCCTGCTTCGGGTAGCCAGATCCAGGATGTAAGCATTGGCATTGAGGGAGTTTTGTGGTGGATGTCCAGGCGTTGTGCGCCTTGTGTCGGGCTCACATTTCGACCTGCCGGAGTTTGATTCCGAGTTGCCGGAGGGATTCGGGGAGCCGTTGGTATCCCCTGTAAATCATGTCTGCGTTGCGGATGAGCGAGGTGCCGTGTGCGCAGCATGCGGCGACCACGAGCGCCATTCCTGCGCGTATGTCGGGTGAGAGAAGCTCCGCCCCGTGGAGCCTAGACGGCCCGGAAATCACGGCGCGATGCGGGTCGCAGACGACTGCGTTCGCGCCCATCGCAATCAGTCTGTCTACGAAGTATATCCTGCTTTCGAACATCTTCTCGAAGAAGAGGACCGAGCCCTGGGCCTGTGTCGCGGCGACGATCAGGCAGCTCATCATGTCGGAGGGGAAGTGGGGCCATGGTCCGTCCGCGATTGTCGGCATGATTCCGTCGAAGTCGTTTTGGACTGCGAGGGGCGCCTCCTGGTCGAGGGTGAGCCTTCCCGGTTCGATGACGAGGTTTGCGCCGAGTTTCTGGAAGACCCGTCGCGTCATCCAGTAGTCGTGCGGGATGATTTCGCCTATGACTTCGACATGTCCCTGGGTGGCGGCTGCGAGTGCGAGGAAACTGGCCGCGTTCACGTGGTCTGCGCCGATTGTGAATTCCGCGCCGTGGAGTTGCCTGACTCCCTGGACCACCAGGACATTTGTCTCAAGTCCGGAGATTTGCGCCCCCATTGCGTTGAGCAGTTGTGCCAGCTGCGTGACATGTGGTTCGCACGCGGCGTTTCGTATGGTCGTGGTTCCCTGTGCGAGGACTGCGGCCATGAGGAGGTGTTCCGTGGCGGTGACGCTTGCCTCGTCTAGGAACAGCGAAGCCCCCGTGAGTCCCGTGGCGCGTCGTTGGAAGTGGTAAAGCCCGTCGTCGGTGGCAGTTGCGTCGATTCCGAGTCTTCCCAGCCCGTAGAAGTGCGGGTCGAGCCTCCTCCGTCCGATTTCGTCTCCCCCTGGCTTGTGGATATGTGCTTCGCCGTGTCTGGCCGCCATTGGGCCTGCGAAGAGGAGCGATGTGCGTATTGCGTGGCAGAGTTTCTTCGACGGGGAGGCGTTGCAGAACCCCTTTGCGCAGAGCTCCACGGTGGATTCGTCGATTTTGCGCACAGAGACCCCCATTTCCACCGCGAGGGCGAGCATGTTCTTGACATCGAGGATGTCCGGGACATTGTGCAGGATGACGGGCTCGTCGGTCAGGAGCGTGGCCGCCACCATTGGGAGGGCGGCGTTTTTGTTGCCCTCGACCTGGATGGTGCCGCATGCGCGCTGTCTGCCTGTGATTTCAAGTGCCTTCATCTGTGGCGTCTCCAACCGCCGTAGTAGTCGTCCCCCCGCATGGAATACGGCGTATCATATTCATCGGAATGCCTGGGGATTTCGACATGGTTCGTGTATTCGCGCAGGATTCGGAGCTCCCTTGGAATCTCCAGCAGGAAATGGCTCGTATCCGCAGGCGTCCGCATTCCGTATCGGTAGCGCATTTTCGCGTGTGTTACAAAGGCCGCCTTTTCGGCGCGTGTGAGACCCACGTAGAAGAGCCGCCGTTCCTCCTCGATTTTGTCGGGCGCCGGGTCTCCATTGGAGTCCACTGCCATGCTATGGGGGAGAAGCCCCTCCTCCACCCCAGTGATGAAGACGCACGGGAACTCGAGCCCCTTTGCGGAGTGGAGTGTCATCATGACGACATTGTCCGTATCCGGGTCGTGTGCATCCACGTCTGCGACGAGTGAGATTTCCTCCAGGAATTCCGCGAGCGGGGCCTTCGGATGGCCTTGGGTGAATATGGATGCACGGCTGAGGAAGCTTTCGACGTTTTCCCGTCTTGCGTCGATGTTGTCGGAGCCGTATTGGTCTTCTATGCCGTCGAGGAATCCCGCGGCATCCAGGATTTCATTTACGGCGTTGTCGGCCGGCGCGGATGGTGCCTCCTTGATTCCCTGGAGCCACTCCGAGAACCTGATGAGCCTCCTGGACTTTTCGCTCCTGCCCTTCTGGAGCTTTCGGAAATCCTCTCCGGCGAGGTAGTCCAGAAGCGGGAGTCCCGCGGCGGCGGCGCCTCCGATGAGTTGTTCGGCGGTACGTTTCCCGATTCCCTTGCACTGGTGGAAATTCTCGGTTATGCGGAGGAATGCCACATGGTCGTTGGGATTGGCCTTCAGGCGCAGCAACGCCAGAAGGTCCCTGATTTCCTTGCGTTCGTAGAAGCGCAACCCACCCAGTATCTGGTATGGAATCCCGTAGCGGACGAAGGCCTCCTCGAAGGGGCGGGACTGGGCGTTCG
>URJM01000093.1 GCA_900548225.1 uncultured bacterium
TCGAAGGCGAAGACGCCCGTCCAGGCAAGGGCCATCAGGGAAAGAAGGAGGAGTACACGCTTGGTCATGGTGTCAGACTAGGGAAAGGAAAGAGGAGATGAAAAGCTGGATGAATATAATGAATAAGGAGAAATGGGGGCGACTTCAGGACGAAACAGGGCGGGCGCCTCCCGTGTCCTGTAGGCGTCCGCCCTGGGTGGTTCACGCTTTAGCGTGGCGCATTAGTCCTGTTCGCCGCCGACCTTGTTGACGCCGGGGAACCAGTTGAAGTCCTTCTGGATGTAGCTGGAGTCGCCCACCCACGTGGTCTTGCCGAAGGGGACCGCCTCCACATGGCCGTCGCGCATGGAGGTGTTCCAGGTCTTGGAGTGGCGGAAGATGTCGTGGCGTGCCGTCGCGTCCTGGACGGGGCCGAAGTCGCCCTGGAAGGAGATGTTCATGGCCTCGGTCTTGCAGAAGTCGAACATGCCGATGGTCTTGCTGGCGGCCTTCAGGCTGCTGATGCGGTGCCAGCCGGAGCCGGTCTTGTAGTAGGCTTCGTTGGTCCAGCCGCCCGTCCACAGCTGCATGAAGCGGTTGTAGGCGCCGAAGGTCAGGGCGTAGGAGATGTTGCCCAGGAGACGCTTGGAGGCGTCGGCGGAGGGGCAGTGCAGGACCTTGTGCCAGGAGCTCTTGTCGGGGCTCTCGCCCGGAATGGCCATCGGGTCCTTGTCCCTCCAGGACTTGAAGGTCATGGGGCAGCCGGGAATCAGGGAGTTCAGGGTGAACCAGGTGTAGACGTCCTTGTCGGCATGCTCGCCAGTCCACTGGCCAGGCCCCATGACGTTGATGTCGGGCTCGCCGCCGTTGACGGGGGAGATGTAGACGCCCGGCAGGAGGTAGTCGTCGTAGTCGTTGGCGTAGAGGATCTCGCCAAGCTGGAGCTGCTTGAGGTTGTTGACGCAGCTGATGGCGCGGGCCTTCTCGCGGGCCTTGGAGAGCGCGGGCAGAAGCATGGAGGCAAGAATCGCGATGATGGCGATGACCACCAGCAATTCAATCAGGGTGAATGTCTTCTTCATAATGATTCCTCGGGTTGGGGGTGGTGGAATGTTGAACAACTTGCTGCAAACAAACGAGAAACAGATTGCGGTCGACAAAAATCTTACCGATAAGATTTAGTCTCCGAACTCAAATATATACCCGAATCAATCGAATACAAGGGAAGTCTGTTTTTTTGCCAATTATTTTCGGGGGCCACGCGAATCGGCCCTTCCAAAGAACCGCCAACCTCAGATTGCCCGGAACTTTGTGGAGGAAATATATTCAACGACCTGCCTGGCTGGCGAAAGTGCCCCGCCCTCTCCTCTTCTCCCTCCCTAACGGAAGCCCACTGCATAGTGGCCACTCCCTACCCTCTCCTCCCTACCCTCTCCTCCCTACCCTCTCCTCCCTACCCTCTCTACTCTCTACTTACCTCAACGACGCGCGACAGAAGTGCCGCGCGAGGCGCGCTCAAGCGCGCCAGCCACGCACTACCTTCTCCTCCCTCCTCTCTACTCTCTACTTCATCATGCTATTCACTGGTATCACACTCCTGGTCCTTCTTGGCGTCCTCTGGATGCTGGAGGGTGTCATCGACAGCTACGCCGCCCGCAAGAAGGCCTCCGCCACCCGTATCTTCTTCCTGGTCGCCATCCTCATGGTCGTCCTGGGCGGCGTCCTGCTCCCCTTCCAAAGTCGGCTTCCCGACCTGCGGAACCCCACCGTCTGCTTCGTGGCATCCACCCTTGTCGCCTGCGGAGTATTCACCTACCTGGGATGTTTTTTCCTGTTCAGGGCCATGGCAAAAGGTCCCAATGGAATCAGCTGGGCCTTCTTCCAGGCGGCAATGCTCTTCCCATTCACTCTCGGAATCATTGTCCACGGCGACAAGGCAACGCCCTGCCGACTCGCTGGAATCTCACTCCTAACGGCAGGACTGCTGGCATTCGGCGTCGGAGGCGACAAAAAGAACAAGGACATCCAGCAGGATGCACGCCAGGCGGACCCCCAAAGTCCACAACGGGATTTCGGCAAATGGTCCTGGCTTCTCCCCGCCCTGGCGGCCTTCGTCACAAACGGACTCGCCATGTACACCAACGCATTGTCTTCCAGATATGAGGACATCCTTCCGCAGCTGACGGATGTCACGCGTTCCACCCTGGTCTATTCCGGCATGGCCGCCGCCTGCCTTTTCCATGCACTCTTCCGAAAGGACCTGCGCAGACTCCCCACGAAGGTCGAATGCGCCATGGGGCTCCTGGTGGGTATCTTCACCATCCTCGCATCATACTTCCTCGTCTTCAAGGGAAACGACCTGATGGCACGGGCAGGCGCAGGGGCAATCGCCTACCCAATCCCCGTGGGGGTGTGCGTGGTCTCGTTCACGCTCTATTCCGTAATACACCTCAGGGAAAAATACTCGCCCCTGGAATGGCTCGGAATGATCTTCTGCACCGCAGGTATCATCGTCATCATTCTATAGAATGAAAACCGGCTGCTAGTATCAAAAGCCTTGACGGATGGGACCCCATCAGTGCAGAGAAAACTATTCCCGTTCGGGATGTTTTTTATTGAAAACTGTCATTTACACACTATGTTATTCCCGAATGGTAACAACATTGGAGGTATATATATGCCAAAAGAGAAGCTGGAATCAATAGCAGCCATCGGCAACCTTATTCGCAAAACCAGGAAGGAACAGAGGATTTCCCAAGCCACGCTTGCAGGCTTGTCCTCGGTGGGGACACGCTACATCTCCGATTTGGAGAACGGCAAGGAGACGATCCAGATACAGAAGTTGCTGAATGTCCTGAATGCACTTGGACTTGGCCTATACATCTACAACCGATGGGACAATGACTGATGGAATACCTGGACGTCTATTTGTATGACAGGAAGATTGGGATCCTGTCGTCTGACAATGGCCGAATGGCGTTTGGAAACTTGAAATAGTAAACGCACCTTCGCAGGAGCAAACGCACTTCAAGGTGAAAAGTGCGTTTATTTTTACCAGTCCCGAAAGGAAAACACTCCAGGGCCTTTTTGTACTCATAATCAGCTTTTTTCGCGTTTTTCATCGAACACCCGCCCGATTTTCTTGAATGCATTGGTGACGTGAGAAAGGGGTCTCCCAAGAACTAACCCATAAGGCGCCACCAATGAACACAGGAATATTCCTATCCATCCCCGCGGAGGAGTACCACGCAGCCGCCAGGTGCGGCAGGTACATGTCGAGCCACCTCCTGCCCGACTTCCGGAACATCCACCGTAGCATTGGCGAATGCGGACGCGAATCCCCCCGATCTCTATCGCCACAAGACCAGTGGCGAAATCGCTGAGTCAGATAACCAGACGCTGGTGCTCGGACACCCGCTTGGAAGGGCGAGGATCTCGTAAGCCGCTTAATGCCGCGGCCTCTGGACGCCGACTGCCCGCAGGACGCCCGAGCATAGCCGCTACGGGGCGTTCTTCCTCGAAATGAAGGACTCCGTCAATCCGAGCATCAGGATAGTCCAATGGGCGCGCCAATCCGAGCTTGCATAACCAGCTACAAAGTGTCTGAATTAGCAGAAATTCGAATACTTTAACTGTGTCAATTTAAGGAAATTCGCGCAGTTTGGCTTGAAATGCCATTGTCGGCGCATTATCTTGTGTGCATCGACAACAGGGGATGACGATGAAAATCAAACGCTACTACCTCGACCGCATTTCGTCGATGCTCCAGCCAGGCAGAGTTCTGGCCATCTACGGGGCACGGCGTTCTGGCAAGACCACTCTCATTGAGGACTTTCTGAAGACTTGGACGGATGGCCGGTACTTCCTGGGCACTGGCGAAGACAGGGCAGTCAAGGAGGTTCTCGGCTCCTCGGACGTCAATCTCATCCGCAGTTCTTTTTCCGGATATAGCCTGGTTGTCATCGACGAAGCGCAGGCCATGTCCAATGTCGGCGCAGGTCTCAAGCTTCTGGTTGACACGCTGCCCGAGGTGAAGGTCATTGCATCCGGTTCCTCATCCTTTCAGCTTGCCAGCGGGATAGGCGAGCCGCTGACCGGCAGACGGCGCACTGCCACGCTTTATCCGATTGCCGCAATGGAGCTTGACGCTGAATTCGGCGGGATGGCGTTGCGGCAGCGATTGGACGAATTGCTGGTATATGGCTCTTATCCGGAGGTTCTTACCACCGAAAATGCCCAGGACAAGGCGGAGGCGCTGCATGAACTATGCAATTCCTATCTCTTCAAGGATATCCTCGCCTTTGAACGGCTTCGGAATGCGGATAAAATCCATCGTCTTCTGAGTCTGCTTGCCTTCCAGGTCGGCAAGGAGGTCTCCATCACTGAACTTGGCACCGCCCTTGGCTTGAACCGTCTCACAGTCGAACGGTACATCGACCTGCTGGAAAAGACCTTTGTGATTTTCAGGATTCCTGGCTTTTCGCGCAACCTGCGAAGCGAGGTGACCAAGACCAGCAGGTACTACTTCCGTGACAATGGAATCATGAACGCGGTTGTCAACAACTTCAATCCACTCTCCATGCGCAATGGAAACGATGTCGGCGCGCTGTGGGAGAACTTCATTGTCACGGAGCGGATGAAGAAACAGGAATACTCCCGCGTTATCTCCAACAACTATTTCTGGCGCACCTACGAACGTCAGGAGATAGACCTAGTGGAGGAACGAGGAGGACAGCTCTACGGCTATGAAATCAAATACGGCAAGGCAAACCCCTCCGCTCCCTCCCTGTGGAAGGAAAACTATCCTGATGCAACCTACCAGGTCATCTCGCGCCAGAACTATGCGGATTTCATCATCTGACCAGCCTGGCCTTCCGCTGTGAGTCTTGCAGTGCCTTCTGACACTGTTTTCCTTGTCTGCCTTGACTAAGCAATTCTATCAGCCAATAACCTGTATTCTGGAATTGTTAAATCACTTCTCATTTTATAGACTGGTATATTGTTTCCATCAGGCATTTTGTAAAGTAACGCATAATCCTTCAGTATGTTTTCATGCTCTTTTGAGATTCTTTCACCAAGGTATAATCCTGTTACAGCCCCTACTGAAATAGAAGTATATTCAGGAATGGCTTCTGTGCAATGAGTTCGGATCCATCTCCATTCGCGTTCATATTTCCAGTTAATAGATTTGTAGCAAGAACATTTTAATGGCGCAAGAAGGTCAATTTTGTCCAATTCAGGTGTAAATCCCATCTGCTGAAATATTGTTTGATTAATTTCTTCTATAAGATTTGAAATAAGGTCAGGCCTTTCTGAGCAATATATAACTGGTAGAAGCCAATGGCAACCGTCTTCGACACAGTTGCTTTCCATACAAGTGCCAGAGTTATCACATTGTTCCCTTCCATTTTCATGGCAAAGGTTCATATTTAAAAATACAGGTAATCTATGTTTTACACAAAAACCCCTATTTGAATCGGCATAATGCCCCCACATCATTGGACTATCATATTCTTCTGAAAAACAAGCTATTCTCATTTGTTCTTGCTTGGATCTACACACTTGGTTAATTACTTGAGCCATCTGCATTAATCCATTATTCTGTATTATCTCAAATGATTCGTAATACTGCCTCTCACAACCATGTTCCATTAATAATCTGGCAAATAAGCTCAGAAGAGTTGCCGCATTTTTACCACCTATTTCTTGTATTTCTGAAGGTGTATAATTTCTTTCCTTTGCAATGTCAATGTATTTCTTTGCAATTTTATCATCAAATACCTTATATATATTTACAAACTCTCTAGAGTTGAAATACGGCATACCTTCAAAAATATCATTAAAATGTTTAGGATGAACCAATGTGAGTTGGTTCTTTAGAAAATCGTTAAATGAAAACACATTACATCTTCTGTACTGATATAATTCAATATCGTTGTCAGGAGACTTTAGTTTTTCGACAATTGCTCTTCCCTCGTCCTGAGACATAGAACCAAGCAATTGGCTGCTTCGTAAGCAATTGTCAATCCTTTCTCGATATTCATCTGTTGTAATCATGGTTACTCCTTATGCCTTTTCACAATGAAATCATGGGGTGTCCTCAGCCAAATCCCGTATGCTTTGCAGGAACGGCGTGAGGCGCTTCTGATGAATCGCGT
>URJM01000094.1 GCA_900548225.1 uncultured bacterium
GCTGGAGTATGGAGAAGACCGCCTCCGCCATCACCGACATGTCAGCCCAGGCGGAGGCGGTCTTCTCCATACTCCAGCAAGACATCGAGCACATGTATGTCGTCACGGAGGAAGAGGACATTGACGCCCAGGGAGGATGGCTCTTCAGACCAGATACAAATCCGTCGATTTACACAGAAGGCGCCCAGAGACCGCTTCTGGATTTCTGCCTTCTTACCGAATCTCCCGCAACCGGACAGGGCAACAGCACGGCAATCTACCCCGTCAGATACGAGTACGACAGAAACGGCAATCCAGACGATGGCACGGGAATCCTCTACAGGTACTTCGAGGCAGGCAACTGCTGGGAGAAGATTTCCGAGGATTACGAAAATGCGGGGAATGGCGACACCCCAGATTGGTACGCAACGCCACCAGGGAACAGCGCACTCAAGAAGGAGTACATCCTTGCGGAGCACATCAAGTCAATCAGGATGGTGTCCGATGCCTTCATGAAGGACAATGGTGATCCTATTGACTTCAGCAAGCCCATACGCAGGCGTCCCGCCTTCATCCGCGTCGACATCGTCTTCACGGTTCCTCCGAACCTTCGCGGTGGCAAAGGCACATCCCCTGAAGGCTCCACCGACAGGACCTTCTCCAAGGTCTTTCTGCTGAACTAGTAGCGTCTTCCCTGAAGCCGTTCCCTCCGCGCACACGCACCTGGAAAGGCTTCCCTTGACTGACAGTGAACACGGCTAATACACATATATGAAACACTTCCAGAAGAATCCAAATGAGCGGGGTTCCGCCATCCTGCTGGTTCTGGGACTCCTTTCGCTGTTGCTTCTGCTGGCTTTGGTCTTCGCGGTCACCAGCCGAAACGCCCAGATTGTCTCGGAGGCAAATACCGACCAGACCACGGCCGCATTGTACGCGAAGAGCGCAGTCTCCTCGGCAATACAGTCCCTCTTCTTCTTCCAAAACAAGGGAAATCTCCTGAAAAACAGCACCCTTCAGGGATATCTGCCTGACAACAATGGATTCCTCGACCAGGGGGAAGACGGCAGGGAATACTTCTACGGCTCCGCGGGGACCAGCGATGCGGATGACTTCTTCGGCCTTCAGCCATACGTGGGATATGTGGGAGCGAATCCAAACTGGAAGGGTCTCTGCATCTATGGCGAAGTCTCCAAGGACGAAGCCGAGAGCGACGCCTTCAAGCTGCAGCCAGGAGGCAAACCATACCAGTCAATCTACTACACCCACAAGGATGACACCTACGACGAATTCGGCGGGGAGGGAGATACCAGCCTCTATGGAATCTTCGCCGAGACAGCCTTGGGAAAACACTACAAGGAAAACTCGGAAATCGAGGACCTCTTCAAGACGGCGGGAGATAAACAGCTCCAGTTCAAGACGGCCATCGGGGAAGACGGAAGCATTGTGGGCCGCTACGGTTTCGTAGCCTTCAGCGAAGGGGCGAAGTTCGACCTCAACCGCATTGTCGCATCAAAGCTTGACGGCGATACCAACGAGCCATACGTCCCGTTTGTCGAAGACGGCAAGGTTTTGCCAGGCGATCCAGGCGACGGTGTCTATTTCTACGACACGGACAATGAGTATGACAGTTCGTACGCGGTGATGGGATATGAATACGATGCCGACAATCGCGTTGAGAAACTCCGTGACGGCGGCAAGCTTGAGGAGGACAAGACAGTCCAGTACGGCCTCCATCCCCAGGAACTCCGCACGAAGCCGGCGTATTATGACGATGCGGCGCTCTACCGCAAGAAGAACGATGTCCCCCCCCGCTGGTTCACCTACGACCAACTCCTGGAGGATACGGATGCCAAGGATGCCTTCAAGGATGACCTCTTTACCTTCTGCCTCTCCTCCGGCACGGAAGACCGGGAATACAGATTCAACGGCACTGGAGTGTCGGCCGCCGGTGAACACAGCCTGGAGGAAATGGAGGAGACCATCGACGGCATTGAGACCTCCGCCCTCGGTGACAAGTGGAACGGCGCTTTCCGTGCCCTCAAGGCGAATGTCTCCTATCCATGGGGAATCTACGAAAAGGGACCTGCCACGGGCTGCCTGGTCGGACCAACATGGAACGAAATAGGTAAAGCCTGCACTATGCTGTCAGCCACAGGCGACGGCGCAAACGAACTGAAGGCCAAGGCGGAACACTTCTTCAGTGAACACATCGGACTTGATTGCACAGATCCAATCTTCAAGGGAACGACAGGCACGGACACGGACCTCACACCACAGGTCTTCGCAAATCTCGTGGACTTCTCGGACGAGGACAATGACCTGACATACGCGGCAGCGGCCCCGAACGGGGACAGGCTCACGTTCTCGACCCCATCCATGACCGCCACGCATGAGCTGACACTGCCGCCATTTACTACGATTCCCGAACCTAAGTACTGCGGCAACGAGCGAGTTCCAGCAGTCATCGGAGCCTCCGTGGCCTTCGACCAGGTGGGTAATTCCGTCCTCGTCAGAAATAATACCAGGGATTTGTACTACTGTTCTGGGACGGTGGACGGCGGAGCGATTACCTACAGGCCCACGGTCACCCTTACACTCCAGAATCCATTCAATACAGAACTGAATACCACGCAGAAATACCGCGTCATCGTCGAAGGCGAAATTGCCCCGATCTTCCTCGCAAAACAAGTGTGGGTCAACAGATTTGACGTGGGCTTCATCACAATCGTAATTCCCAACTATCGCGCAGCGATGAGAATCGGCAACGGCGGAATCTTCAATCCCGGAAGTCCTGCCTATGTGCCATGGAGTGCGGCTTCTGTCTTTATGAACACAGGCTACGGTCTTGGAGGAGACACATTGGAAAATACTCAGCGGACAGGTGCCGACATTAGTTCCTCGGTCAAGAATGCGCTGGACGCTCAGGGCTGGAGATTCCGGATGGACAAGGAGATGGATACTGCCGATGCCTGGGATGCTGGGCCACTCGAGGCCAAGACAATCGACATAGTCGGCGAAATCACCATCCCGATAGTCGGTCGCACAGATGGCACGACGGCGACTGTGGCAAACGACAACCACTACTACTACACAGGCACGGGGTATGCTGTCAAAATCAAGAAAATCATCGTCATGGCAAATGACGACAACTCCTCCTCCACTTCCACATTGAGCGAGTTGGTCTACACAGGGGATAACACAGGGGACACGGGCAACGAGTGGCATGTGGCGGTAAGACAGGACGCCCCCGCCGCGCTCCCAAACAACGAATCCTTCGCGTATGCCGCCCCAATCGCCAATCTCACGAGGGTGATTTGGGACGGTGTGTCCTGCAAGGACCCGCGCATGAACCACAATCACATCGCCTGGGAATGGTTCGGCGACAGCTCAAAGCCGAACTTTGACGCGGCCTTCTACAACGCCGACGGAGAAGCAAACGACGGTGGCACGATTGAAATGGTTGCTGGCATCGGCGCCAACCCCGCCAGGCGCCAGGGCCAAGCCCTGGCTCAAGCCTGGGCTGTTCTTGAGACTTCGCTGAAGAACGACAATCCAGGCAGCGACAGGGACTGGGAGCCGGATTTCAACGTGGCCGCATCGCCCTACAGCCCCAACGGCAGCGGCACCATGAATTCGACTCTCTCGACGTACTTCATTCCCAACAATCCCATTACCTCCCTCTGGCAGCTCGGCGCAATCCACAGGGGCGAAATTGGCCAGACAATCAACCTTAAGAAGTTCTGCGAGTTTGGCGGTGATGACAAGATGACCCATCTCTACGAGGATGGTGATGCCTGGATCCTGGACTACCTGAAAATCTCCAGCCTCGACGCATACAACGGCATCCGGGGTAAGTTCAATCCAAACTGCTTCAATGCCGGCGCATACAGGTATCTCTTTGCGAACATCCCTGCCAACGAGGATGCCAACGATACGATGATCTACGCAAACGGATATCCGTCCGTGACTGTCAACCGCAACAGCTACTACAAGGATTTCATTGAACCTGGCTATACCGGCACTACCTTTGACCTGGAGTCCAACGTCTTCAAATTCAAGGATTTCGACAAGGGCGACTACGGCAGGGCGGCGGCGCAGGCCCAATCCTGGAGTCCCGTCCAGGCATTCTTCAATTTCGTGGACATCAACGGCTTCGGCAACGATGCAACCGCCGTCAGCGTCAAGTGCAACGACCGTGTCGCGGAGTCTCTGATTGGCTGCACCGCGGGGTTGCTTTCGACGCGCTATGAGACATACACCGTGGTGGCGGTCGGCCAGAAGCTCCAGTTCATCGTACGGGCGGATGAACTTCCTCCCAGCGACACTGATGCCCGTGATAATTTCCTCAAGCAACTTGTGAATCCGAAGAACATCAACGGCAACATCTACTCCATTCTGGGGACGCAGGTGCGCCTCGTGACGCTTGTGCGCGACTGTTGGTTCGGCAACATCAAGGTCGTGAAAACGCAGAACCTCTAAGTTTTAGGAACCCAATCCAATGAAGCGCAAATTTTTCACGCTTACGGAACTCATGGTCGTAATCGCCATCATTGTCATCCTGGCGGGAATGCTCATCGGCGGCGCGGGATACGCAGGACGCCGCGCCGACGAGGCGGCCGCACGCACCGCCATCAGCAATCTCACGACCGCACTGGAGGCATTCCGCGCCCAGAACGGCTACTACCCGCTGTGCAGCGAAAAGAAGGAGGTCTCCTTCAAGATTCCGGAAACCGGCACAAACAAGGGAAACCTGATGCTTGTCCTGGGAACCTCTGAAAAGGAGTTCTTTGACAAGAAGACGGATGCCAGGAAAGGATTCATTGACATGCAAGTCACCGTATCCGACACCGTGTTGACGGAATACCTTGATCCCTGGGGCAACCCGTTCATCTACATGTGCCCGGGAAAGAACAACCCGAATTCCTTCGACCTCTGGTCCAAGGGTCCAAACGGAAAGGACTCCACCGAGGAGGAGAGCGTAGACGACGTCACAAACTGGATACGAACCGAATAACGCACCAAATTCCTGAGATCAAAATCGAATACATACTTGAGACATACCGCCATGAAAAGACATGACTTCACACTGGTAGAATTGCTGATGGCGATTGGCATCATCGTCATCCTCGCGGCAATTTCCATTCCCACCGCGCTCAGCGCAATCAAGAAGGCGGAAACCGCCAAGGCGCAGGCCGAAATGACCGCCCTTGTCACCGCCCTCAAAAACTACGAGTCCACATACGGATTCCTGCCATTCCACTTCAGGAAGTCGTCGAATACCTCCCCCGCCACCGACGGTGAAGTCCAGCCAGGCGACTACTCGGACTTCATCAAGGTCCTCCAGGGCGAAAACCTCGATATTAAGGGCAGGAAGATGAACCCCCGGAAGCTTGCGTTCCTGGAAATCCAGGGTAATACAAAAGGCGAATACGAGGACCCATGGGGAAATGATTACACGGTTGTCATTGACGGTGACGGCGACGGCAAGATCATCCAGGAACTGGATGACTGGAAGTACTATCAGCTGAAGGTGGAGAAGGATTCCGACAACAAATACGCCCTCTACCAGTCCATTCTCATCATCTCCAAGGGGCCGGACGGCGAAATGGGTGACGACAAAGCCAGCCTGGCGAGGGACAATGTCCTCTCAATTCCGGTCATCTGGGACAAGTCCGAGGAGACATGGGTCATCAGCCACTAGGCTCCAAGGCGGAAGCAAAAGCACAGGGAATACGTAGATAATCAATCAACACAAATACAGATAAAACTGGAGGTAATAACCATGAATAACCATAAGACATTCACCTTGATTGAGTTGCTGACAGTGATTGCAATCATTGCAATCCTGGCGGGACTCCTGTTGCCGGCCGTTGCGCGTGCAAGGGCCACTGCCCAGAAGACTGCCTGCTCCAATAACATGGGGCAGCTGGGAAAGGCGGAGATCATGTTCTCCAATGACAACAGGAACAAGACCGTCCCCGCGGAAAGCCACACGAAGAAATACAACTACATCTACAGCCTCTGGGACATCGTCGGGGAGAGCGAAAAAATATTCCTCTGCCCAGTCGATGTGAACGAGACAGAGCTCAAGACCGTCCTCGCGAAGAAGGATACCAATGAAGAGCTCCGCATGAGCTACC
>URJM01000095.1 GCA_900548225.1 uncultured bacterium
CAAAGATTTTTCAACGAAATCCGGTTTAGTGCTACACTATTTTGCAAAACTCACACTTTCTGGCGTTATTGGAAGATTGGAGACAGAAACCGATATTGATAGTGTTGTTACACTCGTCATGGATGTAATAAAAAAACAGCAAAACTAAGGAGGAAAGAATAATGGCAAAACGACAAGTGTTTTTCAGCTTTGAATATGGGAAGGACGCATGGAGAGCCTCTCAAGTTCGGAATATGGGCAAAGTCAGTGACTCATCAACTTTTTCGGACAATGATTGGGAAGAAGTGAATAATAAGAGCGACAAAGAGATTAAGGCTTGGATTGATGACCAGATGGCTAAAAGATCCTGTATTGTCATTTTAATTGGCAAAACCACTTCTACACGCAAATGGGTAAAATACGAAATTGAAAAGGCATATGAGCTTAATAAGGGAATTGTGGGGATTTATATCCACAAGCTAAAAGATGAAAGCGGGAACCAAACGGACAAGGGCGCAAATCCGTTTTATTCTGTATATACCAATGATGGCGAAAGGTTGTCTAAGTATGTAACTTGCTTTGATTCAAATTATCAGACAAGCAAATACGTTTACGATGATATTTCAGACAATATTGAGGATTTAATAGAGGACGCTTTGAGTAACAAAGCACCACAGTGAGGGCTTGACCATGGCAAAGAATGTTTTTATTTCATTCCGTTTTAGCGATGGAAACAGGTATAAGGAATACTTATCAGAGCTTTTTGACAAGTATAGTGATACTATTGATTATTCTGAAGATGTGGATCGTTCTCGAATGTCAGACGTTACAATAAGGCAATATTTATATGGAAAGCTTCGTAGATCCAGCGTTACCATTGTTCTATTAACGCCATCAGCGGTTAATCACAAAAAGAACTGGATGGGGAACTACGACGATTGGATGTATGATGAAATCAGATACTCCCTTGAAAGCAGAGAAGGAAATCGTACAAATGGTCTTGTAGCAGTGTATACGCCGGAGGCTACTGACTTGCTTATAAATATTCAACCATCTGGAACGGTATCCGTTAACAATGTGGACAATCTGTTTAGAAAAAACATGATGAATGTTAAACCGCAGTACAAGAAAAATTCAAATCCCGGTATATTCAATAGGGATTATGATTCTTATTGCTCATTAATTGGATGGGAGGAATTTAAAAAAAATATCGGGAAATACATCAATATCGCGTCTGAAAAACGAGATAATATATATAGATTTGATATTACAAAAAGGCTATAAAGAGCACCTGCCAGTGCCAGAATGCACCTTGTATCAATCATTCGGTTCAAAGCCACAAAAACAACTCCAGGAAGGGCATAGCCGCGTAGCGGCGGCAGGATATTGGCCGTGACTGGAGGGAACGCCGCAGGCGCGAACCAAACCCACGGCGAGGAGGGGGCCCGAGGCAGACCCCTTGTCAATACAACTCCTTCAACTTCATACCACCTCTTTCCCCTCGCCTGAAAAAGGGAGCTTCGCAGCTCCCCTCACACTATCTCTCCCCTCTTCTATTCAACTGTTTCTGGTATATTTGCATTCCGGATACCCGGTGCATCCAAGGAATGTCCGCCCTCTGAAGCGGATGCGCTTAAGGGGTTTTCCGCAATTTGGGCAGACCTCGCTGGTCTCCTCTGTTGACGACCTCCCCCCCTTTGTGGACTTGGCGGCTTCGATTCCGTCCAGCGCGCCCTCGGGAAGTTGTTCCGCATATCGTCCGAGGACCCCTGCAAGGGCATCGACCTGCTTTTGCGTGAGGACGCCGCGGTTGCCATACTGAGTCTTCAGAGAGGCCACGAACTTTTCGTCATCGAATGTGCGTTTTCCCCGGGATGAAGGCGGATTCCAGGTTTTGATTTGCGCGGCGAGGGCGAAGAGTCTTTCACAGAGTGCGTTCTCCTCGGCGGCATCGGGTGCGGGGGTGTCATGCGCGGCGTTCTCAGGGGCGTCCGTCTCCTGTGACGGCATCTCCGTATTCCATCCGATCTTCGCAAAGAGCTCGCTGAGCGTCGGCAGCTTTCTCGCATACTTGAGGGCGAGTTTCCGGAGTGCTTCCCGCTGGGAATCCGAGAGCCCCTTTGTCACGGCGGCCTGACGGACGATTGACCGGAAGAACTTCCCGTCATCGAAGGAACGGCGCCCCCGCACTGCGGGCGGTTCGAATTCGAGCTTCTTCATTTCGTCGATCAACTCCTGCAACGCAGGTTCCACGCTGCTTCTAGCCGGGGCTGCCTGACGGCGCGCCTCCTCGGCGGCGGCATTTGCGGCAAGCTGCCCCTCCACCTCGGAGGCAAGCCCCAACTTCTCGATCTTTGCCTTGAGACCGGGATTCCTGGTCGAGTACCGCCCAATCATCCCAAGGAATGCGGCCATCTGACGTTCCGTGGGGGACTCCTTCATTTCGATGCGCCTGCGGAGGCTCTTCACAAAGGACTTGTCATTGAAGGCCCTGCGCGCGCCAGGAATCGGCGGGTCGTATTCAAAATCCTCCGGGAAGGATTCGAGAAGTTCAGATAAGTTCTTCATATTCAATGAGATAGGTGCTGGACGGGCACCGCCGCCAGCGACCCACTTCTGAAATTTCCCGTAGAAATCCCGCAGCATCTGGACCCAGTCGACCTTCCCCTCCTCGACCTCGTCAAGCCCCTTCTCCATTTCGGCAGTGAAGCCGACGTTGAACAAATCGGGGAAACGCTCCACCAGGAAGTCGTTCACGCGGAACCCAAGCTCCGTGGGAACAAGCGAACTCTTCTCCTTGGAGACATAGGACCGGTCAAGGATTGTCTTGACAATCGACGCAAAGGTCGACGGCCGCCCCACGCCATTCGACTCCAGTGCCTTGACAAGCGACGCCTCGGAGTAACGGCTCGGAGGCTGAGTGAAACACTGCTCCTTCTTCAGCTCCAGAAGGCTGCAAGACGCCCCCTTGGAGAGCTTCGGAAGCGACCCGGTAAGATTGTCCATCTCGTCCTCCTGCCCAAGATCCCGCATTGCATAGACCTTCAGGTATCCCGGAAAGACGGTCTCACGGGCGGCGGCACGGAATGTACAGACACATCCCCGGGACGGTTCGCCTGCCCTGCGGGGCTTCGCCTTCGCCTTTTCGTCCTCCCTCGGAGGCGGCGGCACGAGGGTCGCCAGGGCACCGCCCTGCGACTCGATTTCGATGGCGTGGTCAATCTGGCGCGCATTTGCCATCTGGCTGGCGACAAAACGCTTCCAAATCAAACGATAGAGCTTCTGCTGGGGCGCGGTGAGATACTGCGCCACGGACTCGGGAGTCCGCTCCACATTCGTCGGGCGAATCGCCTCGTGCGCCTCCTGGGCACTCTTGCCTGAACGGTATCTGTTCGGAGTCGCGGGAACATATTCCTGGCCGTATGTCCTCCCGATGAATTCAAGGGCGGACTGCTGCGCCTCCCTGGCAATGTTCACCGAGTCGGTTCTCATATAGGTGATGAGACCGGAGGTCGTGCCGCCCAGGTCGATTCCCTCGTAGAGCTGCTGCGCAATCGACATGGTCTGGCTCGTCCCGAAATTGAAGGCGCCGCCTGCCGCCTGCTGTAGTGTGCTGGTGATAAAGGGCGGAAGCGGATGCTGCTGACGCGGCGTGCTGGTGATGGATGAAACCTTGTGGGAGACGCCGCCGTCCTCCAGCGCGTCCGCAAGCGCCTGGCTCGTCGCCGCGTCAGGCAGATTCGCCTTGTCACCATTGATTTTCGTGAGCCTGGTCTTGAGGTGGATGTCACGGGCATTCTGCGGCGAAAAGAGCGCCTCCATCGTCCAGTATTCGACGGGGGTGAATGCCTTGATTTCACGTTCGCGTTCAACAATCAACCGAAGCGCGACCGACTGGACGCGCCCCGCGCTCGTGTCCTTCTCGACGCTTCTCCAAAGCATCGGGCTCACCTGGTATCCAACGATGCGGTCCAGGACACGACGCGCCTGCTGCGCGTCGACAAGGGGCATCTCCACTACGCCAGGATTCTTGAAGGCATTCGCAATCGCAGACCGCGTGATTTCATGGTACGCAATGCGATGGAACTTCCCCTTCGTCGAACCCTTCAGGAGATTCTGAAGGTGCCATGCAATCGCCTCGCCCTCGCGGTCAGGGTCAGTCGCCAGGTAGATGTCGTCAGCCTGGGCGGCCGCCTTCTTCAAGGAGGGAATCACCTTCCTGCCATTCGCGGTGATGACATACTGGGGCTTGAAATTGTTGGCAAGGTCGACACCCAATGAACGCTGGGGAAGGTCGCTTACATGACCCATCGACGCCATGACGGTGGTGTCACCCCCAAAAAGCTTGCCGATAGTCCGGGCCTTCGCCGGAGACTCCACAATCATCAAACTCTTTTTACTCATATATCCTAACGACTCCTTTTTGTCAAAAACATTGTAACGTGGCAGAATATACCCCGGCTAGAGCGGACGAATCTATATGGGGGCGCAACAGGAGCATCACTGAAGCAAGACGCCCCTCCTGCCAGGAACACGGTTCACAAGCTTGCCAGGAAGCTGGCGGACCATCTGCCGGATCTCAAGCGTCAGCAAT
Source organism: uncultured bacterium (assembly GCA_900548225.1). Taxonomy (GTDB): domain Bacteria; phylum Verrucomicrobiota; class Lentisphaeria; order Oligosphaerales; family Oligosphaeraceae; genus UBA1724. Next base: position 4,574 of record URJM01000095.1, read on the forward strand.
GCGCCAAGCACCGAGGAGACAGGCTCGCCAAGTTCCTCGACTATCTCGTCTATCTGCCGTTCGGAATCCCCAATGGCACTCCATATCCGGAATTCCAGGGGCTTCAAGGGCACTTCCTCGGAAACGGTCCGTGCATCACGAATCTTCTCCTCGCGCCGAAGCACGCTCTCACGCAGAGACGGCAACACCGAGAACTCCTCCCGGATGTCCTCGTATCTCTCCACAAGACGGGCACCGTCACGGAGAAGCGCGTTGCAACCACTGGAGGTGACATCCCCCGCACGGCCCGGAACCGCAAAGACCGCACGACCCTGCTCAAGGGACTGCGCCGCCGTTATCAGACTCCCGGAATTCAGCCCCGCCTCAACGACAAGGGTGCCACGGGATAGGCCGGATATGATTCTGTTGCGCATCGGAAAGTTTCCCTTGGCAGGACGAGTCCCAAGGGAGAATTCACTCAAAAGCGCACCGCCAGAGGAGGCAATCCGACGCGCCAGCTCAAGGTTCTCGGGAGGGTAGATGCGGTCAAGGCCACAGCCAAGCACGGCTATTGTGCAACCACCAACATCCAACGCGGAAGTATGGCAGACTGTGTCAATCCCACGGGCAAGACCGGACACGACAATCCACCCAGCCATCGCAACCTGGGAGGCAAGCTGCTTCGCCATCGTCACGCCATACGAGGTGACGAAACGGCTGCCAACCATCGCCAGGGAGTCAAAGCTCCTGCTCAACGCCTGGATGTCACCACGGACATACAGGCAAATCGGAGGGTCGTGGATGTCGAGAAGCTGCCTGGGATAAGAGGGATCCTCAAAGGTGACTATCGAAACCCCGGCAAGCTGCGCATAACGCTCCTCGCCTGGCAAATCGCAGTTCTCCTCCCAGGAATGAAGGACGGATATGCACTTCTCACCCAAACGTGGAACCCGACGCAGACGCTCCACTGACGCGCCAAGTATCTCCTGCGGTTCGGAAAAATACTGCATCAGCGAACGCAGACGACACGGCCCCACCTCGGGCAAAAGATTCAATGCAATAAGCGCCTCTCTCCTGGTCATAATAAAACTTCCACTCGCAACAAATCACGCAACAACACAAAAATAGCCACACTCCAAACCATTTCAAACAAACGGAAGAAAAGTCGCAACAATCATATCCGCCCCAGGCACAAACACCGGATAACACACATAATTATTTGCAGTGCAATATGTTATGCACATCGGAGATTTCAACGGGCGAATCCACACACAGACATCCCTCCGCTCCGCCGGCATGGAGAACGGCGCCCCGCCACAGGCGCCCCATCTGCGCCGCAGAAATTCGCGGGGCTGTTTCCGACGTGGTGAATACCCACCCCGCAGACACTCCATTTGCGCCGGTGAAGGCGAATGCTCCAACCACCATGACTTTGATGAATATCCTCCCGTTTATTTGAAATACGGCTGAAGGGGGGTATGCTGGGGCGG
>URJM01000096.1 GCA_900548225.1 uncultured bacterium
AGTTCGTCCCGCCGCCCCTGCCTCAGGAAGTGGTATCCCAGCCCGCCGATCATTGCGGCATTGTCTGTACAATATTTCGGCGGCGTCAAAAGTAGTTTGAGACGGTGTTTTTCGCATGCGATTCTCATCTCCTCCCGGAGACGGCTGTTGCATGCGACTCCTCCGCAGAGGCAGACGAGGCGTGCGCCGAAGTCGCGTGCGGCAAGCATCGCCTTTGTGACAAGCACCCCCATCACGGCGGCCTGGTACGAGGCGACCATGTCCCTCAGCTCGCCCTCGGAGAGGGTGCCTTCCCGAACCAGGTAGAGCAGGGCGGTCTTTACGCCTGAGAAGCTGAAGTCGTATTTATGCTCGGGCGGGACGGGCTTTCCCGCGGCGCCGACGAGCCCCCTGGGGAAGTTGTGCCTGTCGGGGTTGCCCTCCTTGGCGAGGCGGTCGATGATTGGGCCTCCCGGATAGCCGAGCCCGAGGATCTTCGCGGCCTTGTCGAGCGCCTCGCCTGCCGCGTCGTCAAGCGTCGTGCCCACGACCTTGGTCCGTCCGTCCTCCATGACAGTCACAAGGGCGGTGTGCCCCCCCGAGACGACCACCCCGAGGATTGGATACGACTCCGGATCCTCAAGCAGATCCGGGTGTTCCAGGAATGACGCATAGAGGTGCCCCTGGAAGTGGTTGACGCCCACGATGGGGAGATTCTGGGCCGCCGCCAGACCCTTGGCGTATGCATTGCCCACCAGAAGCGCGGGGATGAGGCCGGGATGGCTGGTCACGGCAATGCCGTCAAGCCCGTCAACGCCAATCCCGGCTTCACGGAGGGCGGCCTCGACGACCGGGTGGACGTTCTTCAGATGCTCGCGGGCCGCAAGCTCGGGTATGACGCCGCCGTATGCCGCATGGAGCTTGATTTGGCTGCTTATGACGCTCGACAGGACTTCGTGCCCGTCCTTGACGACTGCGGCGGCAGTCTCGTCGCAACTGCTTTCAATTCCGAGGATGTTCATTTTTCTTTGCGTTTGCTCGGCAGGGGAATCCGCCTGAGTGTCTTGAAGTCGTCAAGGCTTCTGAAGGAGACTGTCTCGACACAAATGATTCTGAAGGAGTCGCACTGCAGCTTGAGTATGTCGTCAAGTTGTTGTGGATGCTGGAGATAGCTCACCTTGACCACACCCTTTTCCTCGAAGACGACCCGATAGGCGTTTTCGCCCGAGGACGGGTCGAGTGCAGGGGTCTTCATCGCACAATCCGCCCGGGACACGGACTCGGTATGCCCGTGGCGTGGCTTTTTCGACTCTTCAGGCATGGCTATTCCAGCCAACTTGAATGGCTTGCCCTTTCTGTGGAGCGAAGGGGGCTCCACGGGGGGCGCGGGAAACGGGAAGTCGGAACCGCCGAGAATCTGGCGGATCTTGTCCTCGCAATCTCTGACGCGAAGGTATTCGGCGTCCCTCAAGGCTAGCAAGTCGAGTATTCGGATTTCATCGGAAATCCTCATCGAATGCTAGTTGCCCGACTTGCCAGATGGGGTCTTCTTGCCTGATGCGTCCGCGTGGTCGGAGGCCTGGGGACCCGGTTTCACGGCCTCGGCGCGGGGAGACGCCTGGACGGAGGGGGAGGGCTTGGAGACGACGGGTGCCGGTGCGGCGGCGAAGGGGGCGACGGAGACCGACGGGGCGGGGAAGGCGAAGACGCCCTCGCCCCCAAGCACGTCGTCCACCTGGCGTTCCAAGGCTGCGATGCGTTCGTAGGCGGCGGCGCGTTCAGCCAGCAGCTCGTCGATTTTCCTGCGTCCCTCGAGTGCGGCCTCGATTGTCGCCACGTCTGCGCGTGTGATGATTTCCACCATGCTCAGGGGCGGCTTCACTGCGGCTTTCTTGTTGACGTTCATCGGTTTTCTCCAGTTGGATGGTGGCCGCGGCGGCTATGATGCCAGCACCTTGGCCGTGGTTTGCCTTTGCTGTTGTACTTTTTGGAAATCGCGACGCGCCGCCATCGTTGTGCGATGACGCGCAAAATTGTGTGGCGTGGCCTACTCGGATGCTTGGCTGGCAAGCGCCTGCACGGAGGGCAGGGGATTCTCCGACAGCTTCAGCCGCGCCCTCTCCGAGAGTCTCCCGCATGGGATTTTACGTGCGGCAAGATGGCTCAGAACCACATGGTCGCCGTGCAGGACAATCTCCTCGATGATTTCATCGGAACGGCACTGCGGGTTGGCAAGGAGGTATTTCCTGGCCGTGTCGCTGGCGCTGCGTGCCAGTTTCAAATGGGTTTCCTTGAGGGTCGGGGAGGGATTTGCGGCAAGTGCATTGTGGATCTCCGCGTCCTTCGTTGCGGCCAGTTCAAGGCCGACGGAGTCGGCCAGCGCCGGATGGGATGCCAGGGCTTTGCGGACGTCCTTGCGGGAGCCATGCAGACCCCAGACGAGCTGCTGGGTCGGTTCGGGGAGTTCCCTGCGCCTGAGGATTGCGAGAGTCGTCTGGCTGTCGCCCCTTTCAACAAAGCCATCCACCACATCCTCGTCCATCCTCTGGTGTTCCAGCAGAGAGAGCATGACGGAGGGGTGGCGGCTCTTTGACAGCCTCTCCAGCGCATTCTGCGTCAGGTCGACTCTTGTGGAGAGGGCGAGCTGGGCGGCCTCCTCGCCGTATTCGTCTGTGTCAAGCGCCCAGTTCTCCATGGATTTCACGGAGAGGCGGGGGATTGTCAGGGCGGCCAGGTGGACGATTGTGTCTATGTCGTCGGCCAGCGCATCCTTGAACTCCTCGTCGCACTTTCTGTTGTCGAGGAGTGCGAGCCTTACGAACGGCACCTTGTCCAGCGAGAGCCGGTACTGTGTCCTGGGGTTGATGGCTGGATTCATCGCCAGCGCCACCCTGACTTCCACCTCCGGGTCGTCCACAAGCTTGTCCGCGAGCTTTTCATTCAGCCTGCGGCTTTTTGCGGCGGCGAGCCTTGCGCAGACCCTTGCCCCCGGGAGTGCCATCCTGGCGAGGCAGTTCGGGTTGAGCGCGAGGCGTTCCAGCACCCGCATGTCGTCGCTTGCCTCGAGCTCCTCCAGCACCCTGCTGGGGGTGTTCTGCATGGAAGCCAGGAAGAGCGGGACGCCCGGCACGGAGATATCCTTTGAGAGCTCGCGGAGAATGCCGATCTCAAGGTTTGCATTCCTTTGGTAGAAGGCGATTGCGGCGTCCGTGTTTTCCCTGATTCTTTGTAGCAGATCCTCTTTGGTCAATGGCGTATTCTCCCCTGGAAATAGTAACGGTGGCTACTATAATCCGTATCGTTTGCGCCTTCCGACCTTCTTAAGCAGAAGCAGCCCGAGGAAGAGCAGTGTCGCATATCCGAGCCCCGCGCACATTCCCGCCCGGAGGTTTCCGTCGAATGCGGCGGCGATCCATCCCATGATGGCGGGGCCGAGGGTGCATCCGATGTCTCCTCCCAGTGCGCATAGCCCGAACATTGCCGTGCCCCCGTTCGGGATTCTCTGCGCCGAGAGGCTGAGGGTGCCAGGCCATACCACTCCGACGGAAAGGCCCGACAGGCCAAGCCCCAGCATCGACAGCCAGGCCCATGGGGAGAATGCAACCATGACGAATCCGGCGATTCCGATGAGCGAGCTTCCCAGCATGATGGAGTTGAGGTCGAATCTGATCGTGAGGCGTCCGTAGAGTGTCCGTGAGACGAAGAGGAGGGTTGCGAAGAAGCATGCCCCGAAGAGGTCTCCAACCGACTTCGAGACCCCGAGGGTGCCCTCGGTGAATGCGCTGGACCACTGTGCCATGGCGACCTCGATGGAGCCGCCTAACATCATCAGCCCAATCATCAGCCAGAAGATTGGCATTCGGATGAGTTGCCCTACCGTGAGGCCAGCCTGCCCGCCAGACATGGATGGAGGCAGAGGCACCCTCATGTAGTTGAACATGTTGCAGAGGGGGACGAGCAGCCAAAGGAGAGTCAGCCAGCGCCATCTTTCAAGCCCGAATAGTGTGAAGAAGAGAGTCGAGGCCAGTATGATGACAATGCACCCCAGGCCATAGAGGCTATGGAGGAATGCCATGCTGGCGACTTTGTTGTCGGACGGGCACGCCTCCACCAGGGGGCTGACAATCACTTCGACCAGGCCCCCGCCCACGCCATAGAGGACGGAGGAGATGCAAAGCCCAGCGAATGGCGGCATCAGCGACGGCAGGATGACTAGCCCGAGGAAGCCGGCTACAACCATCGCATTCGACATCACAAGGCAAAGGCGGATGCCGATGCGCTCGGCGTAGTGCGCCGCAAAGAGATCCATCATGAACTGGGTGCCGAAGTTCATGACGATAAGGATGCCAAGCTGCGACAGCGTGATGCCGAACTCCTTCTGGAAGTGCAGAAAGAGAAGTGGCACGTAGACGACCATGAGAGACTGCGTGGCACTTGAAATCCAGCAGGCGCGCATGGTTGAACGATAGGATGTCCTTTCCATGATGGTGGCAATATCAAACTAGTACGCGCCGTCCCCAAATCTCCAGGGGCGGCGCGCGCTTGTCTGATTGTCGGGCGAGTCTAGTCCAGCTGCCCCAGCTCTTCGTCCTTTTCGAAGATGACTCGGAAGTGGTGGATGTCGGTGAATTCGCTTCCGGCAGAGGCATAGTCGCAGATATACTTGTCCCCTATGGTGTCCACCTTCCTGTAGCTGTATGTGTCGCCGTGGTACATGTTGAGGCGTCCGTCCTCCGCCATGACGATTGGCCCTTCCATGTAGCAGAAGGAATTTGGCGTGGTAGGCAGGATTCGCTTGCGGAGGGCCTGGTCGAATGTGAGGGTGACCGTGTCCCCGTCCTTCCATTCGCGGTCGATGGTGAGGTATGTTCCAGGGGTGGCGTCAAGCGATTCTCCATTGACCTGGGCGAATGCCTTGCCTGTCTCGCGCTCGGGAACCCTGAATCGGAGGGCGAGCTTTCTCGGCGCGTCCATGGACAGGGTGATTTTTGCCTGGTCCCCCTTGAATGGCCAGCCGCCTTCGACGGTGTATTTCACGCCGTCAAGGGAGACTTCCATGTCTTCGTAGAGGTTGAATACGGGGGCGTTGTCCTGGAGCATGACCGCCAGGATTCCAGCCAGTCCGAGTCCTTCGGCCGCCTGGGCGCGGCAGCAGTCCATCCCGTGGAATGCACGGTTGAAGCCGATGAGCATCTGGTCGATGGAGTGGATCTTGTAGGTGGGGCCGTTGAGGGGCGTCGGATTCCAGTGGGTGCAGTTGGAGCCGTCGGGGACCATCGCGCCGAGCATTGCATTGTAGAAGGCCATTTCGCATTGGTCGAAGACCTTCGCGTCCCCAGTCAGCTGGAGGATCCTCTCGAGATAGTGGAGCCAGGTGACGGTGACGCAGGTTTCGCCGATGGCCCCCGTTCTGCTCTTGTCGGTGCTGTTCTGGATGAGCGCGATGTCGTTCCAGTATTCGCCGAAGCGGTCCTTGCCGCCGCCGAGCCCGGTGCATGCAATCTCCCTGTCACGGACGGCCGCGTAGTACCTGGTCAGGATCTCGTACGCCTGGGGGAATTCGTCGTCCTCGACGCAGAGTTCGCCAAGTCCCTGGAAGCAGCTCGTCATCTCGTATGCCTTGCCATTGCCCAGGTCGGCTGGAAGATGTCACCCCCGCCGTAGCATCCGGTCTTCGCAAGGTACTTCGCGTAGTCAAGGTATTTCCTGTCGCCTGTGAGACGATAGACACGGACGATTGCGCCGATGATGGAGCAGGTCGCCAGGCCGCTGTGATATCCGGTCTTGAGGGGATCCCATCCATTCGGGCCAAGCTGTTCCATGAGATGGTCGACTTCCCGGCGGCATGCATCGACGACCACGGGGTCTTTCTCAATGTACTGGCAGTATCTTGTCAGCCCCATGAGGACATACTTGCGCCCCCATACCTCCCATAGGCCGGGCTGGTTCTTTTCCGCGACGGTGGTGATGCAGCCATTTTCGTCCTGGGTGGAGATGATGTCGTAGACTGTCTCCTTGATGAGC
>URJM01000097.1 GCA_900548225.1 uncultured bacterium
AGGGAGAATCCACAGGACTTTTTCAATTACGACAGATTCGGCCATATTTTCCCTAGGGTAGGGCTGTCCGAATTGGAACGACGCCGCGCCTGCGAAACAATACGGGTTTTCAATCTTGACAATTCTGGCCGTCTCTGCAATATTCGCCAACAGGCATTTCAGGCGGTCGTCACCTTCCTGCAATGCAGTGAGCATCCTGACACATCAACCATTGATCGTTTTCTTGAAATGGTCAATGGTGCCCATTGCATCTCTGTCTACTATACTCTTCTAGATAAAAGGATGCGGTAGGCATGTCTATGCAGTGTCTGCTGATTAAACCATAACTTGTTTGTTTCCACTCAATCGGCAGGCGCCATATAGTGCCCCCTTTGGGAAGGGAAGCCAATGCGCTTTCTGGCTGAAGTTCACCGAGGAGATTCGGGGCATCAGCCAGGCGGGCTTCCCTTCCCGTCGCGTGGTGGAATCCGTCTTCGTATTTGTGTGGTCTTCTGTTGGATTAGAAGACCTCAATCACATTGCATCCGTCACCGTTCAGGGCGTCATAGGGAATTGGGGCTCCGAAGGGATATGCCGTATGGTTAACCACCGCCTCCTTGCAGTCGGAATGGATTGTGATTTCCACCTTTTTGCCTCGGATTTCCGTTGTCAGGCTTGCCGGCAGCAATTGTTCCGGCATACATGGTGAAATCGCGAAGTGCTCAAGTCCCAGCCGCACCCCGAACATATTCTCAAAGATTGCCCGGAAGAGTGTGCTGATCGTGCCTGACAGGAAGGGCATTCCCCCCTCTCCGAAATTATGCTGGGTTTCCATGTAGTAATTGACTATGCCGTAGGGTTCGCTTTTGGTCACCTTGACGGGATGGCGCTGTTGATCGTAGGGCAGGGCGTACTTCAGTATATCCTCCAGAAGGTCCCTGCGCTTTGCGGTGGCGGCCGCCCTGAGCAGGAATCCCTGTGCCCCGTGGTTGTAGACGGTCCCGTTTTCTCCCAATCCGGCGGCCAGTGCGCCAGTGCCGAGGCGCCCGGCCTTTTCGATGACTGGATTTCCCAGCGGGGGATAGAACAGTCGGTATCCGCATGGCCCCTTGAGCGAACACAGATGCTGGAACACCTTGTCCAGTTCCTCCTGCGTATCGAAGATTCCGGCGATGATTCCCCAGGAATTCACCGGGCTGTTGATGCGTTTTCTGCCATCGCTGTCGCAGTCGGAGAAGAGCCAGACTCCATTGTCGTTGAATGCGCCGTTTAGGAATCCTTCGCGGTTCAGGGCATGTGCGCGGATTGCCTGTTTCAGTCCATCGGCCTCCCGCTGCCAGAGCTCCCGCTGTTCCGGGAACAGCTCCATGGCCAGCTTCATCAGAAATACCACCTGGCAACTGGCCATGACGGATTCTCCGCGCATTTCCAGGCCGACGGTGTTGAGGGAATCGTTCCAATCCCCCTCGTGGATAAGCACCAGGCCGTGCTCACCCCGGTTGGATTTGTCGAGATAGTAGTTGAGCAGGCGTTCGGCATGTTCCCGGACGGTGGACAGTTCGGGGTTGTCGAATGTGCGGCATTTCTCCTCGAGAAAGCCCAGGTCGCCACTGTTCTTCAGGTAATCGTAGAGCAGTTCGAAGACCCAGCATCCGGAGTCGACATAGTCGCGCTTGTCATGGGTTCCATGGACTCCGGCCGTCGAGTACTGTCGGAAAAAACCGCCGTCGCTCTTTTGGCAGCTGAGGATTTCGAGCAGGATGTTTTTTGAAAGGCTTTCATCAACCAGCGCGATTCCGGAATAATCCTGGGATGCGTCGCGGGTACCCCGCATCCCTGTCGGCCAGCCACGGTCCAGTTTTCCAACCCAGAACAGCTGAAGTGGCAGGAAGTTGCTGATATAGTCGGCAAGGGCGTCATCCTTCAGGGTCACCTGCAGTTTCCGTGTCCAGAAGTCGTATGTCTCCTGTTGTTTCTTCTTCAGGGTTTCCTGTGTGTCTACGCGGAGACATTCCTTTGCGGACTTGATGGCGGCCGTCGAGTCGTCCGTCGTGGCGGCGTGGTTCAGGACCAGCGAGAATCTGGTGCCTTCACCGGGGGAGAGGCAGATTTTTCCACTGCGCATGGCGGCCACGCCCTGAGTGCCGATGTTGACATATCTTTCATCGGGGGTCACGCTGGAATAGGCGCGCGTATTGGGGAGCGACAGGCGTTTGTCAAGCATGTCAGGCAGGAGCATGCCCCCGGACTTAGTGAACTTCCTATAGTCGACTTCCGCCTCACTGATTTCCAGGTCTGTGACCAGGAACGACCTGACCTGTTCTACCTTGCGTCCGTGTGGATTGCGGTTTTCCACAAAGATGCCGTTTGCCGTGTCATTGAAAAAGCCGACGCTCTGGTATAGCTCCGGCGCATCCCAGGGAGCCAGGGCGCCCGATGCGTGATGGATTCTCCAGACGGGAAGGATGTCGAACTCAACCGGTGCGTCCCCGGTGTTGGTCAGTTCGCATCTGAGCCAGAAGAGGCTCTTGCTGTCATGGATTCCGACAGAGGTCTTAATGGTCAGCTGCCGATAGGTGAGGAGATATTCCGCGTGGGTCGGTTGGAAATCGCACCGGTAGTCGAGCAGTTCGTCCCGGTTCAGCGGCGACAGGAATGCAGTCAGGTGCTGGCCGGGGGCATTGACGAAGATCTGAAGCGGAAGCAGGTTCTCGTTGTTCGCGGTTTTGAACAGCAGCATCCCCCCTGGCGGGTTGACCTGGGCGGAATGAGGCCCATAGTTGTTCAACTTCAACAGAAGCGCCTTGTTGGTGTACAGGTAACTCCACGGACGCACCAAATCCCGGTTGGTGACGATGAACTGCCCCGGCTTGAGGCCGAATTCGCCGAACTCTTCTATCTTGACTTCTTCGTGTAGCATCTAGAGGCTCCTTTGTCGTGTGAAAAACCGGTTGACGGCAGCGGGGTGCGCCCGGTGTGTGTGGGTTATATCGCCTGTTCCTGGAATGATGTCGTGGCTCCGGGCTTCGTCAGGATTGTGGAAAAAGCATTGCGCCGGAATAGAGGGGGACGTCCTATTGTCGGGAAATAATATATCCGTAAACCACACGGCAATCGAATACCCGGGTGTGTGCGTTTAATTCCACAGGAGTCGTGTCTCCAGGAAGGCGGAGTGTCCGGGCCTCAATCCGATTGGTCTTTCCCCAGCCTCTCGGTCCACAGGCCCTGCCGGACGCGCAGAGGATGAAGCCCCGCAGGAAGAAGTGCGTCTCTCCCCCCCGACCGCCATGGCGCCATGATATCGGCGCGCCGTCGCGGCGGGGGCAAGTGGAATGCAAGGCTATTTGCCGTCCCAGTCCTCGATTCGGAAGGGGACTACTGCGCGTTCCGCCAAGCGCCTTGCCGGCGTCATTTCCTGCAGGAGTTCCTCCAGTTTGACAGTTGCCAGGCAGGTATTCGCGTCCCCTGCGCCGTAGTAGATCATCAATTCCCCAGTGTCATGTGGATTGAGGATTGCGCCGACTGGGAAGATGGTGTCCTCCACCCAGATTCCGTCGTAGCCTGTCTCGTATGGCGCCTCCGCCACGATGAGGGGTTGTCTTGTGATGGCGGCAAGCCTGGTGGGGTCGTCCTTGTCGAAGAGCGCCGCGCCGCAGGTGTATCGTTTGCACCATCCCTTGCCGGCGAGGACATCGCGCCTGCGGGCGGGATCCTCGTCCACGGCATGGAATACAAGAAGCCATCCCTTGTCAGTCTTGATAGGCGGCGCCCCCGCGCCAATCTTTCGATTTGCCCACGGCACATCCTCGCATCCCAGGAAGAGCTCCTGTTCGCCCCAGTATTCCATGTCGGGCGAGAAGGCGTACCAGATGTGGAAGGGGTCGCCCCACTGGTTGGAAGGACGCTCCAGACGCATGTATTTGCCGCCAATCCTCTCGGGGAAAAGCACCATGTTGCGCTGTTGCGGAATCCCAAGGCAGACGACGTCGAAGTCAACACCCTCGCCACGCCACTTGGCGATGCCGGGGCGCTCGGAGTGCTGGTTCTCAAAGCAGAAGGTCAGGTAGAGACCACCCTCCAGGACGGTCAGACGGGAGTCGACCACCCAGGGAAGGGGCTTGCCATGGTAGAAGACGCGCATCAGCTCGGGCTCCATCTCCCAGTGGACGCCGTCGTCGCTCCACCCCATGCCGGTCCCAAGCTTCAGTGCAGGACGGTTGAAATGCTCGTCAAACAGGTCGACGCGGGGCGCAATGACAAAACGGCCGTTGAAAAAGTTGACGCCCGCGTTGAAGACAAAAGAGGCAAGGTAGGGGACGTCGTCCCTGGTAAGGATGGGATTCCCTGGATAACGGTGCAGAATCGGGTTGGAATGCAACTCGCCCCTGAAGGAGGGCAGATCTTTGAATGGATTTCTCATGTCTGGATGTCAAATTGCCGAAAACAAAGGCTCTCTTCCCAACAAGGATGGGTATTATGAAGGTGTATGACGGCCTTCAATCCCTTCCGACGGCCCTAATGTAATCAGAAAACAGCCGTCTCCTAGGCAATGGTTCAGGAATTGCAACCGTTCACCGGGCGATAGAGCTAGGGACACATCCATCCTTGCGTGAGGCGGTGTCCTCCAGAACTGAGACATCCATGTCCATCGGAATCAGACTCATGCCGTGCATTTCAATCCTTTCTGGGCTCGCTTTACGGGGATGGGCGGTATTGACGGCGTCCACGACAGATGTCCAGGAGGCATAGGCAAGAAGAACGAGACGCAGGCGGAAGGACTTCTGCGAGGGAACAGCCTCGGTGATGAGATGGCGGAGCAGGGCGTAGTCGCAGCATACTGCCGGCATTAGGCCAATGACGCTTCGTGCGATTTCCTGCGCAGATAATCGGACAATGCAGTGACCGCAGTGTGACCAAAGGCGCATGGCGGGAATGGCGTCAGGGATGCTGAAGCCAAAAGAAAAACAGCCGTTGGGGGAGTTTTTCTCAGAAGATGTGCTAAATTTGAGAAGTAGACACGGATAACCCTTCGGGTGAAAAACAGTCTGTTTCGTGTGAGACAACATAATATGCTGCATATCAGATGGTTATCAGGTCTTTTATTACTTTTTTCATTTAATCTTCACTGATTTAAGTCAAGAACAACTGATAATGACTCCTTGTTAATCCTCTAAAAATGACTTCCTATTCAACAAATACAACCTATTGTGTCTTCGTTACGATTACTTGCCTCTCCATCATTCAAGGACCTCACATTTGGGTAGGAGTCTGAGTAATTACAAGAGCTTACTTAATATGGGCATGCTGAATTATATATTCCAACAAACGATGGCATATATTGACCGTATGCCGAAATCATTACGCAAAAAATATGGTCAGTTTTTTACGAGCACTGAAACAGCTATGTTTATGGCTGAATTGTTTTCAATTCCCAATAGGAGTGTTATTTCAATTCTTGATCCAGGAGCAGGTTCTGGGATTTTATCTGTCGCCTTAATAGAACGATTGCAGAGTATACCTTGTATTAAAAAAATCGAATTAGTTTGCTTTGAGAATGACCCTAATATTCTTGATTTACTTAATTCAAACCTTAGTTTTGCCCGCGACAATTCTACAATAGAAGTGTCTTATGAGGTAATAACGGATAATTACATTTTGAAACAAAGTGCTGAGTATAATTGTTGGCTCGGAGCAAATCAAGATCCGAAAAAATATGATTTGATTATCGGGAACCCCCCCTATATGAAAATTGCAAAAGATGCACCAGAAGCAATGGCAATGCAAGACGTGTGCTATGGCGCACCGAATCTATATTTTTTGTTTGCCTCTATGAGTTTGTTTAATCTTTGCGATGGAGGGGAAATGGTATATATCATTC
>URJM01000098.1 GCA_900548225.1 uncultured bacterium
CAACTGTTCCCGCCGTGCTCCTCCCGTGACCCTGGGGAGGGGATTGACATCCCGACAGAACCGCATTCCCTCTCCTGATAACGCCGGGCGGACGGCACTCCCCCACGGCATCGTCTTCACAAATCCACAAAGCGTACATTCTTCTATGGAACTTCTATCCCCTGCAGGAAATCTCGAGACCGCGGTCGCGGCATTCCAATATGGTGCGGACGCCGTGTATGTCGGGCTGAAGCAGTTCTCCGCACGCGCCGACGCGGAGAACTTCTCCTTCGAAGACCTGGAAGTCCTGATGGGGCTGGCCCATGACGACCGGGAACACCCGCGAAAGGTCTATGTGGCGCTGAACACACTGCTTCGGGAGGATGAGACGCCGCGGCTGATTCCCATTCTGATACGGCTTCGTGACCTGGGGGTGGACGCGTTGATTGTCCAGGATTTGGCGACTGCGCATCTGGTGAAGACCTACTTTCCCGGGGTGCCCCTTCACGCGTCGACTCAGATGGCCGTCCACAATGTGGCGGGCATGCTGGAGTGCCGTGAGCTTGGCTTCGACCGTGTGATTGCGGCCCGTGAGCTTACGGAGGAGGAGATAGCGTCCATGTCGTCGATTCCGAACATCGAGCTGGAGGTCTTTGCCCACGGTGCGCTTTGCTACGCATACAGCGGGCTCTGCCTTCTTTCGAGCGTCCTGCACGGCCATAGCGGAAACCGCGGCGACTGCAGCTATGTCTGCCGCAACTGCTGGCGCGTCGAGGAGGACGGGGAGTGCCTCTCCGAGGGGTGCAACCTGATGTCGATGAAGGACCTTGCGCTGGGAGACCTGGTGAACAAGCTGGCGGAGCTCGGCGTCGCGTCGGTCAAGATCGAGGGCAGGAAGAAGAGCCCCCTCTATGTCGCGGCGGTCACAAACTACTACAGGCATCTCCTGGACGGGGATTTCCAGCCAGGGGAACGCAGACAGTGCGAAAGGGATATCAAGACAATTTTCAGCCGTCCGTGGACGCGCTTCTGCTACAACTACTCCCACGCGACCGGGGTCACCGACATCCTGGAGACCGGCCCCAGGGGAATGCATGTCGGAACGGTCCTTGACGTGTCCGAGGGCGAGGACGGGGCGTCATGGCTGCGCTTCCAGCTCATGGGGCAGGCGCTGGAGAAGCACGACGGGCTCCAGGTGGAAGTCCCCGGCAGGGACAGGCCATTCGGCTTCCCGGTTGACGAGATACGCCTCTTCAGCCAGGGCGGCGAGAGTTGGGAGAACGTCTTTGTCGCCGAGGATGGCGCAATCGTGGAGGTTCCCCTTCCCGAGGGTCATCCAGAGATCTATCCCGGGCAGCAGGTCTTCTGCACGTCGAGCCAGGCGGTGAAGCGCCGTTACGAGTGGCCGTCCCTGCGCCCTGCGCTGACCCGCAGCCGCCATCCCGTCTACTTTGCACTCAAGGTGGAGGAGGGCTCCCTGACCGTCGTCGCCCAGCCGACGATTGGGACCCGGGAGCTGCCCGACGTGGTGACGGAGATGAAGCTTGACGAGCCCCTGAAGCGCAGTTCCCGCAAGAGTCCCGAGGAGCTGGAGGCGGATGCCCGGAAGTGCTTTGCGAAGCTTGGGAATACTCCCTTTGACCTGGCGGATTTGCAGGTGCGCAACGAGGGCGGCTATTTCGTGCCCGTGTCGATTCTCAACGAGCTTCGCAGGTCCTCCGCCAGGGATGTGGAGGAGATGCTTTCCCGCGAGTGCGACGGCGAGGAACAGTCGATTGCCGCGTCGGAGGCGTCCTGGACTCCGCAGGCGCCCGCCGACGCCCCTGCCGCCCCGTCGTGGATTCTCAAGGTCGACCGGCCGTTTGCCCTGAATCTCTTCAAGCCCGAGGATTTCGAGGGCGTCCACGAAGTCATCCTCGACCTGGGCAGGATGCAGGACGACGAGATTGTCCAGGGAGTCGAATATCTTTCCGGCCGTGTCGGGAAATCCCGCATGCGCCTGGCGCTGCCGCCGATTGTCAGGGAGACTGGGCGCCACGAATGGCGCAGAATCCTCCGCGAACTCTTTGTCAAGGGTTACAGGAAGTGGCAGATTTCGAA
This sequence comes from uncultured bacterium, assembly GCA_900548225.1. Taxonomy (GTDB): domain Bacteria; phylum Verrucomicrobiota; class Lentisphaeria; order Oligosphaerales; family Oligosphaeraceae; genus UBA1724. Next base: position 2,080 of record URJM01000098.1, read on the forward strand.
CATCGGGCATCTTCCGATCCTCGCGAATGTCAGCATCACCACCTCGAATACGTCAATCACAGCGGACTGGCCGCTTTATGTGACCAATGCCGCCGCCGCGCATTTCCTGGCCGACCTGGGCATCCAGAGGGTGACCCTCTCCCCCGACGACACGCAGGAGAACACTCTCGAGCTGCTGAAGCGCCTGGCTCCCGTCGCGGAGGTTCCGGTCTTCCAGGATACCGCGCTGGCCATCTCCGCCGTCTGCGCAAACAGCTCCCTCAACGGCAGGTGCCCAGGGCCGGAAAACTGCGACTTCCGGGAGATGACGCTCACAAACCGCGCCGGGGAGACCCTTGTTGCGGTGAATGACGAGTGCCAGACGGTCTATCTCAGAAAGGAGCCGATGCGGAAGGACAAGGAGATCCCGAAGTTCGCCGCCGCCGGAGCCAGGTTCCTCCGGGCCGACTTCTGCTGGAGGGACTGGTCCCCCAAGTCCATAAAGAATATTTGGGATTCCCTGCGCTGAGGGACAACGGACGCCGTCGAAGTGCCGTGGGTTCCGCCCTTGTAGTCGCGCCCTGTGCTTCAGGGTGCGACAATTTGCCGCGCCTGGCGCCCTGTGGCACGCAGGAGGCAGTTGGCACGCCTCTTGCTTGCTAGTGCGCTTTTATTTTGGCTCTCAAATTCAAGACAAGGAGGAAACCTACTTATGCAAAACGACAAAATCACTGGAAAAGTCCTGGGCATTGACCTGGGCACCACGAACTCCTGCATGGCGGTCATGGAAGGCTCCGAGGCGAAGGTAATTCCAAACGCCGAGGGTCACCGCACCACTCCGTCTGTGGTCGCATTCACCAAGAACGGCGAGCGTCTGGTTGGCGAGCAGGCCAAGCGCCAGGCGGTCACCAACCCCACCGGAACGATTTACTCAATCAAGCGTTTCATGGGCCGTAAGCTGAACGAGTGCCAGGAAGACGTGGCGCGTGTCCCCTTCAAGGTTGTGGCATCCCCCAACGGCGACGCCGCGGTCCAGGTGGGCGACAAGCTCTACACTCCTCCGGAAATCTCCGCAATGATTCTTCAGAAGCTGAGGACTGACGCGGAGGCATACCTGGGCGAGAAGATCACCGATGCAGTCATCACGGTTCCTGCATACTTCAACGACAGCCAGCGCCAGGCGACCAAGGACGCCGGCAGGATTGCCGGACTCAACGTCCGCCGTATCATCAACGAACCCACCGCCGCTTCCCTGGCATACGGCATGGACAAGAAGAAGGACGAGAAGATCGCGGTCTACGACCTTGGCGGCGGCACCTTCGATATCTCGATTCTGGATCTTGGCGAAGGCACCTGCGAAGTCATGGCGACCAATGGTGACACCCACCTTGGCGGCGACGACTTCGACGCGGCGATCATCGACTGGTTGGCGGCCGACTTCAAGGCTTCCAACGGCATCGACCTGAAGGCAGACCCGATGGCGCTGCAGCGTCTGAAGGAAGCAGCCGAGAAGGCCAAGTGCGAACTTTCCAGCGCGGCAAGCACCGAAATCAGCCTGCCGTTCATCACTGCCGACGCCACTGGCCCGAAACACCTGCAAGTCACCCTGAGCCGTGCAAAGCTCGAACAGCTCACCGGCGCCCTCTGCGAAAGAAGCAAGGCCCCGTGCCAGAACTGCCTCAGGGACGCAAAGCTCTCCAGCGGCGAAATCAACGAAGTCGTCATGGTTGGCGGCATGAGCCGTATGCCTCTGGTCAACAAGACCGCAGCCGACATCTTCGGCAAGACCCCGAACAAGAGCGTCAACCCCGACGAGTGCGTCGCAATGGGCGCTGCAATCCAGGGCGGTGTTCTTCGTGGCGAGGTCAAGGACGTGCTGCTTCTGGACGTCACTCCGCTTTCCCTGGGCATCGAGACCCTGGGCGGCGTCTTCACCAAGCTGATCGCCAGGAACACGACCATCCCGGTCAAGAAGAGCGAAATCTTCTCGACGGCCGCCGACAACCAGCCCTCTGTTGAGATTCATGTCCTGCAGGGCGAGCGTGAGATGGCTTCCGCGAACAAGACGATCGGCGTCTTCCACCTGGACGGCATCCCGCAGGCTCCCCGTGGAGTCCCGCAGATCGAGGTCACCTTCGACATTGACGCCAACGGCATCCTGAACGTCTCCGCAAAGGATCTTGGCACTGGCAAGGAGCAGAAGATCACGATCACCAGCTCCAGCGGTCTCTCCGAGGAGCAGATCAAGCAGATGGTCAACGACGCCGAGGCCCACGCCGAAGAGGACAAGAAGCAGCGTGAGAAGGTCGACACCAAGAACCAGGCCGAGTCGGTTGTCTACCAGACTGAGAAGCAGCTCCAGGAGAGCGGCGACAAGATTCCAGTCGACATCAAGTCCAAGGTGGAGAGCGGAATCGCGAAGCTCAAGGACGCCATCAAGTCCGATGACACCGACCAGATGAAGTCGGCCCTTGCCGACCTGGAGAAGGACATGCACGCGTTTGCCCAGGAGCTCTACAAGAATGCGGCTCCCAACGCCGAGGCGCAGCAGTCCGCCCCGCAGGACTTCGGCGGCCAGCAGGCTCCCGGCAATGGCGGCCAGAATCCTGGCACCGCCGGCGAAGGCCCGGTCTTTGACGCCGAGTTCGACAAGAAGGACTAATCCATAACGCAATTGAATCAGCAAGGCGCAGGCGACAATCGGGGTTTTCCTGGTTGCCGCCTGCAATCAACCAACCCCCACAAAAGAAAGGAATCCATACATGTCCACCATCAGACCACTAGGTGACCGTGTTTTCGTCGAGCCCGTCGAGGAGACAGTTGAGCAGAAGGGCGGCATCTACCTGCCCGACACCGCGCGTGAGAAGCCTCTGAAGGCAAAGGTCATCTCCGTAGGCCCCGGCCGTCGTGACGACTCCGGCAAGCTTATCCCGATGGAAGTCGAGCCGGGCCAGTTTGTCCTGACCAGCAAATACGGCGGCACCGAGATCAAGATTGACGACAAGACCTACAAGATTCTCTCCAGCTCCGACATTCTCGCGGTTGTCGAGTAGGCAATGCCTTTTTCGGGGCATCCCTTGCCCCGGAAGGACAGGTTAGTTTTCAGCAATCAAATCCTTAGGAGTATAGAAAACAATGGCTGCAAAGCAGATTCAGTATGACAACCAGGGCCGCCAGGCGATTCTGGCGGGTGTTTCCGCTCTGGCGAAGGCCGTCAAGGTCACCCTCGGCCCCAAGGGACGCAATGTCCTGATTGACAAGAAGTTCGGTTCCCCGCTCGTCACCAAGGACGGCGTTACCGTCGCGAAGGAAGTCGAGTTGCAGTGCCCCTACGAGAACATGGGCGCCCAGATGGTCAAGGAAGTTGCCAGCCGCACCAATGACAATGCGGGCGACGGCACCACCACCGCCACCGTCCTGGCCGAGGCAATCTACCGCGAAGG
>URJM01000099.1 GCA_900548225.1 uncultured bacterium
GATTCCACCTCTAACGCAGAAGGAGTACGCCACTTGCATCGTCAGGCATGTTTTGAACCACTAATGGACACGAATGGACACTAATGACAAAAGCAGGTCGTAACCACGAAAAACACGAAACACACGAAAAACCGTGGTGTGGGCATGTTTTGAACCACGAATGGACACGAATGGACACTAATGGACAAAAGCCCGGGGGTAACCACGAAATACACGAAAAACACGAAAACCCGTGGTTCGGGCATGTTTTGAACCACTAATGGACACTAATGGACAAAAACAGGGGTTAACCACGAAAAACACGAAACACACGAAAATCCGTGGTGTGGGCATGTTTTGAACCACTAATGGACACGAATGGACACGAATGGACAAAAGCCGGTGGGGGCCACGAAAAACACGAAATACACGAAATACCGTGGTTCGGGCATATTTTGAACCACGAATGAAGACGAATGACTGTGGTCAGGAGTGGTTCGTCTTTCCCCCTTTTTGGGTGGCCTTATGGGAGTCGGTGGATTGCCTGCGCCATGGACGCGATTTCCTGGGAGTGCGTGACCATCACGATGGTCTTGCCCTCCTTTTCGTGGAGTTCCCTGAATATTTCCATTACCCTAGCTGCGGATGCCTCGTCCAGGTTGCCGGTGGGTTCGTCCGCCAGGATGACTGGCGGATTGTGGATGAGCGCGCGTGCGATGGCGACGCGCTGCTGTTCTCCGCCTGAGAGTTCCTGCGGGCGGTGTGTAAGGCGTTCCTTGAGTCCGAAGCTTTCAAGGAGCCATTCCGCCCTTTCGTATGCCGCCTTCCGGTCTTCAAGCCAGCCCAGTGCTGGGAGCGCCGCGTTTTCAAGAGCCGTGAGTTCCGGAAGAAGGTGGTAGCTTTGGAAGACGAAGCCGAACTCCCTTCGCCTTAATGAGGTCATCCTGCGGGACGAGAGCCGCCCGAGGTCTTCTCCCCGGTAGAGGATCCTCCCCGCCGTCGGGTGGTTGAGCCCCCCCAGCATCTGCAGCAGAGTCGTCTTTCCGGAGCCGCTTCTGCCCACGAGTGCAAACCAGTGTCCCTCCGGAATGTCCAGGTCGAGGCATTTGAGTGCATGGACGCTGTTTTTTCCAATCTGGAAGTCGTGTGAGACCTTTTCCAGCCTGTAGAGCGGTGTCTTGTCGTGATTGCCCGTCATCAGCCGTTCTCCGTCTTAAGGGATTTGGCGGGTGATGCGGCCGCCGCGTAGAGTGCAGGTATTGTCGCCGCCGCCATGCAGATGGCCAGTGACATTGCGACCGCCATGCCCAGGTCCTCCGGCGTGGTGAGTGCCGGGATTGATGTCAGGTGGTAGAGTTCCGGTGGGAAGACGTCCACGCCCATGATTGTGGAGAGCAGGTGTGCGATTCCGTTTCGGAAGTGCAGTATGAGGAGTCCCGCGGTGGTGCCGAGGGCAGTCCCGATGACTCCTATGATGAAGCCCTGCATGAGGAATATGCGTGCGATTGCCCAGGAGGAGACTCCCACCGCCTTGAGGATGCCGATTTCGCGGGTCTTCTGGACGACGACCGTGATGAGGGTCGCGGCGATTGCGAAGGAGGCCACGAGGATGATGAACGCCATGAGGAATGTCATGAGGCTCTTTTCGCTCTGGAGGGTGTTGAAGAGGAGTTCGTTTTGCTCCTGCCATGTGACGAACTGGCATTCAGGGTGCTTTTCCCGGAGGAGTGCCGCCAGGGAAGCGACATTCATCGGGTCGTCGACTGCGACCTGGATGGAGGTGGCGTCTCCCCAGTCCAGCCCGAAGAGGTCCGCAGCCTGGTCGATATGGAGGACCACCACATTGTCGTCGTAGTCGCTGATTCCCATGTTGTAGAATGTGGCGATGCGGCACTCTTCGGGGAGATAGAGTTCATCTGGTTCGCGGACGTCGACCTTGCCGTCGTCCTTCCAGTGGATATTCTGCGTGAGTCTTGCGGGCGAGTGGATGAGGAATTCGTCCCCCAGCCTGAGTCCGAGGCTCCTTGCGAGCCTGTCGCCGATGGCGGCCTCCCCCTCGGCGAGGAGATGCCCCTCCTCGGAGAAGTTCTTCTGGATCTTGGTGACGTTGTCCTCGCTTTCGGGGCGGATTCCGCGCACGAGCTTCGGGTAGACAGTCCCCTCCAGCTGGATTAGCGCCGTGCCTTCGATGACGGGGGTTCCCCTGACTCCCCAGGCCGCGCCCTCGCCGGCCAGCTGTTCCAGGAGCTGGTCGGGGTTGGTGAAGTAGCCTTGTTCATTGCGTGGATAGACCGTCAGGTGCGCCGACATGTTCATGATGCCGTTGCGGATGTCGTGGTCGAAGCCTGCCATGACGCCGCTGACGATGATGAGAATAGCGACGCCGAGCATCGGCCCCAGCACTGAGAGCAGGCTGATGACGGAGACGAATGTCCGCTTGGGGCGCAGGTAGCGGAGCGCGAGGAATATGTCTAGCGGGAGGCGCAAGGGGTTGCTCCTTATGTTTCGGATCGGGAGGTGGGGGCGCCGGAGGTCTTGAAGAACCAGCCCCCCAGGAACGCGGTGGCCGGAGCCACGAGCACGAGTGAGAAGCTTCCGATGAGGGTCTTTACGATTTCAGCGGCGACGAGGGGGTTGTTGATGATTTCCCACGGGGTGGAGTTCTGCACCATGAACATCATCAGGAGTGTGATGTAGCCTCCGGAATATGCGAGCAGCAGGGTGGTCGTCATCGTGCCGACAACCTTTCGCCCCATTCTGAGTCCGGAAGCGATGAGGTCCCAGCGTGAGATGCCCGGATGGTGTAGCGCCACCTCCTGCTGGCCGCTGGCAATGTCCATCCCCAGGTCCATGACGGCGCCCGACGAGGCGAGAATCATCGCCCCGACGAAGATGTCCCTCAGGTCCAGGTTCGGGTATCCGGTGTAGATGAGGGTTTGGGAGAATGGCAGCACTGCGCCGTTGATATTGAGCACCCAGCTGAAGAAGTGTGCCGTGAAGAGACCCACGAAGATGCCTGAGCATGCGCCAAGGAAGGCGCACACCCCGCAGCGCGTGAAGCCGGCCACGAGATACATGATTACGGCGGTGAGAAAGACGACGCAGCCGAAGATTGTCCAGCTCGCTGGCCATCCCCGCAACAGCAACGGGATGATCGCCTTCCAGATGAGTATGCAGCTGAAGACGAAGCTGAGCAGCGCGTTGAAGCCTGTCAGCCGCCCGAAGATGCAGAGTAGAATGCAGAATATCCCGAAGAGGGCGAAGGTCCAGCCGCTGCGTGCATAGCTCTGGACGGTCAGGACGTCCCCTTGGACGACCTGGGGCTTCGGGGAGACCACCACAACCCTGTCGCCAACCTCGTAGAAGTTGTCGAACTCCAGCTGCGCCCTGAGTTCGTTGCCCGCCGAAAAGCCCTCCCCCTTCATGGGGCCGCCTGTGATGCGCACCTTCAGGCGCTGGGAGCCGAACCGGACCAGGCCATGCTGCTCGACATTGGAGTTGTCGGTCTCGGTGACTACTGCCTTCGCCCTGAATCCAGAAACCCCCGATGCGACGACCGGCGGCCCTGGAAGCAGGAAGAGCAGCCCCGAAAGGACGAGGAGCAGCGCGAAGAAGCAGACGTTGTGCTTGAGGTTGTGGCGTGGCATGGCGGGATGCGGTCTTCCCCTGGTGTCGTCCCAGGTCTTTTTGCCGCTACATCAGCGACTTGAGGAGCTTTGCCAGGTCGGTGTTTTCCAGCATTCCGCTGAAGAGTTCCATTCCAGGGCCGATTGCCGTGGTGAGGACGGGAAGCGCGGTGTGATTGCCGCTGGACCAGCCGATGCCTGCCTTGTTCTGGATGATGCGCCTTGCCGCCGACCCCAGGTCGTCCTTGCCGTATGCCTCCTGGAGTTCCTTGAGTTCGTTTTCGCGAATCGCCATGACGCCGTCGCCCTCGAAGCGGAAGCCGAAGTCGCGGGCGAGCAGTTCCTTTGCGTCCTCGAAGGAGAAGTCGGGATTCGCCTTCTTTGCGGACTTGATGCGTCCATTGAAGGTTTCGGGGGTGCACTTCTGGTTGTCAAGCAGGGCCAGGTTGAGTCCATAGCCCGCATTCGCGAAGCCCTGGGTCATGCCGCCGGTTTCGTGGTCGCCGGTGACGACGATGAGTGTTTCGTCCTTGTGCTCCTCGGCGAACTCGAGTGCGACCTTGACTGCATCGTCGAAGGCCAGGGTTTCCTTGATATTTCCCGCTCCCTCGTTGGCGTGTCCGCGGTAGTCGATGGCTCCGCCCTCCACCATCATGAAGAAGCCGTTGGGGTTGTCGTAGTCCAGGAGTTCGATGCCCTTTCTGGTGAAGTCCGCGAGGGTGGGGCACTCGGCCTGTCCGTCAATCGCGAAGGGGAGCCCTCCTTCGCCATAGAGTGCAAGCGCCTTGCCGGTGTTGGCCGGCATGGAGAGAATCTCCTCCTTTTCGCGGAAGACCTTGTATCCGGCCTCCTGGGCAAGCTCGTAGAGGTTCCCCTTGTACATCTCGTCGTCCTTCTTGTCATGCTGGCCGGAGAAGCCGCCGCCGCCAAAGAAGTCGAAGTCGGAGGCGATGAGGTCGAGTCCAATGCGATACATAAGCCCACGGCTTGGCTGGTGCGCATAGAATCCCGCCGGGGTGGCGTGGTTGATGGTGACGGAGGTGATGATGCCGACCTTGCGGCCATTCCTCTTGGCCACGACAGCGCATGACTCCAGTTTCCTGCTCAGGTCCGCGCTGACGCCAAGCTGGCCGTTCTTCGTCTTCTCGCCGCAGGCAATCGCGGTGGCCGCGGCCGCCGAGTCGGTGATGAGGGCATTTGCAGACGCAGTGCGGGTCAATGCGCTCTGCGGGAGGGAGTTGATGGCCAGCGGGCCGCGTCCTGTCTGCCTCGAGAACTCTTCGGCAATCGCTCGCTGGGGGATGGACATGCCGTCGCCGATGAAGAGGAAGATGTATTTCGGCTTCGCCACCTCGCCGGCAAAGAAGGAGAGGGCAAGCACCAGAAGCAGCAACGCGGAGATTCTAGATTTCATAGGGTCGGTCCTAATTGGTTGTGTGTCGTGTTGGGGGATAGAAATGGTGGCGGGAAGCCTGCTTCGCCGCCTTTGAAAAACTCAACCTCGCAAGATAATGCCTTATGCGGAAATTGCACTTTGGGAAGTGGTCGCAGTCGGAGGCATCATTCTACGAAAATACCCCGTTTTCCGGGAGAGTTGCCTTCCGGGAAACGGGGCGGGGTGTTTTGCGCGGTCGCGACTTATGATTTCGTCATTCAGCCTATGCGCGTGCGGCCTTTGCCTTTTCGACCAGCTGCGCGAATGCAGTTGGGTTCGTGACGGTGTATTGGTCCCCTTTTGCAGGGGAGGCCAATACGTTAGCCGGCCAAAAATCTCTAATAAATTTCAGGACATCAAATAAGGGACTTCTCTTCTTGTTGCATGGTAGAACCAGTTCTCGT
>URJM01000100.1 GCA_900548225.1 uncultured bacterium
GCCGTCGTCCGCCAGCAGGTCCGTTATGACTGACGCGTTCCTGTTATGGGTGAAGAGGTTCTTCTCGAAACGCTCCTTGTTGTGTGAGATGACGGCGTTTGCGGCATTCAGGATATTTGGCGTGGAACGGTAGTTTTCCTCGAGCTTGACCACCTTCGCGTCGGGAAAGTCCGTCACAAAGGACATGATATTGCCGTAGTCGGCACCGCGCCAGGAGTAGATTGCCTGGTCGGGATCGCCTGTGACATGGACGTTCTCGTGCTCTCCCGCGAGCAGTTTCATCAGGAGATACTGGAGATGGTTCGTATCCTGGTATTCGTCGATGAGGATATACCTGAACCGGCTGTTGTAGATTTCGCGGATTGCCGGCTGTTCGCGCAGCAGCCTCACCATCATGAGGAGCAGATCGTCAAAGTCCAGGGCGTTTGACTCCCGCAGCCGCCTGTCGTATTCCCTGGCGACCTCCGTGAGCATTTCGCCGGAGACGGAGCCGAAGTCCTCCTTCCGTGCCAGCTCCTCGTATGCGAGGTCGCGGTTCTTGGCCGTCCCGATGAAGTGCCCCGCAAGGGATGCGCTGAGCTGCTTCGGCGCGCCCGGCAGTCGGGAGATGATGTTCGTCAGGAGCGAAGCCTGGTCCGTGGCGTCGTATATCGTGAAGTCGCTGTTCCGTCCGCAGTCGAGCCTTTCAATGTCCTTGCGCAGGAATCGGGCGCAGCATCCATGGAATGTGCCCAGGTTGACAGGCGCCTCGCCCGCCAGTGCGGCCACCCTCTCGCGCATCTCCCTGGCCGCCTTGTTTGTGAAGGTCATCGCAAGAATCTGGCTTGGCCAGACCCCCTGGCTCTGAAGCCACGCGATGCGGCGGGTGACAACCCGCGTCTTGCCGCTGCCGGCACCTGCTATCACCAGCATCGGCCCGTCCTTGTGAGTGACTGCCTGGAGTTGGGCAGGCGTCAGGTTTTCAAGGATGGGGTTGGACATCTGGTGTGGCTGGATTCAGGCGCCAGGCACGCCGCATGGGTGCGCCTGACGCCTGTGGAGTGGTTGGGTTGGTGTAGTGGATGGCTGGAGGCTCCCCGGAGGGCAGGGCGCCTATGCCTTCGGCTTCATTGCAGGGAAGAGGATGACGTCGCGGATTGACTTGGTGCCCGTGAGGAGCATCACGAGGCGGTCGATTCCCAGTCCGAGCCCGCCGGTGGGCGGCATTCCGTATTCGAGTGCGGTGATGAAGTCCTCGTCAATGCGCTCCACCTCGCCTTCCTGGTCGGCGCGGCCAATCAACTGGGCGTTGAATCTTGAACGCTGGTCGATCGGGTCGTTGAGCTCCGTGTATCCCGGGCACATCTCCCGCCCGTCAATCTCGAGTTCGAAGACATCGACGAGCTCGGGGTTGTCGGGGCAGCGTTTTGCGAGGGGGACGAGGTATGCGGGAAGCCTTGTGACGAAGGTGGGCTGGATGAGGGTCTCCTCGATGAGCCGGTCGTAGATTTCGTGGGAGACATGGAAGGAGTCCCACTCCTCGTCGATTTCAAGACCCAGGTCACGTGCCTTCCGCTTCTGCGTGTCGAGGTCCAGCGACCACCAGTCCGCCCCCATCTTCTCCTCGAGGAGTTCGTGGAAAGTGACTCTCCGCCAGGGGCTTTCCAGGTTGATTTCGTTGCCGTCCTCCCCCTTGATGACCAGGGTTCCGATTGACCTCATGGCGACAGTCGTGATAAGCGACTCCATGATTTCCATCATTCCGCGGCAGTCGGAGTACGCCTGGTAGAGTTCGAGGACCGTGAATTCGGGGTTGTGCTTGTGGTCCATGCCCTCGTTTCGGAAGTCGCGGCCAATCTCGTAGACCTTTTCGAAGCCGCCTACAATCAGGCGCTTCAGGTAGAGTTCCGGGGCGATGCGCAGATACATCGGGATGTCCAGCGCATTGAAGTGGGTCTTGAAGGGACGGGCCGCGGCGCCGCCGGCAAGGGTCTGGAGAATCGGGGTCTCAACCTCCATGAAACCACGCTCGTCCAGGAAACGGCGGCATTCACGGACAATCTTTGAGCGCATTGCAAGGACGCTTCTTGTGGAGTCGTTGCAGATCATGTCGAGGTAGCGCTGGCGGTAGCGCTGCTCCATGTCCTGGAGGCCGTGGAACTTTTCGGGGAGCGGGAGGAGGCTCTTGGAGAGGAGTTCGTAGATTGACACCCGGAGGGAAAGCTCGCCCGTGCGGGTGTGGAAGGGGGTTCCCTCGGCCAGGATGATGTCGCCAATGTCGAGGGACTTGAACTCCGCATACGGCTCGTCGCCAAGTTCGCTGCGCTGGAGGTAGATCTGGATGTTGCCGGACTCGTCCTTCAAATTGGCGAAGGTGGACTTGCCCATGACGCGGCGTGCCATCAGGCGCCCCGCGATGCGGAATGAAGGAACCTCGGCCCCGGAGGATTCGTCAAGCTGGGCGTCTGAATACTTTTCGCGAATCTCGGAGATGTGCGTGAGGTCGTCGACGCGACGGCCATAGAGATTCTTGCCCGCGGCGCGCATGCTTTCAACCTTCGCTCGCCTCAGGGCAATCACATTTGTATTCTCAATGGGTGCGTCCTGAAAGGTGTCTTCTGTCATAAGTATCTCTGTATGAAGTGGTTATGTTGTTTTTTAGGATTTCTAAGGGGATGTGGGCTACCTGCGCGCCGCCTTCTTCCTGGACCCCGTGCGCTTCATGGAACCAGGGGATTTCTTCCTCGGAAGCGCCCCGCCGGGCTTCTTCTGCGGAAGCTTGCAAAAGGAGTTTTCGCATCCCGCAATGAGTCTCTGGATGTTTTCCTTGTGCCTGTAGATGACGATTGCGACCATGATTTCAATCATCATGACCACAGGCCATCCGATGTTTTCCCATGCGCACGCCTGGAAGAGAATGGAGAGGAATCCGACAGCGGCCGCCGCTCCGATGCTTGCGATTGCCACGACTCTCGTGCGGAATTCCAGCACGACCCAGAGGCAGAATCCGATTACGACCGGCCAGAATGCCAGTCCGAGGACTGCCCCCGCTCCCGTGGCGACTCCCTTTCCGCCCTTGAATTTCAGCCACACCGGGAAGATGTGGCCGAGGACTGCCCCAGCCGCGCCTAGAAGCTTCGCGATGGAGACGGCGTTGAATTCGAGGCGTCCCGCGAGCCAGATTCCCAGGATGACTCCCAGGTATCCCTTGAAGAAGTCAAGGAGGAAGCATATCTTCCCCCAGCCGCCGCCAATCACCCGCGTCACATTGGTCGAGCCGATGTTCTTGCTGCCACGGGTGCGTATGTCCACATCGTTGAGAAAGCCGATTAGAAGCCCCCAGGGCACGCTTCCAAGAAGATATCCCAGTAGGAAAATCAGCGCGGATGCTAGTATGAAGTCTGGCGATGACATCTTGCGATGGTTTGTCTGTGTTGAAAGTCGTTTGCGGCGTCGCGGCGTCGCTAGAGTGCGTCTCTCCCGTGCATTCTACGCAGATTATAGCACTCCTGGCACCTGAACTCGTCAAGCCCGTAGATGCGGGCTTTTTCCCGTGCCGCGGCGATGGTGAATTCATCCCCGTCAGTCAATTCAACTCCCTTCGGGCTGTTTCCCGCCTGGAGGATTGCGGGGCCTCGCAGGATTTTGACGGAAATCGAGGAGTCCTCCCCGACGACGAGGAATTGCTCCCCGTCGATTGGGTTGCTGTATGCCAGCCCGATTCCACGCTCGAAGGCGCCGCGGGTGATGCTCTTGAAGTAGCCCGTGGAACCGTATGGCGTGGCGATGACAAGCGCGTCGGCAATGACCCTGGGAAGCGGGGCGCCGCCGTTGACGCTTGCCTGGAAGCGGATTGCCCCAAGGGGGTGCAGCCGACGCTCCAGGACGATGTCGTTGAGGGCGGTCAGTTCACGGCCGTGGACAGATGCGCGGAGCTTCATATACTCCGCGAGGGCGATGCGTCCCTCGAAGAACGCATCAAGGCATTGTCGTTCGTAGTGGCGCTGGCACCTTGGGTTGTGGCTCTTGTCGCGCAGGGGAAGCTTGGGGATTCCGGGGAAGTCCCTTTCGGCGCCGAGCAGGGTGCCGTCACCCCCGTATGAGAAGACCAGGCCAGGCGTCTCGGAGGAGTCCATGTCAAGGATTTCGACGGGATACTCCGAGAGCAAGGGCAGCAGTTCGTCGCGGTATTGTCCTACGACCTTTGCCCTGATGGGGCTTCCGGTTGTTTTGTTGGGAAAGGGCATCTCTTGAAGAGGAAAGCCTATTATGCGGGCGGGGCGGTCTGTCAGCCGCCAATCTTGTATTGGAGGTTCACGACGAAACGCAGCGCGGCATTGCCAGGCAGCCCGACTGTCGAAAAGGGCTGCAGCCGGACCTGCTTCATTCGGTTGAGAAGCTCCATCGCGGCATCGTTCATCTGGGCACTGTCGGATTTCGCGGAAAGGTAGCCCGAAAGTATACGGCCCTGGGGATCAACCATCAGGGTCACCTGGGCGTTGCGGGGAGGGGTGGACAGGTTGGAAGGGGCAACCTGGTCCCAAATGCGCTGCATGGCAGGCTGAAGACAACTCACAAGGTAGTTGTCGTAGGCAGTGAGCTGAACGCCGCTTAAAGCCGGATTCGGATTCCCGGTGGGACGGGATATGGTCGCATGACCACTCCGGCGGACCGATTGGTCAATGCGACGCTCAAGCTCACGGGCAGTGTCGGGACGGGGACGCTGGGGCTTCGAGGGCTGCGAGGGAACCTTCGTGGACTCCGCCTGCGCAAGACGCTCCTTGAGACGGTCCTGACGGCTTTGCTTCGGAGGCTCCGGAGGCTTCGGCTTCTCGACAGGCTTGGGCTTTGGCGGCTTCGGCTTTGGCGGCTCGGGCGCCGGAGGCTCTGGCTTTGGCGGCTCTGGCTTTGGCGGCTCGGGCTTGGGAGGCTCGGGCTTGGGAGGCTCGGGCTTGGGAGGCTCGGGCTTGGGAGGCTCAGGCGCCGGAGGCTCGGGCGCCGGAGGCTGCTCGCCGGGGGAGGAGCTGCCGTCCACAGGAGTGACATCGATGAACTCGACTTCCCTGAAGGGTGGTGGCGGTTTGTCGCCTTTAAAGAAAATCCCAAGGGCGAGAAGGCCAAGAAGCAAGACGTGGATGGACGCGCTTATGACTATGCCCGTCCCGAACATCCCTGATTTCCCTGTCTTGCCTCGCATGACGCATAATGTAATGGGTTCTTCCCCGTTGAGTGATGCATAGCTGCCCCCTCCCGTCCTGCCTGGCTGCGGAGAACTCTTGGGAATGGAAGTGCTGGAGGCCGGTTGCCCCCTCCACTGCAAAATAAATGCAATCCCCTTCGACTTTCTCTTGTCACGCCGTAGGTCTTCAGCGAATGCGGTTCTCCCCCGCGAAAAAAAAACGGGGCATTCCCCGAAATCCGCGAACAGCGGTTATTGTATTTCATCGGCTCCCGATATTATCC
>URJM01000101.1 GCA_900548225.1 uncultured bacterium
CTGCTCATGCCCAATATCTCCGCATTCCCAAAGTTACGCAACGCCAGTGCCGCCGCCAACGCATAGTCGCTGTATTTCCAACCCGTCAAAATCAATCTCCTGCCCATGCTCAATCCTCTCTCTCAAATGTGCTGAAGTGACGAATGCAACCCTCGGGTATCCCTGTCCTGGAAACAATGCCAGCACAGGCCATGGCATCCTCCATGGCGTTGTGATGATGAAACTCTATGCCAAACAAACCCGCTATCACGTCCAGTGAATGGGAGGACAGCCCGGGAAAAAGCCTGCGGCTGATGATGACGCTGTCCGCATAGTCAAACTCAACGGGAGGCAACCCGTAAAGGGAAAGAACGCTCCGAAGATGCCCCAGGTCAAAGGGGGCATTGTGGATTATGACACACTCCGCAGAAAGCAGCATCCGGCGCAACTCCACCCATATATACGGGAATTCCGGACAGTCGCACACATCCCAGTAGGACAACCCATGGATGCCAGTGAAGTCTGAACGCATCCAACGATAGCCCTTGTGGGGACAGACGAGCCACTCGCGGCGATCCACAACTATCCCGTCTTCCAGCACGGCGCACCCGGCAGCACAAATGCTCCCGCTCTTGCAATTCGCCGTCTCAAAGTCCAAACCAGCCAACTTCATGACAATTCCACCAAAAAAACACCGCCAGGACAGGCAGGACACAGTGTCAACACAGGTAAAACGAAACTTTTCTAATCGCTAATCGTTTAAAATATTACCATTCTGGTTTTTTGCACAAAAAAAGCCGCCTGGCACGGAAATGGGGAATGCCAGACGGCCGTGGTCAAGGAACTCGACCTAGAGCGCAGGGGAATGCCTTCCCTTGTACGCCCCGTCAGGATGCTTAATGCATTTTCCTGACGTAAGGGAGGAGATGGTCGAAAACTTCTGGCCACAATACTTGCATGCATACTGGGATTTTTCACTTCCCTCGTACAATGCGTGCCTCCCCTCGTACGACCCATCAGGATGCTTAATGCATCTCCCCGATGTAAGAGAGGAGATGGTCGGGAATTTCTGGCCACAATACTTGCAGTAGTAGTGCGTCATCGTTGCTCCTTGTTTGCTTTTGCCACTTGTCATCCGCCGGATCATCCGACAGATGGACGGGAAAAAGCAAATGCAATGCCATCGAGATTGCCCTGGGTGGCAGAAGACGCCACGCCTTATCATGTGGTAAATATTTGAACACCTTGATTTGTTTTTGCGCACAAAAGACACTTAAATGCTCTTCCAATGCACTGAATTCCACAATGACCGCATCGCCCACGGCGGCAGACATCCGCCTCCTCAGTATTCCTCCATCCGCCAGTCAGCGAACCGCGTGGCAGTGGCAGACATCAGCCGTGAAAGGAGCGCAGCGCACCCCACGGACGAGCGCAAGGCCCTCGACTGCCTCCTCCTGTGAAACGTGCAGCCAAGCCGAAACAATGAAAGGATGCCGTGATATAATAGGGAAAATGCTCTGGCCACCCATTTTCATCCCCCAAGGACTCCGACTCCCCGCCATGTGGAAACCCATCCTCGCCTGCATCGCATTGTCCCTCACCCTGCCTCTGGCCGCCATTGAAAGCATCCTCCCAAACGACGGCACCTTCGAGACGGATGGCGGATACTTCACAAACTACTGGTGCGACCGGCCGAATTCCCTCTCATGGCAAGTCGTGGAGGATGCGGACGGAGGGCGCTGCCTGAGACTGGAACTGCCTGGCGGCATGGAACACCAGGGAGTCTCCGGAGAACCGTTTGAAGTCCAGGCGCACACCACATATACGTGCCGCATGAAAATCCAGCTTGACGAAGGAGTCAGCGCGCAGGCCGCCCTGGTGAACTGCGACTGGAAGGACACGACCTTCATGACTCTCGGAAATCTCGGCGAGGACGGACTCTGCGCGGTGGAGTTCACACCGAAGTTCTCAGGCAGGTATTGGCTGCTCCTGGATTTCGCAAACACCTCGCAGGACACCGCTGGAGCCACAATCAACGACATCCAGCTGTTCAAGGGAAACCTCCGGATGATGGCGCTGGACTCCATCCCGGAGGGGGAGAATCTCCTGACGGGAAACAACAGCTACGAAGGTGGCGACGGATTCTTCTCACAGATCTGGGCCGGACAGGGCTCCCCATTGGAACTGGTGGAGGAGGATGACGCGCCGGTGGGATGCATGTACGCAACCACCATGGTCGACACAGACGACTGCCACTCATACACAGGCCCCAGGCTGTTCATGGACAAGGACAGGGAGTATGTCTTCTCGTGCTGGATCAAGGCGGACAGGCCGACCACATGCGAATTCATCACCGTCCACACAGCCTGGAAGGATACGCAGATGCATAAGTTCCACGTCACCACCGAATGGAATCGCATCGAAATCCCGTTCACGGTGAAATTCTCCTCGGACTACTCGCTTGTCCTGGAACTCACCAACCGCAACCAGGCAACTCCAGTCCAAATCTCATTCGATGCGGTCAAGCTGGAATTCGGAACCCAGGCAACCCCATTCGCACAGAAAAAGGCATTCTACGCAGGAGCAAAACTCCTCGGGGACAACAATGGAATATTCTTCCCTGAGGAAAACCCCACGCTGAAAATCCTGGCCATAGACAAGCGGGACGAACTCCCGCAGGAGGCGACCTGCACAATCACGGTCTCAGACTACAACCAAAGGGTCGTCAGGGAATTCTCACAGCCCGCCGTCTGGAACGAAAAGGGAATCTGTAGGCTGGACATCCCAATGCCCGTGGACAGGCTCGGACTCTTCGTCTACCGACTGAAATGGACCGACGCCGACGGGCAGCCGCTGAGCGAGACCCAGGGCGTCTACACACTCGTCCAGCCGCCGATTCCCGACGACCCGGAAATCCTCCCCTACCTGGGCGTCAACAGCAATGTCCCCGTCGGCGTGGAACGCCTGGGGGTGCGCTGGGCCGAAGTCTACCTCTACTGGTATTCGCTGATGCCCACCCCTGACACCATCGACGGCAACGACCACCTGAAACGCATGCGCGCCCTGAAGGAACGGGGCTTCAAGGTGAAGCTCTCACTGGTACACCTGCCGGCCGCGCCAAACTGGGCGCACCGCCCCGAGGAAGTCGCCGAGGCAAAGGCGTGGGGACTCCCGGAAACAAATGCATTCTTCGGAACTGACGAGGCACTGGAAAAGCTCTCAATCGCATTCGAGGATTTCATACGACGCGCTGGAGACGACATCGACCTGCTGGAAATCGGCGGCGAGGACGAGCTGGTCTCGGGCTCGGAACCATACTACCGCAGAAAACACCCCGAAGCGGTGCGCCACGGAAATGTCTTCGGCCCAGTCTGCACAGACCTGGCGCGAATCACGACGGTCTACCTGCAGGCCGCACACCGCGCCAACCCGACGCTGCCCATCGCCGCGGGAAGACCATCCGGTGGCTCCGCGCAGGTGGCGGACTTCCCGTTCTCACGGGAGGTCCTGACACAAGTCCAGGGAGATTTCCAATACTTCCCGATGGACTGCTACTCCTTCAACATGCGCTACCTGGACCCCGTGAGCATGCCAAACGTCGGCTCCCCGAACCGCGAGTTCCAAAGCGTCTTCAAGAACGCAAACAAAATGACCCATGCCTACCTGCATGGACAAAAGCCCTTCGTCTCGGAATACGGATTCGCCATCGACAACCGGCTTGCGCCAGACCACCCGCTCCAGCAGGAGGAAACACGGCGGATGACTTCCGCAGTCCTGACCGCAAGGCTCCTCGGCTCCCCGTTCTTCTTCTGGTTCAACACCATGGGAGCCATCGAGTCCACATACTACGACTACGGAATGTGGCACGATGGAGTCCCAATGCTCCTGATCCCGGCCATGAGCCAGGTCGCACGGGCCGTCGAAAGGGTCCGGCAATACGACAGCCGGCTGGGCACCGAAGACTCAAATCTCAAAATGGGGGTCTTCGGACAGAAGGATGTCGCATACCTGGTCCTCTGGACAGAACAGAACGACAACGATGTCAAACTGGCACTCCCCGAAAACGCCAAGTGCGCGGACTTCCTGGGAAATCCCATGGAAATCCCCGAAGGCGGAGTCTTCACGGCACGTCTGCTGCCGACATACATCTCCCTGGAAGGGGAGGACGCATACGAACAGCTGCACGCCGCAATGACGGGCGCGGAGGACCGCGCCAACGGACTCGTCTGCACGCTGGCCCTTGACGCAGGACAACAGGGCTTCCTGGTCGTCAGACACACAGACCCCGAATCCACTGAGCAGGCCAGCATCACATACTCCTTCGGCGACAACGCACCCGCAACCGCCTTCAAACAGCCAGGAGAGCCATTCCCATGGATTGTCCCAGTGGACGGACTCCCGGCAAATGGCGGAGTAATCAGGGTCACACTGGAGGACTCAAGACAGAACGCGACAACGCTCTCAATGAGTTTCACGCCTACTCGACTCGACATGGGACAGAATCTCATCTGCAAATTCGGGGACGACCGAAAGGATATCGTCCCCCCAGACCCATGGATCCGATGGGATGGACATGACGACCTGGGCGGGGAAATCTACATCGAGGTCTCGGAGGAAAGCGTCACCATCATCGCGGAAGTCACGGACGACATCCACAAGAATACACGCACCGGTGGAATGATATGGGACGGGGACTGCCTCCAGTTCGCCGTCCTCCCGGATTTCATCGTCAGGGCAGACGCGGCACCCGCAGGATACGGTCCCAGGGATGTCGACATCGGGCTCGCACTGGCCGCAAATGGCCCAGAATGCGTGGTCTTCCACGGCGATTATCACGATTCCCTCGAAAATGGACGGGATTTCCGTATGACCAGGGACGAGGACAACGGGGTGACTTCATACCGCATCGAACTCCAGCGCGAAGCACTGGGACTCACCAGGCAAGGACAGTACTTCGGCTTCGCATGCGTGGTCTTCGATGACGACGAGGGCGCCGGAGAGTCCTACTGGTTCCAGTCATCCCCCGGACTCACGGGAAAAAATGTCAACCAATTCCATATCTACCAACTCCCCTGAAGAAACAATGACTAGGAGAATCATCTCTATGGCCGCCACAATGGCGACCACATGCGCACTTATGGCTTCCCCCGCAGAATTCAAGACAGCCGGTGACTGGCTAGTCCAGGTCACATACAACGGAAAAACCGACATCATGGCCGTGGAGCCGCCTGTCGTGGCGACGGTGGAAAACGAACGGCATGATAAACTCCAGGACTATGTGCCAAACAGGGGCGGATGGGTGCGCGGAAACAGGCTCAAGGCTATCCTC
>URJM01000102.1 GCA_900548225.1 uncultured bacterium
CCCGCCGAACTCTCGGACATGCCGCGGCTTGGGGTGACGGTGCCGCTTTCCCAGGGCTTTGACAATCTCCTCTTCTATGGCAACGGACCCCACGAAAGCTACTGGGACAGAAAGGCCGGATGCCAGGTCGGACTCTATTCGCAGGTCGTGGACGAACAGCTCTTCCCGTATGTAATGCCCCAGGAAAGCGGAAACCACACCGATGTCAGAATGGCCGCACTCCAGAATTCCAAGGTGGGCATCATGGTCGTCGGACTCGGGATGAACCTTGAGGTCTCGGCACTCCGCTATACGCCCGGAGACCTCTACAAGGCACGCCATGTCAACGAATTGTCCCCACGCAAGGAGACATGGCTGAATGTCGACATCCACCAAAGGGGGCTGGGGACAATGTCCTGCGGCGAAGACACGGTGGACGAATGCCGCCTCCACGCAGGAGTCCACCGGCTCGCATTCAGGCTCTTCCCGTACATGGTCGGCAATGCCGACGTGATGGCGCTGGCGCGCATCCTCCGGAGATGACGGGCGGCATTATTCGGCAATCGCCGCATGTTCGCAGGGAGTCCACGGTGGCCTGGCTATATTAACCCCATGGGCTATCCTGTGAACCACATCGTCGATTATTGCGCAAACGGAGAACTGTGCCTTGGGGTCGTAGTCCGCGACCAGGGGGAACGCATACAAGTCCAAGGGCCTACGAAGCAGGTTGCGAAGGTCTCGCTCAAGCAGGTGATTGCCTCCTATGGCCGATGCCCGTCCAACAATCCCCTGCCTTCGCTTGTGGCGCTCCAAAACGAAATCTCCGAAATCCAGTCGGGCATTGACTCGGAGCTTCTCTGGGAGACGCTTCTGGAGGCGGGAGGCGCAAAGGCCACAATCGACCAGCAGGCCACGGAGTATTTTGGCGAGGGATGGACCAGGCAGCAGAAATCCGCGCTGGCACGCGCCCTCATGGCGGACCAGATACACTTCCGGTTCGACGGTTCCTCCTTCATCCCCAATGACCAGCAGGAGATGGAAAGGCTCCTGGAACTGCGGCGCGCAAGGGCGGAAAAGGCCGCACTGCGCGAAAAGACGCGGGATTGGCTGCAAAAGGTGATTGCTACGGACGACGAAGCCTGCAAGGCAACACCCGTCGGCGTGCCCGCAGAACTCGAACCGTTCCTCCGGCAGTGCACGGACTACCTGATGCGAGGGCTGAACTGCCCCGCCGTCAATCTGCTTGCAACCGCCGGGACAAAGCTCACACCGCGGGAACTGGCGCTCTCCATCCTCCGAAAGACCAACCGGCTGCCTGAAGACGCGGATGAATTCCTCCTGGCAAACGGAATCCACGCCGGATTCACTGTCGATGTCCTCGCAAAGGCAGATTCCCTGGCACCATACGCGCCATCCGCAGACAGGGAGACATACGAGGGACCGAGAATCTTCTCCATCGACGACGAGTGGACACGGGAAATCGATGACGCACTCTCCGTGCGAACCCTGCCTGGCGGAAACTTCGAGGTGGGCATACATCTGGCAAATCCATCCAGCTTCGTCAGCAAGGGCGACATAATAGACCAGGCCGCAGTGGACCGCCCCCTCTCGCTCTATCTGCCGACGACTACGGTCACAATGTTCCCGGAGCGTCTCGGCTGCGACCTGGCAAGCCTCAACCAGGACGAGCTGAGGCCAGCATTCAGCGTCTTCGCAACCCTGGACGGGGAGGGGGAGCTGGTGGACTGGAGGATTGCGCCGACACAGCTGAGGGTGACGGACAGGCTTACATACGTAAGGGCGGACGAGATCATCGCCGGAGACGGCACGGATGAGCTCGCCACGTCACTGCGAACGCTCCAAAGGCTCGCACGGCTGAGGTACGCAATACGGGACGACTGCGGCGCAGTCACGCTGAACCGCCCGGAATTGAAGATACATGTCCAAAAGGACGTAATCACGGCACAGCTCGTCCAGGACGACACCCCGAGCCATGACCTCGTAAGCGAATTCATGGTCCTTGCCAATCATCTTGCGGCAAAATACGCGCTTCGCCACGACCTCCCTGTCATATACAGATGCCAGGAGCCGCCTGTGGAAGGCGCGCATTCGGTCATAAGATACGACGCAGTGGATTTCGACCAGCAGGTGCGCAAGATGAGGCGCACAAGGATGTCGACATATCCCCAGCCACACTGCGGACTCGGACTCGACCTCTATACGCAAATCTCCTCGCCTCTGCGCAGATACGCGGACATGGTAATCCAACGACAGCTCTGCGCCCATCTGGCTGGCGAACCGCTCCCGTATTCACAGACGGAGCTCTTCGGAGTCCTCGACAATGTGGACTGCATCGCCTCCGCAAACCGCGCCCTCGAAAGGGAGGCAAGGGGATACTGGACCCTCGAATACCTGCGGCGCACATGCCTTGAAAAGACGCTTGACGCAGTCGTGGTCCGCGTCGAGGGACGTCTGATCCTGGCGGAATTGTGCGACTGCCTCGCACGCGGAATCCTGTTGTCAAGGGATGCGCCGGAGCCAGGCGACCGGCTCCAGGTGCGAATCCAGGAGGTGAAGCCGAAGATGAACCGCCTCGTCCTGGAAGCCGTCTGCGGATGATTGTCATTCCAACCCAACACCCCTCCGAAAAATGAGAATCCTCTTCATAGGCGACGTGGTCGGCAGCGGCGGCCGCAAGGCGGTGCAGGCACTCTCCGAAGGCCTCCAGAAGGAATACGGATGCGACTTCTGCATCGCAAATGGCGAGAACATGGCTGGCGGCAATGGAATGACAAAGCCGCTTCTCGACGAGTTCAAGCCGTCCCAGGTGGATGTCTTCACGTCAGGAGACCACACCTGGGACCAACGGGAATTCCCCGGGCAGATCGACCGACTCGACAATGTCCTCCGCCCAATGAACTTCCCGACATGCCAGCCAGGACGGGGCTGGGGAGTCTTCACTGCCAGAAACGGGGCAAAGGTCGGAGTCGTCAATCTCATTGGACGGGTCTTCATAAAGCTCAACTCCTCCTCCCCGTTCGACGCCGCAGACCAGGCCATCCGGGAAATCCAAAGAGAGACAAATGTCATATTCGTGGATTTCCATGCGGAGGCGACCAGCGAGAAAATCGCCCTGGGACACTATCTCGACGGCCGCGTCAGCGCGCTGGTCGGAACCCATACCCATGTCCAGACAGGAGATGAACGAGTCCTGCCAAAGGGCACCGCATTCATCTGCGACGCGGGAATGGTCGGGGCAAAAAACTCCGTCCTCGGAAGGGACGCAAAGGCGGTCATCGAAAATTTCCGCACGGGAATGCCAATGAGGTTCGAAGTCAGCAATGACGATGTCACGCTCAATGCAGTCGTCGTCACAATCGATGAAGACAGCGGCCGCGCCACCGCCATCGAAAGAGTGTCAAAGGATTATCACACATAATGGCAGATGCGGAATTAATGCATAACGCATATTCCCCCGTGGGGACAATAGGACCACTGGAAGAGAGTGGTATCGCCTTTTCATAGAACGGCTTCACAGATTGCCAGAACCTCCACGGGCTTAGGCATTTCGCGTGTTTCTTGTGTTTCGTGGCTCAAGAACGGTGGTGCGCCATTTCGAGTGATCGCCTCCGGGAGGGGCGGGGAATTCCCCCGGCAGTATATTATGTCATTTGACGCGTGAGTTGTGACAAAACAGGACAAAAACCTCGATTTTACTGGCGACTATGGACAATTTTGCAGGCAAGCTCGTTCCCGAGTCGATGTATTTGGACATACCTGACTTGATTTCCCGCTACTACGTTGGCAAGCCCGACCCCTCTGTTCCCGAGCAGCGTGTCTCCTTCGGAACCAGCGGCCATCGTGGTTCGTCCTTGAAGTTGACCTACAACGAGGATCACATCCTGGCGATCACCCAGGCCATCTGCTCCTACCGCGCGAAGGAGGGCATTACAGGCCCCCTCTTCCTTGGGATGGACACGCACGCCCTTTCCCGTCCTGCCCATTCGACTGCATTGGAGGTGCTTGCCGCCAATGGTGTCAAGACCCTCATCGCCGAGGACGGCGGCTATACGCCGACTCCGGTAGTCTCCTTCACCATCATCAACTACAACCACGGCCGGAAGAGCGGCCTTGCGGACGGCATAGTCGTAACCCCCTCACACAACCCGCCCTGCGACGGCGGCTTCAAGTACGACCCTGTGAACGGCGGGTCGGCAAATACGGCCACTACCAAGTGGATTGCGGACGAGGCGAACCGTCTTCTCGAGGGCGGCTTGAAGGAGGTGCGCCGTCTCACCCTGGCCCAGGCCATCGCCTCAGGCAACGTGGTGCGCTACGACTTCAGGACTCCGTATGTCAAGGCCCTCGCCGATGTTATTGACTTCGACCCCGTCCGCGCCAGCGGCATCCGCATCGGCGCCGACGCGCTGGGCGGCGCGGGCATGGGGTATTGGATTCCAATCGCCGAAAGATACGGCCTTGACCTGACACTCCTCCACGGACGGCCGGAACCAGACTTCCGCTTCATGCACGTGGACCTGGACGGCATGATCAGGATGGACCCATCGTCGCCATATTCGATGGCCGGGCTCATTGGACTGCGGGAAAAGTACGACATCGCCTTCGGCAACGACCCCGACTTCGACCGCCACGGAATCGTCACCCCCTCATGCGGCCTGATGAATCCGAACCACTACCTCGCAGTGGCAATCGAATATCTCTTCAAGACCCGCAAGCACTGGGGGGACGACGTGGCCGTCGGCAAGACCGTCGTCTCTTCCAGCCTGATCAACAAGGTGGCCGCCCGTCTTGGCCGCCGTGTGGTCGAGGTGCCCGTTGGCTTCAAGTGGTTTGTGGACGAGCTTGCCGACGGGTCCCTGGGCTTCTGCGGCGAGGAGTCCGCCGGCGCCAGCTTCCTCCGCAAGGACCGCCAGACCTGGACCACCGACAAGGACGGCATCATCATGTCGCTTCTCGCCTGTGAGATTACCGCCTCCACCGGCAAGGATCCCGCGTTGCACCACAAGCGCCTTGTCGAGGAGTTCGGCCCCAGCTGGTATGGCCGCCACGACCAGCCCGGCACCCCTGAAAAGAAAGCGCATGTGGCGTCTCTCACCGCCGAGAATCTTCCTCTGAAGGAGCTTGCCGGCGAACCCATCCTCGAGGCATTCACCGTCGCGCCTGGCAATGGCGCTCCCATCGGTGGCATCAAGGTCGTTTCCGAACACGGCTGGTTTGCGATGCGGCCGTCGGGCACGGAGAACAAGTTCAAGATTTATGCCGAGAGCACCCTTTCGGCGGATCATCTCTCGCAGATATTCACG
>URJM01000103.1 GCA_900548225.1 uncultured bacterium
CGAAATACACGAAAGGATAATTCAGAACCACGAATGGACACGAATGGACACGAAAAGAAAAAACAGAACCACGAATGGACACGAATGGACACGAAAGGGGGGGTGAACCACGAATGGACACGAATGGACACGAATCCAGGCAGCCGATGAAGCCTTCAAAAAGTTGCCGCCATCAGTGTTCTCTCCAAAAGCAAAAAGGAATCCGCACAAATGAGCAAAACTATTGACCTAGAAAAAGCAATCGCCAAGATTTTTGATTGCGATTATGACGCCGACGATTACAATCCCGAAGGTGAAATGTACGATTATGCGCAACAGGTCTTGGAACAGTTTCCCTGGGAGGAAATTTTCCAATGTGCTGTCGCATATTTCAAGGGGCATAGTTCCAACCTGGACCAGGTTCTCAACTTCATAGACTTGTATGTCGTCAATGGTTTTATCGACAGACCAATAGCCAAGCCATACGAGTTTGCGGCATTGATTGCCAGCAAGGTCGATTTTGAGGCCGATTGGGACAAGGGGGCTGATAGGATTGATGACTTTCTGGTCTACATGCTGGATGGAAAAGGTGCAATCAGCCTGTATGCCGACCCCTACTATCGTCTTGAAGATGACCCAAAGTTCCTCGACGCCTTGGCAGAAGTCAGGAAAGCCGAGCATGGCAACCAATAACAAACACTGATGTCCAGTCAGTCTCCTTTGGAATTGACTGGACATATCCAAGTGGCAAAGGAAACTTGAAAAAGTAAACGCACCTTCTCCGGCTTTCTGCAGGTGGAGGGTGGGGGCAGGAGGGGTTATAGTACGCGGTTGCCTTGAACCGTCCGAGTTTTATCCAGGGGAAGTTTATTTTTCCATGCCGTCGAAGAAAACGAATTCCAAGAGTGCCTTGCTTACGCGGATATTGTCTGAAGTCCTGGGGGCGATAGCTCGTCCAGCGACGATAAGCGACATTACGAATGTCATCCTTTTGCTGGGGCATGGGGACTTTGAATCCTTCAGCCGTCTTTCCGTAGGCGAGGTCGAGTCCCTTTTGCAGCCATTGCTCCAGTCGGGGGAGGTGCGTGAAGTAGGCGGTGCGCAGCTTCAGAGCCGCGCCTGGAGTTCGGACGAATTGCGGGGACTCTTTGCCCGTCCGGAGTACCAGCCCCTGCCCGAGGCGATCTCCCGCGCCCTCCCCATGGTGGGCACCCACGGGGAGACCGACATCGAGAACCTCCGGCGGGACATCAGGAATGCGTTCTTCAGTGAGAACGCGGGTTTCCTGAATGCGGTCCTGCTGGTCATGCGCGACTCATTCCCCAACGAGTATGCGAGCGGGGAGAGCTTTGACTTTCTCTTTGACGAGCCGGAGGAGTGGCTTCTCTCGCTTCCGGAATCCTTTCTGGCCGTCTGTGCCTGGAAGCTACTGCCGTCGGCGATGCTTTCCCTGCGCCCGGTCCACAACCTCGCGGAGCGTTTTTACGCCCTGTCCGAGAATGCCCAGCCCATGGCCATCAGCTCGATGCTGGACTATGCGATTCTCTGCGGCGACTGGGCGGTAATCCCGGGGCTGATGCGGCGGCTGCCACAGGGACGAACCCCCAGGATGCTGCGGCTGGCATGGATACGGTTCCTGCAAGGACGGGACGAGGAGGCTATCGGAATCTTCCGGGACGCCCTGGAGCTGCTGCGGCGCCACGAACGGACCCACGACGGATATTTCAGGACAATCGGCGGCGTCTTCGCAATCCTGGCGTTGCTGCGGGAGGGCACTCCCGCGTCGCTGCAGCTTGCGAATATCTACAACGCATCCGCACTGCGCAACGACACACCGCACACGCTCGTCTACCAGCTCCTGGAACCTGTGGTACGGATGAAGACGAATCCCGAGCTGCCGCCAGTGAATCCTATATGGCGCCCCGATGGACGCCTCAACAACCTTCTCGCGTGTTTTGCGCAGTATTGGCTGACTGGCACGCTGGACGGAGGACAGCGGCTCCTGCTTGACAATGCGTTGCAGGCGGCTCGCCAGGGCGGCTACAATTGGCTGGCGGAGGAGGGTGACGAATTGCAGCTGCGCCTCCAGAGCCAGGGGCTGAAATTCAACCGCTGGCACGATCTCTCGGGCAAGCTCCCGTTCTTCCTTGACTGCATCCTGACCAAGAACAGCTGGATTGACAGGTATTCGAAGCTGGAGAAGACCCTTGAGGAGCTCCCCCAGAAGAATCCGGCACGCATCGTGTGGAACATCAACGCGGAACAGAACTCACGCGGAATCCTCACTGCAAAACCCATCGAGCAGCATGCCAGCAAGAATGGAAAGTGGACAAAGGGGCGCAGGTATGCCGGCTACAGGGAAAGGGACTTCGGAGCCGTCACCCTCGACCCGGAAAACCCGCTCTTCGAACTTTCGCAGACGCAGCTCACCCCGCAGGACAAGTTCGCCTGCGATGTCCTCCGCGAGGCGGAGGCGGTGCTCAAGGTGCATCCCGACGCCGCGCCAGTCGTCTGGAGCAAGGTCATCCAGGCGCTCGTGGGTCATCCGAGGCTCTTCCTTGAAGGAGGGGACGGGCAAATCCTCATCTGCCGTGAAAGCGACCCCGCAATCTTCATCACTAGGCTGGAGGACGCACTCCAGTACCGCATCTATCCGGAGTCCTCAGAGGGCGAGGAGTGCGTTGTGCGCCTGGAACGGGGCGACCAGGTGATTGTGTACCGTTTTCCCCCCGCCATGCGCCAGCTGCGACGCCTCCTTTCAGGCGACTTCCGCATTCCTGATGTGGAATCCCCCGAGAACAAGAAGATTCTCGAGAACCTGATCCGCAACTTCAGGATTGTCTCCGACACCCCATTGCCCGGCGTGGACCTGCCTGCACATCCCACGGATCCAGTCCCGTTCCTGCAACTGATTCCCCGGGAACGGGGACTGCGCGCCGAACTGATGGTGCGCCCCTTCGGACAGGAAGGACGATACTACCAGCCCGGGGAAGGACCCTGCGAACTCATCTGCCAGGAACGGGGCAACCCAAGACGAATGGTGCGCAACATGGACGAGGAGCTCCAGATGGCCGCAGACTTGGTGGAGGCGTGCCCGAGGCTCGGAGCCACACACCAGGAAAAAACCTGGCAGTGGAGCTTCGAAGGGCTCGCATGCTACGAACTCACCCTGCAATTGCGGGGACTGATGGACAAGTGCCGCGTCCAGTGGCCCTCCGACCAGAAGTTCGTCTGCCACAGGACACTCTCAATGAGCAATGTCTCGTTGCATACGCAAAGCTATCTCTCGTGGTTCTCCGTGGACGGGGAGGTCAAGCTCGACGACTCCGAGGGCACCGCCAGCCTGGCAGACCTCATCCAGGCAGTGGTTGACAAAAAACACTTCGTCTCGCTCTCGGACGGACAGGTCGTCGCCCTCTCCGAGTCGCTTCGCAAGCGCCTGGAGGATCTCAGCTATCTTGGCGAGCTGGCCAAGGGCCGCGGCAGCGGCCAGGCGGGGCGCTTCTCGCTGCGCGTCTGCCAGTTCCTCCTGCCTTTCCTTGGCGAGAGCATCTCCGACTTCCCAGGGGCGGAACTTCCCCCCGAGTCCAACCAGTGGATTCAGAAATACAACGACGCCATGCAGGAGACTCCCCCCGTCCCCTCGGAGCTCAAGGCGACACTGCGCCCCTATCAGGAGGAGGGATACCTCTGGCTGTCGCGGCTTGACAAGGCCGGCGCCGGAGCATGCCTCGCCGACGACATGGGACTTGGAAAGACCGTACAGGCAATCGCCCTGATTCTGGCCCGCGCCGACGAGGGGCCGACCCTGATTGTTGCGCCTACGTCGGTCTGCGCCAACTGGAAGGCGGAATTCCAGAAGTTCGCCCCGACGCTGAACTGCGAGGTCTTCGGCCCCGGCGACCGCGCCCAGGTGTTGAACAAGCTTGGGCCCCGCCACGTCCTCATCGCGAGCTACGGGCTTCTGCAGAGCGAACAGCAGGCCTTCAAGAAGATAAAGTGGCGCATCGCCGTGCTTGACGAGGCGCAGGCAATCAAGAACGCCCATGCGAAGCGCTCGCAGGCCGCCCTGGAAATCCACGCCGCCTTCCGCGTTGTCACCACAGGCACTCCGATTGAGAACAACCTGAGCGAGCTCTGGAGCATCTTCAATTTCATCATTCCAGGCCTCCTGGGTTCTCGCGAGGGCTTCCAGCGCCGTTTTGCGGCCGCCATCGAACACGACAACAGCCAGGACGCCCTAAAGAGCCTCCGCGGAATCGTCAGCCCGTTCATGCTGCGCCGCCGCAAGGACCAGGTCCTCAACGACCTGCCGCCAAAGGAGGAGATCTACTATCCCGTCGAAATCTCCCCCGACGAACGCGCATTCTACGACAACCTGCGCAAGAAGATTCTGGCGGATCTGGAGTCCCACGACGAGTCGGAGGGACAGCGCCACATCCGTGTGCTTGCGGGCATCATGAAGCTGCGCCTGGCAGTCGACCACCCGCGCCTCGTGGCCGGAGGCGAAGCACTCCACGGGTCAAAGCTGGATGCATTCCTGGAATTGCTGCGCCGAATCCTCCAAAGCAACCACAAGGTGCTTGTATTCAGCCAGTTCGTCAAATTCCTGGATATTGTCCGCGAAACTCTGGACTCGGAGGGCATTTCCTACGAGTATCTTGACGGCGCCAGGACTCCGAAGGAGCGCGCGGCCTCCGTGGAGAATTTCCAGAACGGGGACGTGCCCGTCTTCCTGATAAGCCTGAAGGCGGGCGGCCTTGGTCTCAATCTCACTCAGGCCGACTACGTTATCCATCTTGACTCATGGTGGAATCCAGCCGTGGAGGACCAGGCCTCCGACCGCGCACACAGGCTCGGGCAGCGCAAGAAGGTCACCATCTACCACCTGCAGGCAATCAATACGATCGAGGACAAGGTCAAGGCGCTGCACCAGCGAAAGCGGGGGCTCGCAGACAACATCCTCGATCGTATTGATTGCCTGCAGGTGGTAGATGGTGACCTTCTTGCGCTGCAGGAAATCAA
>URJM01000104.1 GCA_900548225.1 uncultured bacterium
GTGCAGGGAAGAGTGCGTGGTCACTATGCAGTGGGCCACCGTCGAGTAGAGAGTAGGGAGGAGATTGTAGGGAAGAGCGCGTGGACACTATGCAGTGGGCCACCGTCGAGTACGGCAGAAGTGCCGTGCTTAATGCGCCCGCCAAACATTATCCTCTCATCCCTTATCCCTACTCACCAGCCCATGATTTCCGCCACATTGGGCAGCGACGGCTTCAGCAAGGTCTTGATTGCCTCGGCGTACTGCCTGATTTCCCACTGGGCGTGCGCGTCCGCCCTCAGGTCGATGAACTTGATGAGATTCGAGAGGTCCACGGTCGCCCAGAAGGTGGTCATGAGATTCTGGCTGAGGACTCCCCGTGCCTGTTCGCGGCAGACCCCCGCCGCAAGGAGGCCTTCGTATGCCCTCAAGGTCGCCTGGTTTGCGTCGTCGATTGCCTTGCGGAGGGCATCCTGGTCCATCTCCTCCGGCGCGACAGTGGAGGCCTGCCTGTCGGAGGAGGCCTGTGCATGGATTTCCGGGGGCACGTAGAACTCCAGGTCGACTTCCGTGTATCTGCGGGAGATTTCGTTGTAGCTCCAGGTGCGGTGGCGGTGCCACTGGGAACGCACGAAGAGAGGGCAGTGCACCAGGAAGGTGAAGACGACATGCTCCATCGGCGTGTTGTGGCGGTTGGCGACGAGATACTTGAGGAGCTTCACGTCCTTCTCGTCCATCTCGGAACGGATTTTCCCGAAGGAGACCCGCGCCGCATTGACAATCGACGTCTCGGTCCCCATCTGGTCCACGAGTCCGATCCAGCCTTGTCCTCCGAGCACCTTCACGTGTTTCGGCGGCGGGATGTTCACTGTATGAAGTTCAGCCATTCTTCCGTTGCTCCTGGTGTTTTGCCCTTCGGGGCTTCCTATTTGTCCGCGAGAGGTTCCTCAAGATAGTCGACGCACCCCTTGAGGGTCGCCAGCTTGCCATAGTCGGCCTCGGGGACAATCACCTTGTATCGCTTGCGCAGTTCCATGACGACATCCAGGAAGTCCATTGACTCCAGGGTGCCTCGGAGCGAGTCCTCCATTCCGAAGGAGTTCCACTCGACATCGGGGTTGATTTCGGTGAGAATGTCGATTACAGCGTCTTTGATTTCGTCGCGTTTCATTTTGCGTCTTCTTGGGTGGGGCTGGATGCCTTGTGGATTAAGCGTATTGGATGAAAAATCCCGGTCTACTCCTTGTATTTGCCGACGATGGCAACGCAGTTGATGCCCATCATTCCAAAGGAGTTGTTGAGGATGACATCGACGGTGGCCTCGGCCGGCCTGCCGACGACGAGGTTGGGCAGGTCGCAGGCGGGGTCGAGCTCGTCGACATTGATTGTCGGGTGGACGAGATTGTCCTGGAACGAAGGCAGGTTTCCTGCCAGCTCCAAGGCGGCGGCGGCCCCCATGGCGTGGCCGATGAAGCTCTTCGTGTTGTTGAAGAATGTCCGCCTGCACTCCTCTCCGAAGACCCTGCGGAGGGCTGCGCACTCGCGTTCGTCTCCCGCCTTGGTGCCTGTGGCGTGGGTGCTTACAATGGAGACCTGGCCTGGTTCGAGTCCGGCCCGTTCCAGCGCCTTCCGTATGCACTCCTCCTGGCGCACATCGTTTGGCAGCACTGCGTCCGACGCATCGGAATTGTAGCACCATCCCAGTAGTTCTCCGAGGATGGAGGCTCCCCGCGCCTTGGCCTGGTCGAGGCGTTCCAGCAGGAATACTGCGCCGCCTTCGGAGATTACGATTCCGTTGCGGTCTTTGTCAAAGGGCCTTGATGCCTTTGTCGGGTCGTCGTTTCTTGCCAGTGCGTTTTGGTTGTTGAATGCCGCGAAGATTCCGAAGGTGCGCGGGGATTCGGAGACTCCTCCCGCGAATGCGTAGTCGACTTCTCCCAGGAGGAGTTGCTGTGCCGCGGTCACGATGCCCAGGTTTCCCGCCGCGCATGCGGCGCCGACCGTGTAGTGCGGCCCCGAGATTCCGAACCGTATTGTGACTTCCCCGGCCGGGGAGTTGGCGACAGTCCTTGGATTGTGGTGGTGGCTCCAGAAGGCTGTGTCGTAGTTGTACTTGCTAATCTCGTAGATTTCGTTTTCCGTCTCGACGTTTCCGTGTTCCGTGATTCCCAGGAATACGCCCATGCGCGAGGGGTCGATTGCCTGGAGGTCGATTCCGGAGGAGGCGATGCATTCACCCGTGCAGTAGATTGCGATGGAGCCTGCGCGGGTGCCGTTGCGGAGGTCGCGCCGCTTCTGGTAGAGAGTGGCGTCAAAGTCGCAGAGACCCGCCGGGGCACTCCCGAAATACCTCATCTCCATCGTGGAAACCCCCGACTTGCCCTCGAGAAGCGCCTGGCGGAACTCCTGGAGACAGTTTGCGTTGGGAGAGGTCAGTCCCACGCCCGTGAGGACGATTCTCTGGCTGTCTGGCTTGCTGCTCATCTTTACAAGGGGGTGTTTGTGTCGTTCGGGGGATAATATAAGATTGCGGAGTCTTCGTCTGCTAGCCGAGGCATTGGAGCAGGAGCATGTAGACTCCCGTGCCGCCGATGATTGAGACGAGCGAGTTCTTTGTGAAGTACTGGAGGGCGACTGTTGCGGCCGTGGCGGGTATTGCCCAGAGGAGTCGCGAGAAGTCAGGGTTCTGGAAGGAGCAGAGGCTGGCCAGCCCGTATACTACGAGCATCGAGATTGCCGCGGCCGTGAGGACATGGCCCAGGTAAAGAAGCAACGGCGGAACCTTTTTCGTGACGTCGCGGAAGACGATGAAGGGAAATGCCCTCAGCAGGAAGATGACGAGGCACATCACGACAATCATCAGGAATTGATGGAGTGTCATTTCGCGTCACCTCCCCTGAGCCCGGCGGGGCGCTTGCAGTAGAGGACTGCGGTCATGAGGACGATTGCGGCCGGCAGGGTCTTGTTCGCCATCTGGGGAAAGAAGATCATTGCCGGGACGATTACAAGGGTAGTCGTCACCGCGCCGACGACAGTCGGAAAGATGTTCATCCTGTCCCTGCAGAGGTCTACGAGGATTACGACGAAGAGTGCGACCATTGCGAAGTCGATTCCGTCTGTGGGGAATTTTATCATTCCTCCGATGAGTGCGCCCAGTATGGTTCCGGCAATCCACGACAGGTAGTCAAGGAGCGAGACCAGCGTGATGAATACAAGCTGGGGCTTGCCGTGTCTTTTGCTGGATGCCTCGATTGCGAAGTTTTCATCGCTGAGCGCGTGTATCAGGAAGATTCTGAGATACCATGGATAGCATCTGAAGAGTCTCAGGAACGAGAGCCCGTAGATTGCGTATCTGATATTGATGAGGACAGCGAGGATTGCAGTCATCACGAGGCTGTATGCAGTTGCGTTCTTCAGCATTTCGACTGCCGCGAACTGCATGCTTCCCGAGAGTGCCCCCGCGCTGAATCCCAGGCACCACCAGGCATTGGCGTTGGGGACTTCCTTGACCAGGAGCACGCCAAAGGCCATGCCCATTGTCAGGTATCCAAGTATCACTGGCATGGCCGCCACGAAGGCGTCCCTTGCCACGCCAGTGTTGCGCATGGCCGAGGCCGTTTCGTTTTCCGCTTGGGGGGTCATTTCTCGAAAATCTCCTTGATTTTCCTTGCCAGGTCCGCCATGTGGTATGGCTTTCTGAGGAAGCCGCTGGCGCCCGCGTCCATCACGTCCTGGATTTCCTCCTGTGAGACATAGCCGCTTGATGCAAGCACCTTCACGTCGGGATTGAGCTCCTTCAGCATGAAGAAGGTCTCCTGGCCTCCCATGTTGGGCATGAGCATGTCAAGGATGACGAGGTCGATCATGCCCGGGTTGCCGCTGTAGATTTCGACCGCCTCCTTGCCGTCGCCGGCAAGAATCACCTGGTAGCCCAGCTCCTGGAGCATGTCGCTGAGGACATCCCATATCATGTCTTCGTCATCCACGAGCAGGATTGTCCTTGCGGCTTCGCCAGGCTGCCACTGGTATGTCTCCTTCAGCTGGGATTCCTCGCTGTTCCTCGGGAAGATGAGGATTGCGCTCTTGCGCAGGAGGTCCTCGTCGTAGAGGAGGGTTGCGTTGTTGTGGGCCGCGCCGCCGCACCATTGGGCCACTGCGATTGGCGGAATCTTCATGTCGCCAACCTCGAGGGACTGGACAAATGGCCGGTATCGCTTGAAGTCCCGCGGGTTCTCAGCCTCGGTGGGTTCGATTGCGAGGACGCAGTATTCGCCTTCGTCCTTGAGTCGGAGCATGGATGCCTCGTGCCGGGAGAAGTGCCGGGAGAATACGCTGGCCTTCCAGGGCGGCGGTTCAGGGGAGTTCAGGCGGTCGAGCCCTTCGATGATTCCCAGGATGAGGGACTGAAGCTCGAACAGGTCGCCGCTGATGAACACATCCTCCTCGAAGTCGCGGAGGATTTCAGGTGCGCCGGGATTGTTGCGGTGGTGACAGTCGAGAACCGAACCGACGACCCGCCCGAGCGGTAGCCGCTCCCCCTTGGTGGGCGGAAGCTCCTGGATGATCTGGGCGACGAGGGTCTGGATGGAGGAGAGCTCCTTCTGGACCTTTTCAAGGTAGGCGGTATTGCCGTGCCGCGCATCCAGCTCGTCAAGGATCAGCTCCTGGTAGCTGTTTGCCTTCTGAAGGGAGACGGAGCACTGCTGGCAAAGCCCCAGCAGAAGTGAACGCAGGGCATTGCTCTCCTGGGAATTCTCCTGGAGTGCTGCGAGCTTGATGGCGTCTCTGATTGAGTCCATGGTGGCGTCTCCTGGTGTGGTTGTCATCGTATCACCTTATGGTTCGAGGTGTGCGCTCCTTGCGAAAGGCATGATGCCGAGGTCCTGGGGGAGTCGTGCCGAGAC
>URJM01000105.1 GCA_900548225.1 uncultured bacterium
CCTGATGCAGGCGCTGATGGAATTCCGCCGCTACCGTCCCTCCTTTGAACTTGTCTGCTCCGACCTCCGCCTTCTGGAACCCAGGGAATCCTGCATGGACTTGGCTGCCGAGGATTCGGAGCCGCCGCTTCCTTTCGGGAGGTCCCTGGAGGCGCGCGGCGTCTCATACACCTATCCAGGCAGCGACTCCCCCGCGCTTTCGGATGTCTCCCTTGCCATCAGCCACGGCGAGTCGGTCGCCATAGTCGGGCCGACCGGATGCGGCAAGAGCACGCTGCTGAAGATTCTCATCGGGCTTCTTCCTCCGGAGCATGGAGAGGTGGCTGTGGACGGAGTCCCCCTTTCGGCGGACATCCTTCCGCGCTGGCATCATGCCATCGGATACGTCCCGCAGAAGCCATTCCTGCTGAATGCCACCCTGGCGGAGAATGTCACCCTGGAATTCGATTCATCGAGGGTGGACGCGGCCAGGATTCGCGGCGCCCTTTCCGCCGCCCAGCTGGATTCCGTGGTCGAGTCCCTTCCCGATGGGGTGGATACGCTTCTTGGCGAGGATGCGGGGCGTCTCTCCGGCGGGCAGCGCCAGCGCGTCGCATTGGCGCGTGCGCTCTACCGTGCCCCTGGGGTGCTTGTCCTTGACGAGGCGACAAATGCCCTCGACCAGGTGACGGAGCGTGCATTTGCAAAGGCGCTGGACGGGCTTCGCGGGAGGGCGACTGTCATCACGGTCACCCATCGCCTCGAAAGCATCCGTGGCTGCGACAGGGTTTTCTTCATCGTGGGAGGGCGTGTCGCGGCGTCCGGAACCTACGGGGAACTGATGGCGTCCTCCCCTGAATTCAAGGCATTTGCCAGCGAGGACGCGTCACGTGCAGGACACAAAACGGAGTCTGCGAATGAGTCTGGAAACTGAATTCAAGCGGCTTGTGGATATTGTCAGACGCCTGAGGCAGCCCGACGGCTGTCCTTGGGACCGTGCGCAGACCCACGACTCCATCAAGAAGAACCTGGTCGAGGAGTCTGGGGAGTTTCTGGACGCGCTTGAGGAGGGGAACCTTGTGGACATGCGCGAGGAGCTGGGCGACCTGATGCTCCAGGTTGTTCTACACTCGCAGATTTCCGACGAGGCGGGCGAGTTCACCCTTGAGGACGTCTGCCGCGAGGAGGCTGACAAGCTCCTGCGCCGTCATCCGCATGTCTTTGGCGCCAGCAAGGTGGATGATGCGGCCGAGGCATTGGCGACCTGGGAGCGTGCGAAGCGTGGCGAGGCGGGTGGCGAGGAGTCGCGCCGCGTCTCCGTGCTGGACGGGGTTCCGCGGTCGATGCCTGGGCTTTCCCGTGCCCAGAAGGCACTTGTCAAAGTGGCCCGCAAGGGTTTTGACTGGCCAAGCGGCAAGGAGGCGCTGTCAAAGGTGGACGAGGAGCTTTCCGAGGTGAAGGAGGCGCTTGCCGAGGGCGGCCGCGAGCATTTCGAGGAGGAGGTGGGCGACCTCCTCTTCACGGTAGTCAACCTATGCCGCAAGCACGATGTGGAGGCTGAGGAGGCCCTTCACGCCGCCATCGCCAAGTTCTTCCGCAGGTTCAGGCACATTGAGAAGGCGACGGAGGAGGAGGGCAGGGCCCTTCAGGAGAACACCG
Source organism: uncultured bacterium (assembly GCA_900548225.1). Lineage (GTDB taxonomy): Bacteria > Verrucomicrobiota > Lentisphaeria > Oligosphaerales > Oligosphaeraceae > UBA1724. Next base: position 1,639 of record URJM01000105.1, read on the forward strand.
TGGAGGACTGGGGCAGGCTTTGGAAGGAGGCCAAGCGCTAGATCGAATATGTCTCCTCGTTGAGCTTGCCGGAGATATACTGGTCGAGGATTGCCTTGAGGGTGATTGAACGGAACTTGTCCCTGATGGTTTCGTTTATGTCGTTCCAGAACCTTGCGGTCATGCACCGTTCCTTTCTGGGGCAGGCGTTGGATGTCTTGAGGCAGTCTAGCAGGAATATTTCGCCGTCCATTGCGTTGACGACATCCAGCAGCGATATGAATTCGGGCGGCTTTGCGAGCAAAAGCCCCCCGTTGACTCCGCGCAGTGACTTCAGGAGTCCGGCGCGCCGCAGTGTCACGACAAGCGGGCTGGCGAACTTCTCCGAAATCTCCTGGCTGGCGGCAATGCTCCTGATTGTTCGCGGGTCGTTTTTTCCGTGGTATGCAATGTCGAGTAGAATCCTCAGCGCGTAGCGCGTCTTGGCGGAAATTCTCATAATTCAAGCATCTTGTCGATTGGCGCACGCGCCAACCGGATTGTCTCCTCGTCAAGCTCCACCTGGTTGGAAAGGTCACGCAGGCAGTCTCTGACTTTCTCGAGGGTGATTTTCTTCATGTTGGGGCAGACGGGGACCGGGTCAAGGGGATAAAACCTCTTGTCGGGATTCTCCTTCTGCATTCTGTGTATGATACCGCATTCAGTTCCGATGACGAACTCCTTGCAGGAAGAATCGTGGACGTATTTGAGCATGCCCCCTGTGCTGAGGGACTGGTCGGCCATCTCGACTACGGCGGGAAGGCATTCGGGGTGGACGAGCACCTCCGCGCCTGGATGGGCCGCACGTGCCTTCGCAATCTCGTCGGGGTGGATGCGGTAGTGGGTGGGGCAGTATCCCTCCCAAAGCTCCATTGGACGGCCAAGCGAGCGGGAGATGTTGCTGCCTAGATCCGCGTCGGGCAGGAACATGATCTTCCTGTCCCGGGGAAGGGCGGCAATCACACGCTCCGCATTGCCGGATGTGACGCAAATGTCAACCGCCGTCTTGGTGGCGGCTGTCGTGTTCACGTATGCGACAAGCAGCGTGTCGGGGTGGTCGGCGCGATACTTGCGGACATCCTCGGCGGAGGCCATCTCGGCCATCGGGCAGCCGGCGTCGGGGCTGGGATGCAGGACAATCGATTCAGGAGAGAGAATCTTCGCGGTCTCGGCCATGAAACGAACCCCGCAGAAGACTATCACGGGAGCGTGGCACTCCGCGGCCTTGCGGGAAAGCTCCAGGCTGTCGCCGGTGAAGTCGGCTATGTCCTGAACCTCCCCGAGGGTGTAGTTGTGGGCCAGGATGACGGCATGGCGGGACTTCTTGAGCTCCTGTATCTCCTGCTGAATGCTTCCCATGGTTGTGCGAACTCCGAAAAAAGGTTGGGGTGCTTCGGTGATGGCGGGCAGTCTCTACCTATACTATAACTACTTGAAAATCAAGTAGTTACAGTATTAATAGGCGCATATTGGGCGGATGGCTGCGCCGTCTCCGCCCGTATGACGCGTTAATCTACCTCCGCTTTGGGAGTCTCCCCCCGGGCTTTTCATTCAAATCCACGTTCACCAGAATGAACGGCAGCGGCCCCGCAAACTGGCACGAGCGCCATCACTTCATGAAATGGCCCCAATGCCAATTCGGAATAGTCCGAACTACGGCATTTCGTGGATCACGTTGTTTAAGAACTGCCTGGGGACAGGGGGTTACTCGAAGAGCCAGGTCGAGAGGTAGCGTTCGCCATTGTCCGGCAGCAGGACTACGATTGTCTTGCCCTTGAACTCCGGCTTTTTCGAGAGCTCGAGTGCCGCGTACAGTGCCGCTCCGGAGGAGATTCCGATGAGGAGACCCTTCGTCCTGGCGGCATTGCGGGCGGTTGCGCCGGCGTTGTCGGAGGAGACGGGGATGACCTCGTCATAGGCAGAGGTATTGAGAGTCCCGGGGACGAATCCCGCGCCGATGCCCTGTATCTTGTGGGGGCCGCCGTGACCCTGGGAGAGGACCGGGCTGGTGTCGGGCTCGATTGCGAAGACCTTAACGGAAGGCTTCTTCTCCTTCAGGAACTTTGACACGCCGCTGAGGGTGCCGCCAGTGCCGACACCGGCGACAAACGCGTCCACCTGTCCGTCAGTCCCCTCCCAGATTTCAGGGCCAGTGCTCCTGTAGTGCGCATCCGGGTTGGCGGGATTCTCGAACTGCTGGAGGATGATGGAATTGGGAGTCGTCTCATGAAGCTCCTCCGCCTTCGCAATCGCCCCCTTCATGCCGTTGACGCCTGGCGTGAGGACGACCTCGGCGCCATACGCGGCGGCAAGCTTCCTGCGCTCAATGCTCATGGTGTCGGGCATGGTCAGCACCAGATGGTAGCCGCGGGCGGCGGAGACAAGCGCCAGCCCGACGCCGGTATTGCCGCTGGTCGGCTCTATGATGGTGCCGCCAGGCAGAAGAAGACCGCGCTTCTCAGCGTCGTCAATCATCGACAGCGCAATCCGGTCCTTCACGCTGCCGCCTGGATTGAAGTACTCGACCTTGGCCAAAACACGGGCGCCACCCTCGTCAAAACCCTTGACCTCAACCAGGGGAGTGCCGCCAATGGTCTCCAAAATGCTTCCAAAAATCTTCGACATGATAGACAAACGCCTCGCTGACTTGAAAAATGAGTGAAAAACCGGCGGCTCGCCATGATTCGCCATGAATCACAACTCGGCAAGTTGCCATTCCACGGAAGATAATGCGGGAAAGGAAAATTACAACCAAGTCGATTGTGATTTTTCGGTTTTTTTGCGGTCATGGTTCTTCCGTGGTTTTCTTCTAGGGGATTTGAGGGTATTGTTTTTTGAAAAAACTGATGTCTTCCATTTGCAAAACCTATTTCACGGGGTATTTTAACCCCGCTTTACGGACAAGGTGCTGGAGTTGTAGCGCAATTGGTTAGAGCATCGCCCTGTCACGGCGAAGGTCGTGGGTTCGAGCCCCATCAACTCCGCCAGTCTTCCTTAGGTTCGTTTGCATTCATTTTAGTGCTGGAGTTGTAGCGCAATTGGTTAGAGCATCGCCCTGTCACGGCGAAGGTCG
>URJM01000106.1 GCA_900548225.1 uncultured bacterium
ACGCACTACTTTCTCCTTTCTTCTCCCTCCTCCCTACTTTCGTGTCCATTCGTGTGCATTCGTGGTTCAGAATAGGTCTTTCGTGGTTTCTTAAGTTGCTACATTAGCCAGAGGTTTTTGACTCCTGTGACAATCATCTGGAGTGAGATTGCGCTGAGGATTAGTCCTGTGATTTTGCTAAGGACGCTGATATTTGCGTGCCCGAGGAGCTTTTCGATTTTATCCGCGGCGACGAGGAGTCCCCAGATTGATGCGCATGCGAGAACGATTGCGATGCTGGTTATGGTCTTTTCCTGGACTCCGTCGGCTGTATTGCCCATGACCATGAGCGCGCCGAGGCATGCGGGTCCTGCTGTGATAGGGGTTGCCAGTGGGACGACCGCCATGTCCATCAGCACCTCCGGCGCGAATGCCTCCGCCTTCACCTTCTTGTCGAGGACGAGATTGACTGCGGTGAGGAGCAGGAGGACCCCCGAGCCGGCGCGGAATGCGTCTACCGTGATGTCGAATAGCTGCATCACGTAGGTTCCCGCCAGGTAGATCAGCAATGTGATGACGGTTGCCCCGAATGCGATCCTGAACGCCAGCTTTGCCCGCAGATTCTGCGGGATTCCGTCCGTTATCGAGATAAACGAGCTAAGGACGAAGAATGGTGTCAGGAGGAAGAAGAGGTTCAGGTATGTTGCGAACCAGGAATGCAGGATTGCGAACATAATTGTGTGAGAGTCGGATTATTGCGTGGGGAACGACTCCAGGCCGTCTCGTGTGTATTCTGCCTGAATTAGAGGACGTTTCTGGTCTTCCAGAATGATGGCAGCAGGATGACGAATGCAGTGAAGAGTTCGAGTCTTCCTGCGATCATATTGAATGTGAGGAGCAGTTTTGCCGGGGTTGAGACAGCTGCGAAGGTATTTGCCGGGCCGAGGGCTCCGAGTCCTGGACCTGCGTTTCCGAGGGTTGTGACTGCCGCGGAGAGCGAGGTCTCCAGATCCATATTCGAGAGATATGGGAGAAGCAGCGTGGTTGCGCAGAGTGTTCCGACGTATAGGGTCATGAATGCGATTGTCTGCTGGACGACGGCGGGGTCGATGCGGACATTGTTGAGGAAGACATTTTGCATCAGGTGTGGGAAGAACTTTCGCCTGACTTCGTTGATGCAGTGTTTGAAAGTGACGATGCTGCGTGAAATCTTCATGCCGCCGCAGGTGGAGCCGCCGCATCCTCCGATGCAAATCAGCATCAGCACCATCATCGGGAGTCCTGGCAGGTTCCAGGATGTGTAGTCGGAGGTGACGAAGCCCGTGGATGAGAATACGCTGACCACGTGGAATGCGGAGACCCTGATTGCGGACTCCAGGTCGAGTGCAGACAGCCTGCCGTTTGAGAAGAGCAGGGTGTTTTGTCCCGAGAGGAGCAATTGCACCGTGCAAATCATGGTACATGCCAGGACGATTGCGAAGTATGTCTTGAACTCCTCGTCGTGGTGGAACTCGAATCTTCCGTGGAAGAGGAGTTTCATCATCAGCATGAAGTTTGTGGCGCTGAGGAACATTCCGGCCGTCGCGATCCATTGCAGCGCGGGCTTTGTGCTGTAGTATCCGAAATTTGCGGCGTGGGTTGAGAAGCCGCCTGTTGCGACTGTCGCGAATGCGTGGCAGACGGCGTCGTAGAGCGAGTCCATTCCTCCGAATCGATAAGCGAGTGTGACTGCGACAGTCAGGAGGATGTAGAATCCCAGCATCATCCTGGCTGTGGATGCGATTCGCGGCGTTGTCTGGTCGAAGGAGGACTTCATGCCTGTGACCTCCGCGTTGTAGAGTTGCTTGCCGCCGCCTAGTTTCGGCAGTAGCAGGAGGACGAACATGACGAATCCGATGCCTCCGAGCCAGTGCAGCATCTGCCGCCAGAAGAGCAGTGCCTTTGGGAGCGCCTCAAGGCCTCCCGCGAGGGTTTCGCCTCCCAGCAGGGGGATGTTGTTTTCTATGACGGAGGCTCCTGTCGTGCTGAGTCCCGAGGCTGTCTCGAAGAGTGCGTCTGAGACGCGCATGCCGACGCCGATGATGAAGGGCAGGGCGCCCAGTAGCATCGCCACGACCCATGAGAGCAATATGATGAGGAATCCGTCCCGCAGTGCGGACTGTCCAGTGGAGGCCTTTTGCCGTGGGCGTTTTCGCCAGAATGCCACGAGTCCTGCAATGCCAAGCGCCAGGCAGATTCCAATGCTCCAGGTGAAACCCTGGAGGTCGGCGGGATTGTCGCCCATGAGGAAGCCGACCAGCATGGAGACGACCATGCATAATCCTATTACAAGGACGAGTGCCGAGACTGAGAGGAGTATCTTTCGGGAGTTCATCGCCTAGAGATATTGCTTGATCTTCTGGATGTCCTCGGCGTTTGCGACCGCGATGAGCTGGTCGCCTTCCTGGAGGACGGTCTGGCCTGTCGGCGCGAGCACCTCGTCGCCGCGGATAATCAGCGCAATGAGGAAGTTCTGGGGCAGTCCTGCGTCAATGACCTGCTTTCCAACAAAGCGCGACTTTCCCGAGAGGACAAGCTCGGTGATTCTGGCGTTGAGTGCCCTGAGTTCCGGGTCGACGCGGATCGTGCCGCCGGACATCAGCCTGAAGGCGCAGTTGGCGGAGATCTGGGTGGTGTTGAACCAGCATCCGGCCTGCTCGATTGACGGCAGGATGTCCATGTATTCGGCAGTGCTGGTAAGCGCGATCACCTTCTTTGCGCCAAGCCGGGACGCCAGGAGGCACGAGAGGATGTTGTTTTCATCCCGGTCCGAGAGCGCCGCGAAGGCATCGCATTCCGTGATGTCCGCCTCCGTCAGGATGTCGGAGTTTGTCATTTCCCCTTCGAAGAGCATGACATTCTGGGGCAGGGCGTCCAGCAGCCGTCCAGCCTTCTTCGGGTCACCTTCTATGACCCGCACGTCAATCCCCTCGCCGAGCAGCCGTTTTACGAGGCGTCCTCCGATTTGGCTGACTCCTGCGACAATCACGCGGTGGATTGGGACGCTGCCGTCCTTTGAGAGCCACTCCACGAAAGCCCTCACGTTTTCGGCCCGTCCTGCGACATAGACCTTGTCTCCGGGCATCAGGACAGTGTCTCCGTGGGGGACAATCATGTCGCGTTTGCGGATGATTGCCGCGATGCGGATGGTTTTGAGGAAGTCCTTGCAGGGCAGGTCTTTGATTGGGACTCCGGTGAGTGCGCTGTTCAGGGGGATGTTCACCACGTCCAGAAGCGCGTCCGGGTTCTGGAAGGTGATCTTCTGCTGCAGGATGCGGTTCTGGAGGATTGCGTGTATCTGCTCGACGCTCTCGTCAATCGACGAGAAGAATTCGTCGATGTGGAAGGAGCTGGGCGTGACACCGTCCTCCTCTGAGAAGAGGCTTTTCGAGAAGACCCGGCAGACGGTTTTCTTGACTCCGAGTCGTTTTGCGATGGCGCAGGCCAGGACGTTTGTCGCCTCGTCTCCGGAGAGTGCCAGCAGCAGGTCTGCGGTAGCCGCGCCGGCATTGCGCAGCGTTTCGGCGCTTGCCCCCTCGCCGACAAGCAGGCGGGTATCCAGGTTTTCGCCCGCGTCCTCGAGATTCTCGGGGCGGGTGTCGATCATTACGACGTCGTGGTTGAAGGAACACAGCTTTCCTGCGACAAGCTGCCCAAGCTCACCGGCGCCTACGATGATTATCTTCATAGCGATTTCATCACGTAAGGTGAAGGTTGCCCCCCCATAACGTCAGGGGAGGGCGCATTCCGCTAGTATAATCGCATTTTCGCGTCCTACAGCGAGACAGTAAATGGTTCAATCCCGGGGGGTCGTTGCAATGGAGTCATAATTGGCTTGCTTTCATACGGTGCTTTGCCGGAGAGACGTTACGGTAAGGCACTTTGCCGAAAACCTGCGCCGAATTGGACCGCCCTTTTTGGTGCAACTATCACTAACTACCTACAGGAGAAGAAGATGGAAATCAAGACCGATGATGCCAAAATGAGCTACGCCCTTGGAATCAACATGGGGGCGCAGGTCTCGCAGCTCCCACTGGACGTGGATGTGGATGCGTTGCTCGAAGGAGTCCGGGACATGATCGAGGGCAACGAAACAAAGCTCCCCCGCGAGGATTGCATCAAGTATCTCGATGAACTCTTCCAGAAACTCCACAAGGAACACTCCTGCAACGGAAGCTGCCACGACTGCGAAGGCGGATGCAGCCACGACAACGAGGCCGAAATCGCCAGGAACCAGAAGGCGGGAGACGAATACCGCGCGGAAAACGCAAAGAAGGCAGGCGTCACCACAACTCCCTCCGGACTCCAAATCGAAATCCATGAACAGGGAGACAGCCGCCGCGCAACCGAATCCAGCGTCGTCAAAGTCCACTACACGGGAAAACTGATTGACGGAAAGGTCTTCGATTCATCAGTTCAGCGTGGAGAACCCATCGAATTCTCACTCAACAGAGTGATTCCCGGATGGACCGAGGGAATGCAGCTCATCGGCGTCGGCGGCAAGGCGACCCTTGTCATTCCACCCGAACTGGGATACGGGGAATCCGGAGCCGGCGGAGTCATCCCCCCACAGGCAACCCTCGTCTTCGACGTGGAATTGCTTGACATCAAGTAGCTTCTT
>URJM01000107.1 GCA_900548225.1 uncultured bacterium
CCCGCCACTCCCGGCCCCATGATTTCCGAGAGCCCGTAGATGTCGTCCGCCTTGATTCCCGTGGAGGTTTCGATGTGCTCCCGCATCTCTTCGGTCCACGGTTCCGCACCGAAGAATCCGTGCTTCAGGGTGCTTTTCTTCAAATCCATGCCGAGTTTTTCAGCCACCTCCATCGTATGGATGAAGTAGGATGGCGTGCAGCACATTGTGGTGATGCCCAGGTCCTGTATGAGCATGCAGAGCTTTTCGGTGTTGCCGCCGCCCTGGGGGATGACGGTTGCCCCGATGCGCTCCATGCCCTGGTGGGCGCCCATGCCGCCTGTGAAGAGGCTGTAGCCATAGCCGATGACGGCAATGTCGTCGGGGGTGACGCCGCCCATCAGGAAGACGCGGGCGGCGGTTTCGGACCAGACCTCCAGGTCCTCCCGGGTGTAGGAGACTACGATGGGCTTGCCGGTGGTGCCGCTTGATGCATGAAGGCGCACAACCTCCTTGAGGGGAACCGCGTTCAACCCGTAGGGGTAGTTGTCACGCAAGTCGGTCTTCTGGGTGAAGGGCAGCTTGGCGATGTCGTCAAGGGAGCGGATCTCCTCGGGCTTGAGCCCGATGGCGTCAAATGCCTTTGTGTAGAAGGGACTGTGTTCGTAGGCGTGGCGGACAATACGCTGAAGGCGCTCAAGCTGGAGAACCCCAAGGGCGGAACGGTCGACGAAGTCCTTCTGGGATATGGAGGAACAGCACATGTGTCTGGAATGCAAAAAAACGAAGGCGGCAAAACGGCGGATGAACGGCGATGACGCCTGGGGGGGAATTGGCCGGAAATGTGCAGGGAACAAGGCGGTTGCGGACGGGTGAAGGCGCCGGAACCGCCGCGTGCAGATGAAAATCGGGCGGGAATTGTAGATTCCAAACGCCAATTGCTTACTATAATGCTGGTTGCGCACCCATTATGAGCGCACGCGCATGGGAGAAACTCCCCTGGAAACCAAGTGAAAAAGTCCGAAAAACCACCAAGAAAAAAATTGCATGAAAAGTATTCGTGTTTTTGCCGGGAATCTGTAGAAAACTTGTAGAAAGATTGTAGAGAAGTTCGCATCTCGCTGCAAACTCAAGCGATTACAGAGTGTCCATGCAGGTGTGTTTTTCGGTGGGAAAATGGTGTTTTCTTAGCTAAAATCATGCCAAAGATGTGGAAATGTAGAAAAATGTATAAAAATATTTATTCAAGAAGGGAAATCAGGGAGTTATGACTATTTGCGAATTATTCTTTGAAAAATTGCGCCGTATTGGTTTGCCAATTTTGGAATAGGGCTTAACTTTGCCCTTCGTCATACCGGAGCATTTCCGTCTGGAGGTCGGTTTGTCCGACAGCCGCGGCAGCGTATCTTCGTCCGTGCCATTGGGTGCGGCCACTATGTTTGTCCTGTCGCGTGTTCATTGTTGTAGTCATGTCATCCATCCGGTGCTTCGGTCTTATAGTTTTTTTTAATGGAATCGTCCAGCAGTACCAGCAATAATAACAATCTTTTCGCCATCTGGAGGCAGTGTTGCTTCAGGATGGGCGAGCGCCTTTCCCCCGAGGAGGTTCGGATGTGGTTTGGCGAAGACGCGGCTGTGCCCGTGTCTCTTACCGACGATCGTTTTGTGCTGGGCTTTCCTCCGAACACCTTTGTCGACTGGGTTGAGAAGAACTACCGCCGTATTTTGGAGGAGGTTCTTTGCGAAGTCACTGGCAGGTTTGTGGAGGTGGAGTTGAAGGAGGGTGAGTTTGCCTTGCCCCAGCATCCTGCGGCGGCTTCCGGTGCTGTTTCGGAGCCTGTCGCCGAGCCTGCCGATGTTTCGAAGGAGGATGCGGTTTCCCCCGAGGTGTCCGCCCGTCAGCAGAAGACTCTCGATTCCCTGAACCGCCTCTTCACCTTCGAGGCGTTTGTCGTGGGCGAGAATACCCGTTTTGCGTACAACAGCTGCCGCGAGGTGGCCGCCCATCCCGGCGAGGTCAAGAACCCGCTCTTCATCCACGGGCCAAGCGGACTTGGGAAGACGCATCTGCTTCAGGCGATTGCCCACGAGGTTCTCTCCCGCGACCCGGGGAAGATGGTCGTCTATCTCACCAGCGAACAATTCGGCAATCTCTACATCGACGCGGTGAGGGCAGGCGGCACCCAGCGCATGTCCGAGTTCCGCCAGCGCTTCCGCAATGTGGATGTGCTGTTGATTGACGACGTGCAGTTCTTCGACGGCAAGAAGGGCATGCAGGAGGAGTTCTTCCACACCTTCAACACGCTCTACAACAGCCACAAGCAGATTGTCTGCGCCTCCGACAGGATTCCCCAGGACATGCCTGGGCTGGAGAAGCGCCTTGTCTCGCGCTTCGAATGGGGCCTGACAGTTGACATCACGCCTCCCGACTTGCAGACGCGCGTCGCGATTCTCGCCGAGAAGCAGCAGTCCTACTCCAGGAAGCTCCCCAGCGAAATCCTCGAGTATCTTGCCCAGCGCATCAAGAGCAATGTCCGTAACCTTGAGGGGTCGCTTCTCACCCTCCAGGCATATCTCGACATGGTTCCCCTCCAGCACTACGAGGAGGTTACCAAGGCATTGGTTGACAAAGTGGTCGGCAACAAGTTCGAGGCGGATGCCGCGATGCAGCTGACCGTCAACAGAATCCAGGAATTTGTGGCCCACAGGTATGATGTCCGCATCCAGGATCTCAAGGGCAAGTGCCGTCAGAGCGAAATCACCGTGCCTCGCCAGATTGCAATGTATCTCTCCAGGAAGATGACGGAGAAGTCGCTTCCCGAGATTGCCGCCGGCTTTGACAAGAGCCATCCGACTGTCATCCACTCCATATCTGTCGTCGAAAAGCGCATCGAGGACTCCGAGGATTTCAGGCAGGAAATTGCCGACCTCGAACGCAAAATATACGAAAACGCATAGACGGCGCAACGGGGGGAGCGCCGCTGTCGCCTGATGCACCGGGAATTGTCGGGAGGCGGGCGCGTACGGCTTCTGCTCCCGCCTTCTTGTCCGCGGCCGGAAAGCCTGTCCTCTAGTGAACGTAGTGAAATGAGAAGGGCGACCTGGTGATGAGCCAGATCGCCCTTTTGATGTATTACGCTATTGCGCTATGCTGGACTACCTGTCCTTTTCGCCGCCGTAGCAGTCGGCTCCGGGATACCAGTAGAACTCCTTGAGGAACGGGGTTACGAAGCTGCCGCTGCCTGCGACCTTGTTGCGGTTGACAGCCTCGGCATGGCCGTCGGTGAAGCACATGTTGATCATGTCGCTGTGGCGGAAATGGTATCTGGATGCGTCGTTGGATGGGCCGCCATAGATGTTTCGCGGGTCGGTCACGATGCCGTCGTATTTGGTGCTGAGGTTCCAGGACTGGTGGGTGCTGGTGTCGCACTGGTTCACGTGGATTGAGGGGAATTTGATGGAGCTGATGCGGTGCCAGTCGGAAGCGTGTGTATTGCTGTCTCCGATGCCGCCGTAGTTGCCGAACTTGCCAGCCCCGAAGTAGCTGAAGCCCATGCTGACGGCATAGCAGATGTTGCCCATGACGCGTTCGCTGGTGGGGCAGGATGGGCACAGCATGACCTTGTGCCAGGAGGACTTGTCCGCGCCCGTGCCGTCGACATTTGCGGCGGGATCCTTGTCAAACCATTCGCTTCCGAGCATGGGTGTGCCAGGAATCATGGGGTTCAGCGTGAACCAGAAGAATGCATTGGTGTTGCAGTACGGTCCCATGATGGGGGCGTAGTTGTCGGGTGCGGCCTCGACTCCGCTTTCCTTGATGGCGGCGGGCGGCAGGTAGTCGTCGTAGTCGTTGCCATAGAGCAGGTTGCCCAGGCAGATCTGCTTCAGGTTGTTGGTGCAGCTGATGGCGCGTGCCTTTTCGCGTGCCTTGGAGAGCGCTGGAAGGAGCATTGACGCCAGGATTGCGATGATCGCAATCACGACGAGCAGTTCAATCAGGGTGAAATTCTTCTTCATTTTTTACTAAGGTTGTAAATGTGTTGTTTTGTTTTTTGGGGGTAAGGCTGAAAAATCACTCTCTGATCCAAATTATAGACAAAAAACATCGGGATATCAAGGCAAAGGCAAAAAAAATGCCCTCCGGCTGCTTGTGGCTGCGGAGGGCAGGGAAGAGGGATGAGGGAGAAGTGCAAGGTAGAGAGTAGGGAGAAGAAAGGAGGGAGAAGTGCGTGGCTGGCGCGCTTGGGCGCGCCTCACACGGCAATTCCGCCGTGCGTCCCGTATGTGAATCTCTCCGTCCTCTACCTGCGCGGCACCTGCGTTTAGTAGGGATGAGGGAGAAGAAAGGAGGGAGAAGTGCGTGGCCGGCGCGCTTGGGCGCGCCTCGCACGGCAATTCCGCCGTGCGTCCCGTATGTGAATTTCTCTGTTCTCTACCTGCGCGGTACCTGCGTTTAGTAGGGATGAGGGAGAAGAAAGGAGGGAGAAGTGCGTGGCTGGCGCGCTTGGGCGCGCCTCGCACGGCAATTCCGCCGTGCGTC
>URJM01000108.1 GCA_900548225.1 uncultured bacterium
CATTTCATCCTCCTGGACTGAAGACTTTTGAACAGATCTTTCTCCTGTTTGTCCAAGTAGAATAGCCTCGAACAAGGCGACTTCAACCATTCGGAAAAGAAGTCATTAAAGTAACAACAGCCTCCCCTCCTCTCCCTCCTCCCTTCCAAGGCGCGCCCGAGCGCGCCAACCACGCACTACCCTCTACCCTCTTCTCCCTATTCCCTACTTCCAAGGCGCGCCCGAGCGCGCCAACCACGCACTCCCCTCTCCTCCCTCCCCTCTCCTCTCTACTCCAACGGTAGCCCACTGCAAAGTGTCCACGCACTCCCCTCTTCTCCCTCCCCTCTACTCTCTACTTTCCCCATGTCCCGTCTGAATGTTGCTCCAACCAAGAGTGTCCAGCTGAATCTCAAGCGTGACCTTGAGATGGCGACGGAGGGGTACAACCTTCTGGAGCAGAAGCGTGAGATACTAGTGATGGAGATGATGCGTCTTCTGGACCGTCTCCAGGTAGTTGACCGTGAGCTGTCGGAGCGTCGTGAGTCTGCCTATCGGACCTTGCGCCGTGCCATTGCCCAGAATGGGCAGTTGCATCTTCGGAATGTTGCCAGCGGCATCCATTACGAGTACCAAGTGGAGTTGTCGAGCACCTTGATTGCCGGGTTCAGGGCGCCCCGCATCCGCATGGAGCACTCCGAGTTCCACTCCCAGTATGGATTTGCGGGGACGGACGCCCTGGTGGATGCCACGATGCAGCAGTTTCTCCAGCTGATGGACGACATCTCGGCGCTGGCGGAGTTGGAGACCACCGTCCTGATTCTGGCGCGGGAGCTCAAGAAGACCCAGCGTCGCGTGAATGCCCTGGAGCACATCTTCATTCCCGATTACAAGGAAACTCTGCATTATATTGGCGAGAGTCTGGAGTCCAAGGAGTTGGATTCATTCTTCACCAGCAAGATGATCAAGAAGCGCCTTGAGGCCGCCCAGGCCGCAAAGGAGGATTCGGAGGGGTTGGAAGGCAAGTCAAAGGAGTCGGCTGATGTCAATTGATCAGAAATATTTTCTGAAGCGTCTTCTATTGGTCATAGATGGCTCCCAGGAGTCCGACAGCGCCACGGAATATGCGTTGAGGCTGGCCGCCAAGCTTGGCAGCGAGCTGCATGTGGTCTACGTGGTTGACACGGCGACGATGGACTACCTACAGCAGATGAGGATATTCGTCTCGGAGGAGCGTGCGGAACTGGAGGAGTCGATTCGTGCAAAGGGTCACTCCTACCTGAAGCGTGCGGAGCTGCTTGCCAAGTCGGCGGGGATTGCCGTGACCACCGAGATTCTCCATGGCCGTTTCAGCAAGGTGGTGGTCGCCTATGTCAGGGACACCCAGATCGATGGCGTAATCGTGGGCGGCAAACGGGGCATCTACCGTGACAAGGACATCTCGACCGTCGAAAGGGAGTTGCTGCTGGAGCTTTCTCCCGTTCCCGTGACACTTGTCAAGGAGTGAGAAAGATATCATCCTCCGGCCCCACGCCGGTCTCGGATTCATCAAAGAACTGTATATTATGCGTCCGACGCAAAGATAGACTTTTCCGTTCCCCCAAACCCAAAAGAAATCATAGGAGCATCAAAGCAAAATGATCAAGATTGGCATCAATGGTTTCGGCCGCATTGGCCGCATGGTCTTCCGCGCCGCCATCGACAACTTCGCCGATGACGTCCAGGTGGTCGCAATCAACGACCTCCTCGACCCCGACTACCTGGCCTACATGCTGAAGTACGACTCCGTCCACGGCATCTTCAACCACGAGGTTTCCGCGGACAACGAGAAGAAGGTCCTGGTCGTTGACGGCAAGGAGATCAAGGTTTTCGCCGAGAAGGCCGCCTACGACGAAGAGAAGCAGCAGGCCCTCATCACCTGGGGCGACCTGGGCGTCGACGTCGTCGTGGAGTCCACCGGTCTCTTCCTGACCAAGGAGAAGGCTGAGATGCACCTGAAGGCCGGTGCCAAGAAGGTCATCATGAGCGCCCCCTCCAAGGACGACACCCCGATGTTCGTCTACGGCGTCAACCACGAGACCTACGCTGGCCAGACCATCATCTCCAACGCCAGCTGCACCACCAACTGCCTCGCCCCCATCTCGAAGGTCCTGAACGACACCTTCGGCATCAAGCGCGGCTTGATGACCACCATCCACGCTGCAACCGCCACCCAGAAGACCGTTGACGGTCCTTCCAAGAAGGACTGGCGCGGCGGCCGTGGCATCCTGGAGAACATGATCCCCTCCAGCACCGGCGCGGCAAAGGCAGTGGGCAAGGTCCTGCCCGCCCTGAACGGCAAGCTGACCGGCATGTCGGTCCGCGTCCCCACCAGCGACGTCTCCTTCGTCGACCTGACCTGCGAGCTTGAGAAGCCCGCCACCTACGATGAAATCTGCGCCGCGATGAAGGCCGCCGCCGAGGGCGAGCTCAAGGGCATCCTGGGCTACACCGCCGATGCAGTCGTCTCCACCGACTTCCGCAATGACGCACGCACCTCCATCTTCGACGTCAAGGCCGGCATCCAGCTGGATCCCACCTTCGTCAAGGTCTGCGCGTGGTACGACAACGAGTGGGGCTACTCCAACAAGGTTCTGGAGATGGCGCGCGTCATCTGCAAGTAGTCTTGTCTGAACCGCGCTGAATGCGCAAATAAACGAGAAAGGCCGCCGGCTCCCACGGGAAACCGACGGTCTTTCTCGTTTTATGTTATCGGCATATTCAACATTCGGGGAGCGCACGCACCCGCCAAGCTACAAGGAAACAAGGGGTCAATGGAAATGAAGACGAGATTCAACGCAATCATGCTTGCCGCCGCCATCGCAGGGGCATGCATCCTCTTCGCAGGATGCGCCAAGGACAGCCGCAAGGGAGAACCCACAAAGGTCTTCAAGGAACTGCAGGCGGCACTCGCCAAAGACGATCTCGACGCCGCCGCGCAATATGTCAGCGACCCCGTGAAGCCTATGCTCCAGATGATTCCAAAGGGAATGAAAAAGGCCATCACCTCGGCCAAGGTCAAAAAGGAGGTCTTCGACGAGGAAGGCGCAATTATCACGGTCAAATACAAGGACGACCAGAAAAATACGCAGACTCGAACCTTCAGGTTCAAATACATCGAGGACAAGTGGGTCTTCAGCGGACTCTAACACCCCTTCTCCCTCCTCTCTGCCCTCTTCTCCCTCTTCCCTCCCCCTAACGGACGCCCACTGCAAAGTGTCCACGCACTCCCCTCTCCCCTCTTCTCCCTCCTCCCTACTTATCAAGGCTCGCCCGAGCGCGCCATCCACGCACTCCCCTCTTCCCTCTCCTCCCTCTTCCCTCCCCCTAACGGACGCCCACTGCAAAGTGTCCACGCACTCCCCTCTTCCCTCTCCTCCCTATTCCCTACTTTTGCAAGCCCACTGCAAAGTGTCCACGCACTTCTCCCTCCCCTCTCCTCCCTATTCCCTACTCATATTTTTTTATTGTTATTCGATTGAAATATCCATTTTTATTATATATTTACGGAAGATTTTTAGTTTTTTCGCGGGTGGATTGTGCCCAAAACTGGGCACTTGTTTTATAACATTCTGCCACTGCGCGAGTTGTATTTGAATCTGTCTTGATTCTGTATCATAAATTGCCCTGGACACCATTCCACTTGAAGGAGGTAGATCGCATGACAAAACGCGTCCACACGTTGAGTTCACTGATTCTGGCAGGCGTTTTCCTGCTGGGATTTCTAGTGCCGCTTTCGGCTGAAGAGGTCGTAGTGACCGTTGAGGCCGAGGCTCCGGCCGTCGAGGCGGGCGAGGTTGCCGCCCCTGGGGAGACAGCTCCTGCCGCCGTGGTGGAGGTAGTTCCTGTCGAGGAGCCCGAGTCTGCGCCTGCCGCCGTTGAGCCCGAGGCCGCGCCCGAGAAGGTCGCCCAGCCGATGACCGCCCCCTGGAGCAAGAAGATGGTGGAGGCAGACGAGGCGAACCATGCGAGAACCTCCCGCGACGCCATCAATGCCGACAATGTCAAACGTGAGAAACTGGAAGTCGCCTCAGGTTCCTACAGGTTCTTCGTCCCGATGGTCACCGGCGACAAGGAGAAGGTGGAGAAGCTCCAGGTCTGGAGGGACTGGGCCGACTACATCACATTCAACGAAGTCACCGGGGACGAGATCAGCGCCTTCCGCGAAAAGCTGCTGAAGACCCTCCAGGAGACCGGATACGTCTTCGCGTCCGTCGAATTCCCGACCGCCCCCTGGGGCCAGGGCTTCTTCGTCGCGCTGGTGGACTGCGGTCCCCTGGGCGACATAACCGTCCGCAACGAGGGTCGTTTCTACAGCCAGCGCCAGATTATCAACAAGCTCTCCAACCGCGACGACCGTTTCAACTATGCGGATGTGCGCAACCGCCTGGCGGATTTGAACAATGGCGGCGACATCAAGCTTGACAC
>URJM01000109.1 GCA_900548225.1 uncultured bacterium
CCTACCAAGAAGGAACTTGGCCGCTCCACTGCAGTCGTCCTCACCAGCCTGGCTATCTTGACGGTCATGGTCATGTTCTTCGACTGGTTCTTCCAGTTCGGCGTCAGGCTCATCGCTGGAATGAACTGAAAATAATACGGAGAAAGCCAGGGGAGTGTGACTTTTTTCCCGCACGAGGCTTTTTGACAGATATGGACAATTTTGAAAAGAGCAAAAGCCACTGGTATGTGCTTCAGGTGATGAGCGGTCAGGAGAACCGCGCCATGAAGGCCATCCAGACCCAGCGCGAACTGGATGCAAGGGAAGGAATCGACGACGGCGTCGACGACATCCGCATACCCATTGACAAGGTTCAGGTTGCCCAGACCAACGCGAAGGGAGTCCGCAAGGTCGTCACCAAGGAGCGGAAGCGCTATCCCGGCTATGTGCTGATCCAGGCCCGGCTCTACAAGGAGGATGGCGAGCTCAACCCCGATGTCTGGGACATGGTCAAGGGCACCCAGGGCGTCATCGGCTTCATCGGCGGCAACAATCCCGTCATGCTCAGCGAAACCGAAGTCACTGAAATGCTCTACAACGAGGAGGTCGAGCAGCCCAAGGCCAGGATCGCCTACAAGGTCGGCGAAAAGGTTTCCATCAAGAACGGCGCATTCCAGGGATTCGACGCAGTGGTGGAGGCGATCGACAACGAGCGTGCACGGCTCAAGGTCTCCGTCAACATCTTCGGACGTTCCACAGCCATCGAGCTGGCCAACGACGAAGTGGAGAAGATCTCCTAGAAGAGACAGCAGAATCAAGGATAGGCAGGCGTCCTCCCCCCTGGGGTTGGACGCCTGTTCCGTTTTGGGTGCAGATAGACTGCCTTTCCTTGAAAATGCGCTTGATTTCCAACAGGCGTTTGCATATAATTGTCTTTGCGGCTATTGATTTCCGCATCGGCCTTTTCAGAAGGCGTTCCACTAGTTCAAAGAAACCCTAGGAGTACATTTGTAATGAAGAAGAAATCCTTCACTCTCATTGAGTTGCTGGTGGTGATTGCCATCATCGCAATCCTGGCCTCCATGTTGTTACCCGCGCTGAGCAAGGCCCGTGAGAAGGCCCGTGCCATCAGCTGCACCAACAACCTGAAGCAGATTGTCCTTGGCAATCTGCTTTACGGCAACGACTACGACGACTATCTGCCTCCTCTTGCCTTCCTGCACGACAAGGCCGTATGGGCAGGAGAGGGTCATGCCCTGTTCTGGTTCACGATGAATCCGATGATTCCAGGCACCCCCATGGACTGGAATGCCTGGTTTACCAAGGACCCGATGGGCAATTGGGATCTTCTCGAACCCGACAAGAGCAGCTGGCACAAGGTCCTGCACTGCCCCTCCTGCCCCTCCAGTGAGCGTCTGCTCGGCAACATCGGCTACCAGGCAAGCGTCGGTCTGGGGTACTTCGGACAGTACTTCACCAACCCGGATGCATTTGGAACCTGGGCAAAGGCCTGTGACTGGCACCGCATCAGCTCGATCAAGTATCCCTCCATCCACGTCAATGTCCTCGACGGCAGCAGGGAGAGCCCCTGGACGAGAATGTTCTACATCCATCCCGACTATGTCACGGCAGCGGATTCACGCCCGCACTACTTCCGTCATAGCCAGCAGCTCAACATGTCCTTCACGGATGGACACGTCGAGGCCATCGCCGAGCAGAAGGCCATCAACAGGAATGCCGACATCGGCAACTGCTTCTACCTGATGACCGACTACTACTGGTTCCCGAACGTCGCAGGACCTGGCGGCGAACTGAGATAGTTTAGTGCCCGCAGGAAGAGAGTTGGGACTCGTCTTTGCCAATGCCACAGCGTTGCAAGGCGGGGCTCAACTCTCTTTTTTATAGTGTCGAGGCGAATTTGAACGGTGGGAGGACGGGGGTGTACTCCTTCCATTCGTCGCCATTGAAGAATACCTTTGCGAGGAAGAGCCCCTGTGCGGGCGCGGAGTCGGCGGCGAGAGTCCGCGACCTTCCCTCAAGAACCCTCCTGGCCTCCTCGGGCCTTGCGTAGCCCTGTCCCACATGGACTAGATATCCGACCAGGCTTCGCACCATCTTGTAGAGGAAGCTGTCGCCTACTGCATTCACGTAGACAAGCCCGTCGCCGGGAGTCAGTATTTCCAGTCTCCGAAGGTTTCTGACAGTATCCTCGATAATCTTGCCTGGATTGACCGCAAAGGATGCAAAGTCGTGCTCTCCCTGGAGGATTGCCGCGGCCTCCCTCATCGCGTCGATGTCCAGCTGGTGCGGTGTCCTCCAGAGGTATCTGACATAGAGGGGATTGGGCTTGAATCCTGGCACGAGCGAATAGGTGTATGCCTTGCCGCAATTGTCAAACCGGGCATGGAAGGGCGTCTCGCAGACGCGGCAGCTCTTGACATATATGTCCTCCGGCAGCCAGCGGTTCAGTCTTCTGGCCAGGTCCTCCGGCTTCACATCGTCGGGGAAGGAGGCATTGAAGGAGACCTGCTGGTCCAGTGCGTGCACCCCGGCGTCCGTCCTGCTGGAGCCGTATATCTTCAGGTCGGGCAGTCGCAGCATCAGGCGGAGCCGCTTCAACAGCTCGCCCTGGACGGTGGGATTGCCAGGCTGGATCTGCCACCCGGCATACCGGGTGCCGTCATAGGCAATCGACAAATGCACGCAGGTCGTCGGAACGCCCGAAGCATCCCTCTCGCAATCTGGCTGGTTTCCGCATTGGCACATCGAAGAAAACCTATCCCCGTGAATGCAAAAAGACGCCGGCAGCTGGTTGACAGTCGCCGACGTCTCGGTTGCCACTCTCTTATGGATGCAATGACTACTTGCTGGCGCTGTCGGTGGAGAGGAAGTCGGTGCGCTCCTGCTCCATGACAAGCTTGATGACATCAGCGTTGCTCTTGCAGTCGGGCAGGGCCTTGATGAACTCCTTGGACTTCAAAAGCCGAGCCATGCAGCCCATCAGGTGAAGATGAAGCTCGATGTTCTGGCTGCAAATCAGGAAGAACATGTGGACGGGCTTGCCGTCGGGGGCGTTGAAGTCAACGCCCTCCTTCGAGTAGCCGTAGATCACGGCCGCGCTGGCACGAAGGGTCGGAATCGGGTCGCGGGGATGGGGAATCGCAATGCCCTCGCCAACTGCGGTCGAAAGAACCTGCTCCCGCTGCATGCACTTGAGGCGAAGGTCGGTGGCGTCCAAAACCAAACCATACAGAAGACGGGCGTCGGTCAATTCCTTGATCACTCCCTCGGCATCCTTGCTCTTCAAATTCAGAAGAATGCGATCCTCGCTCATCACACGGCTCACGGGAATCCCAATCTGGGGATGGGTGATGATGGAGGTGGAATCCTCAGACTCCAATGGAGAATCCTTGGAATCCGCGCCAGGGAAAAACACCTGGTCAATCTGGCTGCCGTTGAAACGCCACTGGCCGCCAATCTTCGCACCCTGAATCTTGCCGTTCTGAATCATGCGAAGAACGGTACGCTCGTTTACACGCAAATACTCCGCTAACTCTTTCAGTGTCAGAATCATGTCAATGCCCTCACGAGCTGAATGGTTAATGAATAGAAAGAAAAACTAAACTATGACAAATGGTGACAAAAAGGGAAACAATCTGAAATCATAGGGAATATATAATGAAATTCAGGCTTTGCAAACGATTCCAAGAAAAATCATGACAATTCCTGACAAATTCGCGCGAAAACGCCCAGCGCCCCCAGAGGAGAGGTGAGGGAAACCACGAAACACAGGAAACACGCGAAAGGGCTGGCAAGAACCGCGAATGGACATGGATGGACCACGAATGCCATTCCCCTATGATGCCGTGTCACTGATTTCGTGCGGTTCGTGGTTCTGGAACTGCTTTTCCTGGGAATAATGCGAAGGGGTTGCGCCTGCGCCATGGCCGTGCCCTTCCGCCGCTACGCAGTTCGCATTGTGTCTCCTGAATGATTTTTGCTCCCCTTCGGGGAAACTTGAAAAAGTAAACGCACCTTCGCAGGAGTAAACGCACCCTGAGGTGAAAAACGCGTGCGTTTATTTCCGCAAGTCGTGCATTCTATTCCGCAAGTTTTTTTCCCGCGCCGTCCTCCCCAGGTCAGGCGTTGCGTTAGATTCTGCAAAGTCGCCTCCTTTCGGGACGCAATTCTCCCGTCCGTCCTGCGCGGCACCTTTTTCGGAGGAATTAAACGCACGGGGCGGCTGAAGCGAACCTTGATGTGACGGGGCGGCCTAGTCCCTGACCAGTTCCGGCGTCATTCGGACCTGGTCGGGGGCTATTTCCCCTATGCCGAGCTTTTCAAGGACATCCTCCCCGTAGCATTGGGCGAACCTTCTGGCGGCGGTGACATTCCCCAGCGAC
>URJM01000110.1 GCA_900548225.1 uncultured bacterium
GGGCGCGCCCACGCGCGCCAGCCACGCACTACCCTCTCCATTCTTCTCCCTACTCTCTACTTTTAACGGAAGCCCACTGCAAAGTGGCCACGCACTACCCTCTCCTCCCTCCTCCCTACTCTCTACTCAACGGAAGCCCACTGCATAGTGTCCACGCACTACCCTCTCCTCCCTCCTCCCTACTCTCTACTCTTTCATCCTTCTTTGGAGAGCGATCCTCCATCTAAGATCGGTGAACTTTTGGAGGAGCGCGTTGATGTCCTTTGCCTTGGCGAGTTGATGTAGTTCCCTGTCTGTTGCGTGGAAGGCGAGGATTCTTGCCCTTCGTTCATCCCCCTTGCAGGCTTTTTTCAGGTTTTCCAGGGCCTTTTTGAACACATGCCTTGTCCTTGCATGCCTGAGGACAAAGAAGAGTGCCGTGGCGGCGAATACAGTCCATCCCGTCCATGCGGGCAATGCGTGCCACGTCGCATTCAGGAGTTGGCATACCACCAGGGCGAGGCATGCCAGCATGAATGCGAAGGAATCCATCTGCGTATGCATGATTCCCCCCCAGCTTCGTCTGAATGCGCTCCTTGCCGTCTGGTATGCGAAATGCTCTTCGAACTCCGTTGAGTCCAGGGACGCGCGTGCGACATGGCACACCTCGTGTGCGAGGATTTCGTCGCGGTCATAGAAGAGATGTCTTTTTTTTGCGCGGAGTCTTTCTCCGATTATGAAGACCGTGAAGAGCGTTGGCGGGAATGTATACGTGCATCCTCCGAAGAGCCAGCTTGCCCGTGGATTGCAGAAGAATCCCGGCACCCAGTCGCATTCGAATCCATATAGCCTTTCCGTCTGGCGGTTGGGTTCCCTTCGGTTTTCCCGTGGGATTTCCGAGGCGGCGTCGACCCTGAGTCCTTCGAGTGAGATTCCCGACGAGGAACCGATATCCCTTTGGAACTCCTGGAACCTTTGCTGGAGCGCCTCCAGCCGCATTGCGAAGCCCTCTGCGTCCTCTCCAGGGGCAGGCGTCAATCCGCGTGCATCGAGTTGGCAGAGCGTCTTCATATCGCCCCTTTTCACGCGTGTCAGCAGGTCGCCGTCCCAGAGATTCATTTTTTTTGGAGGAGAGCCTTTTGGTTTTATCCCTACGAAAAAACAGGGGCGTCGGGGCAGATGATTCCCGACGCCCCATTTTGGCGGAGTGCCTGCTATCTCTAGCCGCCGAGTTTATCGATCATCTTGACCAGTGGTGCGAAGAGAGCGATGACGATTGTACCGATGATGACAGCCAGGAACATAATCATCAGAGGTTCGATGAGCGAAGTGAGTGCCTCGACCGCGCGGTCGACCTCCTCCTCATAGACCACTGCGACGCGGTTGAGCATGTCCGGCAGGGCACCGGTTTCCTCGCCGACTTCGATCATGGAGCAGAGCATCAGCGGGAAGATGCCTGACTTTTCGAGGGGCTTCGTCATTCCCTCGCCTTCCTTGACCGCCTCGTGGACCGTATCGATTGCGCGGGCGAAGATCTCATTGCCGGCGGTATCGCGCACAATCATCAGCGCCGAGAGGACTGCGACGCCGGAGCCCATGAGGGTTCCCAGGGTTCGTGCGAATCGTGCGCAGATATTCTTGACGACGAGGCTGCTGATTGCGGGGATCTTGATACACATCAAGTCCCATAGGTATGTGCCCAGCTTCGTCTTCAGGAAGAGCTTCAGGACGATGATGATTCCGATGAAGCAGAGGAAGACCGTCATGAAGTGGTGCTGCATTGCGTATGAGCAGTTGATGACGAAGGTGGTGATTCCCGGGAGGGACTCTCCGGGGAGCATTTCCTCGAACATCGCGCCGAACTTCGGGATGATGAAGATCATCAGACCTGCGGTGATGCCCATTGCCATGATGAGAACCGCGATAGGATAGACCATGGCGGACTTGACCTTGCCGGCGATGCGCTGTGCCTTTTCCATGAATTCGGCAAGTCGGTTCAAGACGATTTCCATGGCGCCGGAGGCTTCGCCGGCGCGGATCATGGAGACATAGAGCTTGTCGAAGGACTTCGGATGCAGCGAGAGCGCTTCGGAGAAGGTGGAGCCGCCTTCGACCGAGTCTGCCAGGCTGCCCATGACCTTGAAGAGCGCGGGCTGGTTGCCCTTCGCCTGCCGCTGGAGAGTCCTCAGGGCGCGGACAAGGGGCAGACCTGCCTCAAGAAGCGTTGCCAGCTGGCGCGTGGCGGTGCAGAGGTGCTTCTTCGGAATCTTCGGCATGCCGAAGAGCGAACCCGCGCCTGAACCCGCCCCCTTGGACTTCTGGCCGCCGCCAATGGTCGTAAGGCTGGTCAGCGAAAGCGCCTGGCTCTCGAGCTGCTTGATTGCCGACGACTCGTCGTCTGCGTCAATAATCCCCTTGCGGAGCTTGCCGTCAGCATCGTAGGCTGTGTATTGGAATTTTGCCATATCTGGTGGCCTCCGTGTGTATTAGCGCTTGGCAGAAGGCATTGAATTCCTGTCTGCCTTGAGCTGGTCGTGGATCTTCTGGACGACTCCTTCGGCGTCGCGGCACTTTGTAATCAGGTCTCCGTAGGAGATCTTCCCCTGGTTGTAGAGCTGGATCAGGTGGGAGTCCAGGGTATTCATGCCGTATTTGGCACCGGTCTGGATATCCGACGTGATACGGAAGGTTTTTCCATCTCGGATAAGGGCCTGGATGGATGGCGTGGAGATCATGACCTCGAATGCGGCGACGCGCCCCTTCTTGTCGATGCGTTTCAGCAGCAGCTGCGAGATGACGCAGATAAGCGTCGACGCGAGCTGTGTGCGGATCTGAGCCTGCTGGTTTGTCGGGAACGAGTCGACGATACGGTCGATTGTCTCCGCGGCGCCCGTGGTATGGAGGGTTCCGAAGACCAGGTGACCGGTCTCAGCCGCCGTGATTGCGGCGGAGATTGTCTCGTTGTCTCGCATTTCTCCGACGAGGATGACGTCGGGGTCCTGTCGGAGGGCTCGCCTGATTGCGTCCGCGAACGAGGGGACGTCGTTATGGACTTCGCGCTGTGTGACGATGCACTTCCGGCTGGTGTGGTAGAATTCGATGGGGTCCTCGATGGTGATGATATGGTCGCTTCTTTCGTGGTTGATGACATCGATCATCGAGGCGAGGGTGGTTGACTTTCCCGAGCCGGTGGGTCCTGTGACGAGGACGAGTCCCCTGGGCCGGAAGAGGATGTCCTTACACGCCATCGGGAGTCCGATTTGCTCGAGTGTAAGCAGGTTGTTGGAGATAGTTCGCAGGACCAGGGCGATATTTCCGCGT
Source organism: uncultured bacterium (assembly GCA_900548225.1). Taxonomy (GTDB): domain Bacteria; phylum Verrucomicrobiota; class Lentisphaeria; order Oligosphaerales; family Oligosphaeraceae; genus UBA1724. The sequence continues at coordinate 3,301 of URJM01000110.1, forward strand.
GCCCGGAATGCGGAGACACGGAATCGGGCCTTGTCGCCGAATGCGAAACCGAAGTCCACGGTTCCGTCCTGCTGGAGTTTCTGCTGGTTTGCCTCGCTGGTGATTGACTTCATGAGGTACTCGGTGTCCTCGGGTTGCATTGGGGGGACATCCAGCGGGGTGAGTTCTCCGTGCAGTCGGAGGGTAGGCGGGGAAAAGCAGGGGAGGTGCAGGTCGCTGGCGCCTTCCTCAAGAACCAGGTCCAGCAAATCCGCCATTTCGAGTTTGGCCATTGTCTTATATGCTCCTAGGGTGATTGTCGGCCTCCGCCGTGGCGGCGGGGTCGTGCTTCCATTGAATTTCCTGTAGTGAAGCCTGTGGCTACGCGAAGGTGAACTGTATGACCTCCTTCGCGCTGGTGATGCCGTTCAGGACGTGGCAGAGCCCGTCCTGCCGGAGAGTCCTCATGCCCTGTTCGATTGCCTTCTGCTTGATTTCCTGGGTCGGGCACCTGCGGTTGATCATGACCTGGATTTCGGGGGAGGTCTTCAGGAGTTCGAAGATGCCGATTCTCTTCTTGTATCCGGAGCCATTGCAGAAGTCGCACCCTTCGCCCCGGTAGAACTTGCGCCCCGCGAGCTGTTCCCGCGTGATGCCGAATGCGTCCAGCTCGTCGTCCGTGGGGTCGTATTCCTGGCGGCAGTTCGGGCAGCATCTGCGGATGAGCCGCTGTGCCAGGACTCCGATGACGGTGGAGCTGATGAGGAATGGTTCGATTCCCATGTCAATCAGACGTGTGACAGCGCCGGCCGCGTCGTTGGTATGGAGGGTCGAGAGGACCAGGTGTCCCGTGAGAGACGCCTGGATTGCGATGTCGGCGGTCTCCTTGTCACGGATTTCACCGACCATTATTCGGTCGGGGTCCTGTCGGAGGAATGCCCTGAGCGCATTTGCGAAGGTCATTCCGACGGCTTCGTGGACAGGCACCTGCATGATGCCCTCCAGGTCGTATTCGACGGGGTCTTCGACGGTGAGGAGCTTGTCCTCGAGGACATTCAGTTCCTTGATTCCCGAG
>URJM01000111.1 GCA_900548225.1 uncultured bacterium
CGTCCGCCGCAACGGCCGCATCTATGTGGATGCCGAAGTCGAATACGAGGACGCGCTGCCGATCCACGGCTCCATCGAGCTCTCCAACACCACCAGCCGCGAGGCCGACTCCGACGTCCGCGTCCGCGCAACCTTGCAGCACAGCAATCTCACCCGCCACGATGACGTCCTCACCCTGGGCTACATCACCGACGGCGACCTTTTCGACACCACCAACGCGGTCTTCGGCAGCTACCAGCTCCCCCTGAACGACCTCTGGACCCTCGGAATCACCGGCAGCTGGACCGACTCCGGCTATGACAACGTTATTCCGGACGCCGACATCTCCGGTCGTGGCTACACCTTCTCCCTCCAGCTCGAGCGCGAACTCTACGCGGACGCATTCAAGCGCTGGACTGCGACCGCCGGCTGGAAGCTTGCCCGGACCAAGAACCGCCTGAATGTCTTCGGCACCGACCTGGACCTCACCACCGCGGTGGTCTCGATGCCCTACCTGACCATCGGCTACTCCAGCCTGGTCTACGACTCCCTCAACGGACGCAACTTCGCGACCCTGACATTCACGGGCAACCGCGCCGGAAAGCTGGGCTCCAGCGACCGCTCCACCTTCATCGAGGAAAGCTGGGAGGCGGACGGCACGTTCTTCCAGGCGAGACTGGCCGCGGCGCGTGTCCAGAGGCTCTTCGACGGCGAAGACCATCCCGGACGCTGGACTCTCTTCGCACGGGCGCAGGCAGTCTACAGCGACGACACCCTCCCCAACTCCTGCCGCGAATACCTCGGCGGCTATGACAGCATCCGAGGCTACCGCGAGTCCGAGGTGGCCGGCGACAGCTTCTTCTCCGCAACCGTGGAGCTGCGCACCCCGCTCCTCGAAAACTGCCTGCCAGGACTGAAGCAGACGGACGAGGAGCTGGCCGAAGACCCCAACTCCTGGAAGCTCCACCGCATCCAGGGAGTCATCTTCGCGGACTACGGATTCATTTCCAGCCAGAACTACCAGAACGACGGATCCAGCGGCCGCAACGACGGCCAGTCGCTCCTCTCCGTGGGCGTGGGCGTCCGTCTCGGCATCACGAAGTATGCGCAGGCCGCGGCGGACTACGGCCTGGCGCTCATCAAGCATGCGTCGGAGGACACTCCCCAGAACGGGCGTTTCCACCTTTCGCTCCAGATGCAGTTCTAAGGCAAAGGAGGCACGGTTTATCAGAACAAACCAAGAATCGAGGGGATAAAAGCCATGAATAATACAAGTCATACTAATATCGGACGCTCCCGACTTTCCATTCCGCTGAAGGCTCTTTCGGCCTTCCTGGCGGCCGTGATGTTCTTCTGGCCAGTGGCGCCCGTCATGGGCCGCAACCTGCCTTCGGGCTGGAATGTGGTGAAGGGGCAGGTGACGGTCACCGTCAACGGCAAGACCATGACCGTCGACCAGGCCACCGCAAAGGCAATCGTGAACTGGGACTCCTTTGACATTGGCAAGGGATACACCGTCGACATCAACCAGATTTCCACCAAGGCGGCCATGCTGGCGCGTGTCGTCGGCGCAAATGCCTCCGAAATCCTGGGATCCCTGAAGGCGACAGGCGGGCTCTACCTGGTGAACCCCAACGGAATCCTCTTCGGTTCCGGAGCGGTCATCGACGTCAACCGCCTCATTGCATCCACCTACGACATCAGCAATGACGACTTCTGGAGCGGCAACCTCAAGTTCCAGGGCGACTCGGGCGCAAGCGTCGTCAACCGCGCCACCATCAATGCGGAGTCGGCCGCCCTCATCGGCAAGAACGTCGAAAACTACGGCACCATCAACGCCAGCCAGGCTGCCCTGGTCGGCGCGGCGGGCCCCGTCAAGCTCGATAACTTCGGCAACGGCGCAAATCTCTCAATCGACTTCTCCGGACTGACTGGCGCCCATGACACCAAGGTGGTCAATGAAGGCACCATCAACGCCGCAGGCGGCGAGGCAATCCTGACCGCGGAAGCGGGAAAGGGACTCGTGGAAGCCAACAACGGAACTGTCGTCGCCTCCTCCGCGGAATTCTCCGGCAAGAACTCCGCCCCCTCGAACCTGGGCAACCTTACCGCTGATAGAATCCTCCTGGATCCAGAGGGCTCGATCGTCATCGGATCGCTCCAGGCAGGCGGATACAAGGGCAAAGACGGAACCAGGTACGCAGAGTACCATCCCAACGCAGGAGGCGCCATCGCCCCGACCTTCGATGCCCCGTACAGCTCCAGCTCCAATGCCGAATGCACGACTTCAAACATGACAGTGTATGACAAGGATGGAAACGGCTGGACATATACGTATTCTACAAAGGATGTAACTGATCCTTTGACTGGAGCCACCCGCGTCCAATACAACTACGGGACACCCGTCTGCACATACTACAATTCGAAGTATCTTTCGGGGCAGCTTCAGGCAGCCAACTGGGGCTTCTCCTACACGTCAGGCGGCAGCTGGGCAGGCGACGTCACATTCACAAGGGGCAAGGGTGAAAATCTGGAACAAATCATGATTGGCGGCACCTTCGGGCTGAGTCTCAAGGCCGAGCGGAATCTGGGTCTTCTGGATTACGTCCACTTCAACAATCCGAATGACATCAAGCTCCAGGGCAGCAACCTGGTAATCGGGAACTTTGCCAGTGTCGAGGCGCTGGGGAATGTCTCGATCATTGCGAACACGGCCTTGGCAAATACCGGTCGGCTTGACATCACCACCCCCAAGCGTGTGGAGCTCTCCATCAATGGAGGCGAGTCCGCATTCGGCACCCTGAATATCACCTCCTTCGAGGACGATATCTTCCTGCGCACCTCCAACCTGAATGTGGCCGGAAGGCTTGCGCTGAATGCCAAGCATGACATCTATGCCACAGGCGAGGACATGAAGGCGGGCAACATCAACTTCACCACCAATGCCGGCGACGTCAATGTCAATGCACCTGTCACCACGAAATGGATGGTACTTGCCGCCGGCCGCGACGTGCAGATCAATGGCGCAGCCAACACCCAGAGTAATATCCACATCACTGCCGGCCGCGACGCCGTGTCTACCGGCGCACTTGACGTGGCTGAGGGTGCGATGACTATCACCGCCGGCCGCGACGCGACCCTGGCAAAACTCTCCACGGCACATCCTAATGATTATTCATCAGATGTCCGGGTTACTGCGAAGAACACCGTGACCCTCAACGGCGAGGTCACAGGCGGCAGACTCTGGGCGACTGCAACCGAAGGAGACGTCGTCATAAAAGCCCCGGTTACTGTCGACATGAAAGTGGGCGCCACGGCTGGACGCGATGTCATCTCCACTGCCGATCTTACAGCGACAGATGGCCACATAGAAATCATCGCTGGCCGCGACGCGACTCTCGCCAGGCTGGCAACAGGTTCTAGAAACTCCGTGGATGTCAACGCTGGCAATGATGTGACTCTCAACGGGACTGTTGACTCCTGGTTTGTCACTATTGATGCAAAAAACAATGCGACGCTCAATGACGATGTCACTGGAGGAGAACGGGTTCACGCGAGTGCAGCCGAGGGCGACCTTGTCGTCAACGGAGATGTGACATCCAACGATTTTTCTGTCGAGCTCCTTGCCGGCAGGGATGCGGAGATCAACGGCAACATCAATGCCACCAACGGACTTTATGGCAAGGCGACCATCACCGCGAAGAACAACGCGACCATCAACGGAACGATTAAGGCCGGGGGAGTTGCCGCCACCGCCACGGAAGGCGACCTCCTGATTACAGGAGATGTTACCTCGACACGAAACATTTATGATGACGCTACTACCTTCACCGCCGGCCGGGACGTGAAGATCGATGGATCGGTCACTTCCGCCGGGAGGAAGAATGCGACTATCATTACGGCAGGACGCGACATCATCGCCATACACGGTAGGGCCACAAACATACATGCCCACGTTAGGAGCGTGGAG
>URJM01000112.1 GCA_900548225.1 uncultured bacterium
AGTGCGGGCTGGACACGAGGCCGCCGCTCTCCAGCGTCGACAACCCAATCAACCCGAAGAACTTCGCGACGGACGAGGAGGCCGAAAGACAGCACCCCGTCGTCAAACTCCTCCACAAGTACAGGTTTCCAATCCATGACCACTGCCGGAAAAACATGGGATGGTCCAATCCGCAGGTCCTCGTAAGGTTCATGCTCCTCCAGACATTGCTCATGCCGCTCTTCGCGATCATCATGATCAAACTGCGGTAGCCCCAGGAAAACCACAAGGCTTCCACCTGTGGAAACCTGCATTCCTACTGACAAATAGGGAAAATTCCATAAAATGCGGTAAAGTACGCACCTATGCAAGATGAAGGTCTCCATCCTATTGCCTCGGAACCGCTCTATGCGCGGATTCTGCTCCTGGAGAGCGACGAAGGCAGGGGCGAGGTCCTCAGGTCGCTGCTGAGGACACTTGGATGCCGCGTCCGGAGCGTCTCGACACAAAAGGATATTCAAAGTGTCTTCCATTCCAGGACGTGGGACGCAATCTTTTGCGACATGTGCTTTGCGGAGGAGGCAATCCCCCTCGCCGAAGCGGCAAACCCGTCTGTCCAGCTGATACTTCTTGCGAGCTATGACGAACTTACGACCGCGCGGGGAATTGTGGACTCGGGGCGCGCCTTTGGCTTCCTGCCCACTCCCGTGCGCTCCGAAAAGGCTATAAGGATGCTCCGCGAGGCGCTTGCCCAGCGCCCGGCCCGACGAGACGGGGAGTCCGCCGGAGTCGAAGCGGCCGGCTCGGCGGGTGACGCGTCATCCGTCGAGCGCCATTTCGGCATGATTGTAGGCGAATCCGCCCCCATGCAGGAGTTGTACAGGCAGATTGAAAAGGTCGCCTCCTCCGAAATGACCGTCCTGATTCTCGGGGAGAGCGGCACTGGCAAGGAGCTCGTCGCAAAGGCAATTCACGGCGCGGGCTGCCGAAGCCAGCAGCCCTTCATTCCCGTCAATTGCTCGTCTCTGCCAGAAAACCTCCTGGAGAGCGAGCTTTTTGGTTATGTAAGAGGTGCGTTTACTGGGGCCGTCCACAACAAGGACGGCCTTTTTGTTGCCGCAAACGGAGGCACGCTCTTCCTTGACGAAATCGGCTCAATCCCCCTGCCCACCCAGATGGCGCTGCTCCGCGCCCTCCAGGAGCGGGAGGTGCGCCCCGTCGGTTCGACACAGGCGATTCCCGTGAATGTCCGCGTGGTTGCGGCAACCAACGAGGATGTGGAAAAGCTGAAGGACGAGGGCAAGATCCGCCAGGACCTCTTCTACCGCATCAGCGCATTCCAGCTGCGCGTGCCGCCGCTCCGCGAACGCGAGGGGGACATCGACCTGCTCGTCAACGCATTCCTCGACGGACTCGCCGAAGGGAATCCCGCCAGGCCCACATGCATCGCCCCCGATGCATGGAAGACGCTCCGCGCCCATCCGTGGCCGGGAAATGTCCGCGAACTGATGCATGCCCTCGAACGCGGCGCAACCCTCGCGGAAAAGGGCGTGATTCGCCGATGCGACCTGCCCCCGGAAATACTCGACAGGCCCCAGGGGCAGGAGGAGGCAATCCCCGAAGCGCCATCCGCCGAATGCATGACGCTCAAGGCGTATCTCCGGGCCTGCGAACGCCAGTATCTGCAGAAGGTGCTGGCCGACAACGGAGGAGACAAGGAGAAGGCGGCCAGACTCCTCGGCATAAGCGTAGCGACCATCTACAGGAAACTCTCGGAAATCTAACGGACTTGACATGATGAGAATCCCATTCGCCATAGCGCTGCTCCTTCTCGGGATGCTGCTCGCATCCTGCAATACCTACAAGCCGGTATTCGTCCTCTCGCTCCATGAATTCGCAAATCCGCAGGTGAGCACCAGCCTCAGCAAGCAGGTGCGCAACTCAAACCGCGAATTGCAGTACACAATCAAGAACTTCCCATTCCTCAGCGCAAGGTCCTTCCTCGACGCAGAACCATACGGTCCAGACGAGGACGGATTCTACGGACTCAGAATCAAGGTCGACATCTGGAACCTCGGCGCAATGAGGCATACCGCGGGATCCAACCTCGGACTCGTATACGCGGTGGTCGTCGACGGGACATACGTGGGAACATCACACTTCACCCCGCAGATGCGCGACGGCGACATCCTGGTAATCGAACCCCTCTGGAACGAATACGAGGCAACCAAGATTGCGGAGCATGTCAGACTCAACAGGGAACGGCTGGGCAAGTAGCCGCCACCACACGATTTTTCCACTTCATCCGAAGAATCACCCCAGATACACAAGCAAAATTACTACTAGAGAGACTAGAAAACCTATGTCATCCGCTACGACCTACCAGGACATCCACGCACTGAAGAAGCTCTTTGCCGAAGCGGGCGAGACGGGAATCATGGCCAGCAACGCGCTGGCGGACATCCTGAACGCCACCGCGCCCAACGCCAAGGCATGGCCCGAATCCACACGCAAGGAGTGGCAGGAGGGATGCGAACACATCTTCGAAGGCGTCAAGGCCACCGACAAGCTCGCACCCGAACAGGTGCGCCTCCTGCAGGCGATGCTCTACACGGGCATCGACACGCCAATGCTCCGCGAAAAGTACAACCAGCTCTTCAAGGCGCTCTTCCCACGATGCACAAACACAGCAGGAATCCTGGACGCCATCGGAATCGACACGGTCTCCGACCTCGCCGTCGCCGCAGGAAGGCTGAAGGTCTTCGCGGCCATCAAGGAAGACGCCACATGCTGGGACGCGGCATTCGGGCTGGGAAAGGTCCTCGGCCTGGACGAGGCGGCCTGCGAGGTCAAGGTCTCCCAGGAACGCGAACGGCTCGTCCCGCTCCAGGACTTCCTCGACCGAAGCGTCATCATCCTCAAGGGCAGCGCAATGGAAGCCCTCATCGAAAAGAAGTCGGTCAACTACGCGGACAGCCAGGAGCTCCACAACGCGGCCCGCGAAGGAGTCGTCACGCGCCTGGAAATCACCTCCCAGCTCGTCGACAAGATCCTGGTCCCCGCAATCTACACAGCCGACGAACTCCGCAGGATTGCGGCTCCCGCACGGGAAGCCCGCGCCACGACCGCTGAAAAGGATGCAGCCCCCGCCCTGGCCAGCCGCTGGGACTACAGCCGCTCCCTGGTCGAAATCGAAGGACGCATCGAAAAGGCGGCAACTCTCGAGGCAGACGACATCAACCGCGAAAACATCCAGAACATCCTGATGCGCGAGGCCCCCCGAAAGGAGATGGCCGTCCGCTGGGCGAATGTGGTCTCCATCATCTGCAAGAACCAGAATCTCGCCAAGCCATTGACGGAGTTCCTCAAGGGAATCAAGGATTCTGTCGCCGCATGGAACAACACCAGCCTCTTTGTCGAGGTGACAGACCAGCTCCCCGGCAAGCAGGTCTCCATCTGGCTGCAGCTGACAAAGGCCGTCGCCGGCGAAAAGTATCTCATCGACGGAACCCTCATGATGCCCTTCAGACTCTGGAGCCACGCCGAACAGGCACTCGCCGACAAGGAGGAACACCAGCGCTTCGTCGACAGGGTCTACCAGGACTTCAAGGACGGAAAACCCACCGCGGACCACTACTGCTGGCTCTGGAAGGCTCCCAGGAGCGAACAGCGCACCAAGTTCCTGGCCGACAGCTACCTCCTCTTCAAAACCCTCCACAAGGACCTGAAAGGCAGTTACTTGAAGGCACAGCGCAATATCCGCAAGCTGCTTCTCGACGACATGGCGTTCCAGAAGGCCGTCATGAAGGACGGCGACCCTGAGGCAATCAGGAACCTCGTGCGCTGCGTCAAGCGGGTGCCCCTCCTCAACTCCAGCGAAAAGCAGTCCGTCCTGGTCAAGCTTGTCAGGATCTACCCCTCGGCCCGTCCGATCGTCGAGGACAATGGCTCCGCCCCCGCCCCTG
>URJM01000113.1 GCA_900548225.1 uncultured bacterium
AAGCCCACTGCATAGTGTCCACGCACTACCTTCTACCCTCTTCTCCCTTCTCCCTTGAAAAAAGCAGTGTGCTTCCGTTGAGCGCGGCAGGCGCCGCGCAGGTAGAGGTCAGAGAAGGATTCACACAGGGATCGCACGGCGATTCTGCCGTGCGAGGCGCGCCCAAGCGCGCCAACCACGCACTCCCCTCTCCTCTCTTCTTCCCTCTTCCCTTGAAAAAGCAGTGTGCTTCCGTTGAGCGCGGCAGGCGCCGCGCAGGTAGAGGTCAGAGAAGGATTCACACAGGGATCGCACGGCGATTCTGCCGTGCAGGTATAGGAAAGAGAGATTCACACACAGGGATCGCGCGGCGATTCCGCCGTGCGATCCATAACGGAAGCCCACTGCATAGTGTCCACGCACTACCTTCTACCCTCTTCTCCCTTCTCCCTACTCATATTGGATTATAGTACGCTACTTTACGTTGTGCGGACGGTGCCGTGGTTTTTTTGCCGTGGCGATTCCCTTTTTTCGAGAGTGTGGCGGCCTGCCTTCCTCCTTCTGTCCGTCCCGGATTTTTTGAATTAGTTCATCCCTTGTTTTTTCTTAAGGAGCTTAGAAAGTGGAAACCTACAAGAGCGGCCTCAACGCCCAACTGACTACCATTTCGCCCTGCACATTGCAGCTTACTGCCACTGTTCCTGCCGAGGTTGGCAAGAAGGCGTACAACAAGCATTTGGATTATTATTCGAAGCATGTCCAGAAGCCTGGCTTCCGTGCCGGCCACATTCCCCAGTCCATGATCCTGAGTCTTCATGGCAAGGAGATTCTCTCTGACACTGCGGCCTACCTGGCCAACCAGGCGGTAGAGGAAGTCGTCGCCGAGAAGAAGCTCACCCTGGCCAGCGAGATTGACCTTGAGGGCGACCGCATTCCGGAGTATGTTCCCGGACAGGATTTCACTGTCAAGGCCACCCTCGAAGTCTTCCCCGAGTTCGAGCTTCCCGAATACAAGGGGTTGAAGGCGACCCGCAAGAAGATTGTCATCGACGACAAGCAGGTTGACGAGGCTGCGGACACCTACCTCCACATGCGTGGAACCTACGAGAAGGTGGAGAGGCCTGCCCATAAGGGCGACATGGTTCGCGTCGACTACACCTGTGATGCCGATGACGAGCTCAAGAACGACCCGCGGGCGAAGTTCCTGGTGTCCGGCACCAATGCGTGGCAGATTCTTCGCGACCCCGAGTCCATTCCTGGCATCACCGCCATCATGGAGGGTGTCGAGTTGAATGGCGAGAAGGACGCGCCTGTGACCTTCCCCGAGGACTTCCGCATCGAATCCCTGCGTGGCAAGACACTCAACTACCACTTCACCCTCCGCGAAGTCCACGGCTTCACGCCTCCTGCCTTTGACGAGGAGTTTGAGAAGCAGACTGGCATGAAGAGCCTTGACGACGTCAAGGCGATGGTCCGCCAGCAGATGGAGAGGAACGCCGAGGTCTCCCAGGAGAACAACGTCTACGAGCAGATTGTCAAGGAATACTCCTCCAAGCTCTCCTTTGAGATTCCTCCGAAGCATCTGGCCAGGGTTCTTCAGGAGTCCAACGAGATTGAGAAGCAGCGTCTTGAGTCCCGTGGCCTGAAGGGCGAGGAGCTTGAGAAGGAGCTTGAGAAGGCCGAGCAGCGTGTTGCCGAGGACGTTCCGAAGACCATCAGGCTCGTCCGTGCCTACGACCTCATTGCCCAGAAGGAGAACATCCAGATCACCACCGAGGAGGTCTATGGCTACTGTGCCAGGAATGCCCAGCGCGTAGGCATGGAGCTTGGGCAGTACATCAACGAACTCCGCAAGAACCGTGACGAGTGGAATTCGATGTTCACGGCCATCTCCCGCCAGAAGGTGCTTGCCCTGATGGTCAAGGAAGCCGACATCACCGAAGTCGAATAACCCGTCGGCCGGGTCGTGCGGCGGCGGCGTGGAAGCGCCGTCGCGTGCCCGGGCCTCATCCGGGGGAATGCGGCGGGGGCGGAAGCCTTCCCCCACCCATCCTCCTTCCTTCCCGTCCGCCCACGCCATCCGCACGTCGCGGAGGCGCGTCCCCGGGGCTCCGCTGCGGATCTCCTCCCTTGCGGACGGCATTCTCCGCCCTTCCATCGTCAACTATGGAGAGTGGCGGAATTTTCATACGCGCGTGCGCGGAGATGCGCGTACGCGAACCGGACGCCGTTGCGGAAGCTTCGGCGTAAAGACACTATCGCCCAGACAACAACAAGATACAGGAAACCCAACGCATGAGTTACTACGCACCCTACGTCATCGAACAGACAGGCAACGGCGAACGCCAATACGACATCTATTCACGGCTGCTGAAGGACAGAATCGTCATGCTCGGCAGTGAGATTGACGACACCGTCGCGAATTGCGTCATGGCGCAGCTTCTCTTCCTCCAGAGCGAGGATCCCAAGAAGGACATCCACTTCTACATCAACAGCCCCGGCGGCGTCGTCTCGGCGGGCCTTGCGATTTACGACACCATGCAGATGATTTCCTGCGACGTCCGCACCTACTGCATTGGCCAGGCCGCCTCGATGGGGGCCGTCCTTCTTGCTGCTGGCGCCGCGGGCAAGCGTTTTGCCCTTCCGCACTCCCGCATCATGATTCACCAGCCTTCCGGCGGTTGCCAGGGCACTGCGGCGGACATCAACATCCAGGCCCAGGAGATCATGAAGACCAAGGCTGTCCTCTACGACATTCTCTCGAAGCACATTGGGAAGAGCGCGGAACAGATTGCCAAGGATTCCGAGCGTGACTTCTTCATGTCTGCCCAGGAGGCCACTGAATACAACGTGGTTGACTCGGTCATTCCCCTGCAGCCGAAGTCCCCTGCGAAGAAGTAGGTAGCCGCCATGCCACGCAAGCCGACAAAATCCGTCAGCGAGAAGACGGGCATCTGCATGCTCTGCGGGTTCAACTACCACGAGCATGAATTCGGGATTGACCTGGGTTTCCGCCAGAAGGGGCTTCCCCTGGTCTGCCTGAAATGCTGCAACATGCTTCTCAGGGCCATGGGGGCCACCAACAGGCCCGTCGTCATCGAGGAGATGGTCGCCATCGCGACTGAATACATCAGCAGGGCCGACAACATTTCGCCGCAGCTCCAGAGTTCGATGGAGCAGTCGCTCTTCTCCACCATCGACCCGCTTACCGGAATGGTGCGGCACGACAAGCCGATGCGCCTGGCGGAGCCTTCCAAGGGAATCACCCGCGAGCGGCTGGGCACGCCCAGGGAAATCTACGACTTCCTCAGCCTCTACTGCTACGGGCAGGAGCAGGCGAAGAAGACCCTCGCCGTCGCAGTCCACAACCACTACAAGCGCATCCTCCACGAGCAGGAGAACGCAAAGAAGTCGAGGCCGAAGGACAATGTCGAGCTTGTCAAGAGCAACGTCCTCATGATTGGCCCCACCGGCAGCGGGAAGACCCTTCTGGCGCAGGCCCTCGCCCGCAAGCTGCAGGTCCCCTTTGCAATCGCGGATGCGACGACCCTCACCGAGGCGGGATATGTGGGCGAGGATGTCGAGAACATCCTCCTCAGGCTCATCCAGGCCGCCGACAACGACATTTCCAAGGCGGAAATCGGGATTGTCTACGTCGATGAAATCGACAAGATTGCCCGGAAGACGAACAATGTCTCCATCACCCGCGACGTCTCCGGCGAGGGTGTCCAGCAGGCTCTTTTGAAGATACTCGAGAATACCATCGCCAACATTCCCCCGAAGGGTGGCAGGAAGCATCCTGACCAGGAATACGTCCAGCTGAACACGAAGAACATCCTCTTCATCTGCGGCGGCGCCTTTGTCGGCCT
>URJM01000114.1 GCA_900548225.1 uncultured bacterium
GAACGGCCTCTACCGCCATGACCTGGCAACGGGAAGAATCCTATGGCACTCCAAACAGTGGCTGCCCAACGCGACTGCACTGGTCGACGGGGATGATGTCTGGCTCATTGGCTCTGCCAACGACATCATGAGACTCCGCCTGGAGGACGGCAAGACCCTCGCCACCATCAAGCCCTTCCCCTGCAAGTCCGCCACCGCCGTGCCCGTCCGCCTTGACAATGGCCTGCTGCTTGTCGCATCGGGGAACAAAGGCCTCGGCGCCATCGACCCCTCCACAGGCAAGGAAGCATGGCGCTTCCTCCCCCGGACATCCATCTTCCCGACAGGCGACTACATCACAGGCAATCCTCCCGCCGTCACCGCCACGCCGCTTCTTCTGCAGCAGGCTCTCTGGGTCGCCGCCAACGACGGCCTCCTCTACCGACTGGACCCCGATGACGGCAAGGCGCTCAGGCAACTCCGCGTGGGGATGCCCATTCTAAACAAGCCCTGCGCAGACTCCGAAAGAATCTACGTCTCCGACTGTTGCGGCAGAGTCATGGCCGTCAGGCAATAACCACCCCACACATACACGGCAACGTCAGTGCATCATGAAACCGCTCCTCCTCACCCTCCTCGCCGGAAGCATCCTGCTCGCCGCCGCCACGCCACGCGAATTCGTCCTCTTTGAGAACGGGAAAAGCGACTACGCCATCGTCCTGCCCGACGCCCCGACCGCCGAAGAGGAAGGCGCAGCCCGGGAACTCCAGGAGTATTTCCGCAAGTTGACAGGCGTCCTCCTCGCCGTGCACCCTGCATCCCAAAAAAGCGCGCCAGCCTTTGTCATCGGCTGGACGCCCCAGACCGAGAACGCCCTTGGCACCACCTCCGAATCCATGATGCGCGACCAAATCCGCATCAAGACCCGGGAGAATGGCGACATCTTCATCACAGGCGCCACCGCCTTTGGCATCCGATACGCCCTCGCCCAATTCCTGGAGGATTTCCTGGGAATCCGCTGGTGGGGATGGGGGGAAGAATATCTTCCGCTCTGCCAGCGCCTGGCCATTCCGCCCATCGACCTGGACTACGCGCCAGCCTTCATCGAACGCACCCCCACCGCCAGCTTCCTCTATGAGAAAAGCGACATCCTCGCACACAGGATGCGCTGCAACAGCCTCATGAATGCGGACACCTCGCCCCGAGCCATCCATACCTTCATGGAACGCAGCCACACACTGGAAAAGCTCCTCCCGGACGAGAATTATCTGAAGGCGCATCCGGACCTCTACGACCCGGAAAATCCACCGCCCGCCAAACCGGAGTTCTACGCGCTGCGCGACGGACGGCGACTTGGCGCCACCAGCCAACCCTGCATGACTAACCCGGAAGCCCTCCAGCAGGTCGTCACAAACGCAAAATATCTTCTGCACAAGCAGATGCCGAATGCCGACATCATCTGGATAACCCAGAATGACAATACGGAAATCTGCCTGTGCCATCGGTGCATGGAGGCCGAAAAGCGCCTGGGAAACCGCGCCGACCTGAACATCGATTTCATGAACAGGGTCGCGGACGCCCTCCAGGAGGAGTTCCCCGGCATCGCCGTGGAGACCTTCGCCTACCAGTTCACCCTGGAGCCGCCCAAGACCATACGCCCCAATGAACACGTGCATGTCCGCGTCTGCCTCATCGAAGCATCCAACGCCCATCCGCTCACACATCCCATCAATAGGCGATACCGGGAAGCACTGGAAGGATGGACCGCCATCTCGGATAATGTCAACGTGTGGTTCTACACGGTGAATTTCACCAACTTCGGCCTTGCGCATCCCAACACAGCCACCATTCCCCAGGACATCCGGCTCTTCCAGGAACTCAAGGTCAAAAAAATCCTCCCCCAAGACTCCTCGGACGAGGGGGCCTTTGGATGGTTCACCCCCTATCGACAGAATCTCATCGCGCACTGCATCTGGAATCCCCGACTAGACGTCGAGGCCTTCAAAAGGGACTTTTTCCAAAAATACTACGGCCCTGCCGCAAAACCGCTCCTGCAACTGCTGGATCGATACCAGGAAATCGCCACCGCATCCAAATGGCCGATGCCATGCTATATGCTGGACACGGGACGGTGGCTTTCCCCGGAAGAACTTGACCTGGGCGACTGCCTCGTCCAGGAAGCCATGGATTTGGCCAAGGAATCGGGGCAAGACAAATACGTCAAGCGCGTGCAAGCCCTGGAGACGGTCCTGGAATGGACACGGTTCTGGCGCATGGAGAACTCCTATCTGCGGACGGTTACCCGCCACCCACCCATGATCCCACTGGAAAACACCGAGGGACTCGTACAGGCGCTGGCGGAGCGAGTCCGTCGGATTCCCAGGACCCCCGCCTGGAAAAACCAATACACCGGCCCATCCCTGCGGCTGGACGCCCATCTGGAACATCTCAGAAGGCGTCTGACCCCAGAGGCGCCCCCACAGGCTCTCCCACCCCTCCTGGCCGACACACGCCCCGGGCATCTCGTGGTCATCCCGCGGGAGGCCTTCCAAATCGACAGAAACACGTATGTCGACGACGCAAAGGCGCCCGTGCGGAATTCCTCTGTCCGACTCTCCACCCGGGGCTTTAACTGGCTGATGCGCGTGGATCTCCCCGCCATGGAGGACGCGGGCGAATGGGAGGTCTTCGCCGAACTCCGCCTCCCCGACGCCGTCCAGAATCCCAGTGGCGTCGCCGCCTTGACAGGCTTCTATTCCTACGGGACAAATTTTGCGGAAGTGACCAGGGTGTCCATCCCCGCCGAGACCCTCTCACGGGACGAATACCGGCTCCTCCCCCTGGGGGCTATCGACTTCCACCGCGACTTCCAAGTCTATTTCGCGGGAAACGGGAATGATGCCACGCCGGAACTCCTCCTGGGCCGAATCTTCCTGCGGCGTGCAAAATGAAGAGCGCAGACGGCTCCGGCCCGCTGCTGCCGCGGATGCCGTCTAGGCATTCCAGGGCGATGGCGTTCCGGCTGGGCAGATAGATGGAGATGGCCGTCCACGACGTCCCCCACCAGATTGTAGAAATGCTGTCCCGGCTCGATGCGTCCGAATCCAGTACCAGCGCGTATTCCCCGCCCTTTCAGGAGACGCGGAAAGCCGAATAGGAATTGGCCTGGTGGAAAATGAAGGCGGATGGGCTTCTTGTGCCGAAGAACCTCAGGCTTCGTGCAACCAGGCGGAATTCCTCCACGGAAAAGGCGAAGCCCAAGACGATTGAACCCAACAGGTTCTGGGGGACAGACATGACCAAGATCATGCTCCCACAGTCAGGCTGGGCCTATCTTCACATTGTCATTGACTGGGGCGACAAGAAGCTTCTGGCCGCCCACCTGAGCCGCACCAGCAGAAGCCAGGACTGGATCACGGCCCTCGAACAGGCGGTCGCGTCCGAGTTCCCGATGGGGATTCGCGACCTTCCCGCCGGCTACGACGTGCCCGAACTGGTCAGCGACCACGGATCGCAGCCTACTTCCACCGCATTCCGCGGTGCCTGCGAGGCACTTGGAATCAATCAGATCTTCGCAAGCTACGGCAATCCCAAGGGAAATGCCGATACGGAACGGATGATGCGGACAATCAAGGAGGATCTAATCTACTCAAACGATTTCCAGACATTCAATGAACTTGAAACGGCGCTGGCAACATGGACGAAGCGCTACAACGAGGAGTTTCTGCATTCCACCCTGGGCTATGAAAGCCCAATCGAATACGAGAACTGGTTCTACCATGCAACAAGAAGAGAAGTCCCTTATTTGATGTCCTG
>URJM01000115.1 GCA_900548225.1 uncultured bacterium
GAGGAGGTCGCCGCCGTCGAGAAGGCAGGTGCCGAGGTATTGCATCTTGACATCATGGACGGGCATTTTGTGCCGAATATCTCCTTTGGCGCGGATGTGGTGAAGGCTGTGCGCCCCCTCTCCGGGATGTTCTTTGACGCGCATCTGATGATCACCGACCCGCTGAAGTATGCGCCATCCTTCCAGGCGGCGGGGGCGGAGCATATAACCTTCCATGTGGAGGCGGTCGACAATCCCCGCGAGGTGATCGATGAAATCCACAGGCTGGGTTGTTCGGCGGGCATCTCCCTGAAGCCGCGCACGCCGGCCTCCGCAGTCGTCCCGTTTCTCGACAAGGTGGAGCTTGTGCTGGTGATGACGGTCGAGCCCGGCTTTGGCGGACAGTCCTTCATGGCGGACCAGCTCCCCAAAATCAAGGAACTCAGGGACGCCATTGACGCATCGGGCAGGAAGGTGCGCCTCGAAGTCGACGGCGGAATCGCACCCGCTACCGCCGTACTTGTCCGCGAGGCGGGCGCAGACCTGCTTGTGGCAGGATCGAGCGTCTTCCGGACAAAGGATGGCGACTACCGAAATGCCGTAGACGCGCTAAGGTAGAGGACAGACAGAATTTCAGAATAATCCGATAACTCAACCAATTCCCTCCAACAGAGCAAACATGTTCATCTCCCATTTCAACCGATACTTCGAGAAGCACGCGAAGCTGACGTATTTCGTCCTGCTCGTCATCATCATCGCCACCTTCGTCATCTTTGTGACGCCGGGCAGCATGACCGGAGGCCAGGGGCGCCTGACCAATATCGGCAAGATGTATGGAAAGACGCTTCGCGTGGACAAGATGCAGGCGGAGATGGCAAAGTCCACCCTTGCGCTCTGGTTCCAGAACCCGGATTTCTTCGGCGTCGACCTGAGCAGCCAGCGCCAGGCACTCTTCGATTTCACCCTCGAAAGAATGCGCGTCCTCCACTATGCGGCTGAAAAGAAGCTTTACAAGGTGACTGACGACGAGATGCGCGACTACATCAAGGAGATCCCGATTGTCAAGAACGAGGCCGGGGTATTCGACAAGGTGAATTTCGAGCGCCTCCTGGGTGCCGCGAACAACATGCTCCAGATCAGCGGGGCGGGGTTTGACGAGGTGGTCCGTGAGTCCATCATCATCGACCGCGTCGCCAAGCAGGTCACCGATTCGGTCACTGTCGCGGACTCCGAGGTTGACGACCTTATGGCGCAGTTTACGCTGAAGTGCGCCACAATCCCCGTCTCCCCCAAGGACTCCGTCCCCTCCGAGGAGGAAATCCAGGAGTATTTTGCGTCCCGCCGCGCCGACATCAAGCTTCCCGAGTCCAAGAATGCTCTGGCGGCAGTCTTCCGCTACGACGCAGTCTCCGCCGCGATGGGCGATGCCGCCATCCCCACCGAGGATGAGATCAAGCAGCGCTACGAGGCCAACAAGAACACCGTCTACAAGGACAAGTCCCTGGAGGAGGTCACCGCCGCCATCCGCACCTCCCTCTCTGGCGAGCGCGTCCGCGCCAAGGCGCGTTCCGAGGCGCTGACCCTCTACCGGGATTTCCAGGGCGTTGTCGACAACGAGGAGCAGGAGGCGCGCGTCTCCCGCTATACCGCGCAGGCTGAAAAGCTTGGCGCCACAGTCACCCCCACCGGGGTCGTCGCCCTTGGCGACATGGTCGGCAGCCTAGGCAGCCAGAAGCGCCTTGCCGACGCAATCCGCGGCGTCTCCACCCTCGGTGGCGTCACCTCCCTGGTGGTTGCCGACGAGTATGTCGCCGTGGCCATGGTTACCTCCATGCAGGCCACCCAGATGCCTGACGCGCTGCCCGCCCTCGCCGAGGAGAGCACCCCCGACGCGCTCCGCGCAATCATCATCGACGCCATCACACGGGAGAAGGCGCTTGACTTCTTCCAGAAGAATGTCAAGACTCCCTACGATGCATTCATCGCGGGCGTGGAGCAGATTCGCAAGAGCACTGCCTCCGACCAGCAGAAGCAGACTGCATTCCAGGAACTTCAGCATGCATTTGACCTGCAGCTGGTCAGCGACTTCGTGGTCTACGAGAACCGCTCATTCGTCCAGGTGACCTTTGATGGCCAGCGCTACCTGGACCAGGTGCCCGAACCCACCGAGGAGAAGATTGCCGCCGCATACGAGGCAAAGAAGGCCGACTTTGACGGCAAGACCCTCGACGATGTCCGCGAGACTCTCGCCGCCGAACTGAAGGCCGCCGCTGCACGGAACCGCGCCGACGAGGCGGCCGTGAAGTTCGCAGGCGACCTGGCGGATGCCTGGTGGAAGGCTGTCGAAAAGGATGCGGACGCAAATCCCGCCGAACTCACCGCAAAGATGGGCGAGTCAATTCCGCAGGCGCACGTCTCCACGGTCGAGAAGATGGATGTCCTCCAGCAGAATTCCTCCAACAGCGAACTGGCGGGAGCACTCTTCTCGCTGACCATGACCACGCCTATCTCCTCCGCAATCCTCGGGCAGGACGCATCATACGTCATCTGCCTGACTGGAATCGAGAAGCAGCACCTTGCCGACCCAGCGACCGACCCCGCCAGCTACCAGACTCTCGCACACGTCTATCGCGAGTCCTTGGAGATGGCCGCTGCAAAGACACGCGCCGAGGCTGAGACAAAGCGCGTCGCAGATGCGCTGGCCGCCAATGAAGGCGACTTCGCCGCCGCGGCCGCAGATCTCCAGTTCACGGACCTTCCCTCCTTCAGTGTCAGCGACATCTACAACCAGTCCGCAGTCGTGAACTCGGTCAGGCAGTCGAAGCAGCTCCAGCTTGATGCGCTGGCAGAGGAGCTTCCCAAGGTCAAGGCGCCAGGCGTCTTCCTGGCCCCACACAAGGCACAGCAGGTCTTCAGCCTCGGCAGCAACATGCAGTCCATGGTGATTCCCGTCGGATACCAGATCCTCTACGTCGCCAACCGCACTGTGCCAGAAAAGAGCGAGACCAATGCCGCCGAACGCGAGAAACTCCATGACGGGCTCCTGGCCATGAAGCAGAACGCAGAACTCAAGAACTTCTACCAGATGCTCCTCGAACAGTCCGACACGGAACTGGTCCCAAATACTCCCTTCACCGCTTCCATGCCTGAAGAAGAGGAAGAATAGCCTCCGACTAAAATCCTAGAAAAAAAGGGCGAATCTCTCCGGAGGTTCGCCCTTTTGGTTAATTAGGTGAATCCACTAATGGACACGAATGGATTGAACCACGAAAACCACGAAAAACACGAAAGAATTCAGAACCACGAATGGACACGAATGGACACTAATGGATTGAACCACGAAAAACACGAAAAACACGAAAGAGAGCAGGGGGGTATTGAACCACGAAAACCACGAAAGACCCGAAAGAATTCAGAACCACTAATGGACACTAATGGATTGAACCACGAAACACACGAAAGGCACGAAAAAATCCAGAACCACGAATGGACACTAATGGACACGAATATTGATGTGAACCACGAAAGACCCTAATGGATACGAAAAGAGTGCAGGGGGTATTGAACCACTAATGGACACTAATGGACACTAATGGATTGAACCACGAAACACACGAAAGACACGAAAAAATTCAGAACCACGAATGGACACGAATATTGAGGTGAACCACGAATGGACACGAATATTGAAGTGAACCATGAAAGGCACGGAAAAGTGAGGGTGGGGGTCGCGCGCAGGCCCGCGCGTACGTCCAATGGACGGTGGGAGGGGCGG
>URJM01000116.1 GCA_900548225.1 uncultured bacterium
TCTCCTCTACTCTCCGACATACCAGGCATATATCCGCAGCGCACTGGGAATTCCTGACTCGATAGAGATTGCAACATCGCTCATCGAGCCGAAACTAAGCGCAAACCACGCCTTCGAGGCACAGCATGCGCTCAGTGGGAATACCATTGGATATCCTACGCTGATGCTATGCGTCTCCGACGGCAATGGAAATATGCGCGTAGTGGTCCGCCAATCCCCCGAGGACTACCCTGTCGGCGTGGACTTCAACCAATTTGCCCAGGAGGTGGTTTCGGCGATGACCGACCTCCAGGAGGACCTGACCGAGGAAAAGGACAATGACAAGGCCACGACCACGGCGGTCTTTGCGCTCTCCTCGGAGGATGGCAGCTACCCCGCATTCATCGGCGGCCTTGACGGGGAGGACTGGCGGAAGGTCACATTCTCCGCACCGTCAAACTGGAAGTTCACTGTCGCTAAAAATGGCACAGGCAGCGACTTCGACACGGACGCGGCGGTGACTGTCGAGCTGCGTGACGAGACGGGTAATAACCTGAAGGCCGGCAAGACGGGCACCTGGGATGCGCCACCCGAAATCAATTACAGCGCATCGGCGGGAAGCACAGTGATGATTGTGGTCAAGGTCACTGGGCAGAAGAGGACGGTCCCCTATTCGCTTGTCGGCGATGTCATGTCCTCCCCATACGAGGTCGCCTTCTCCTCTGCGGAAAACTGCCTTGCCGGCGGCGCATCGTCCTATTCGGTGAATCTCGCCTGGAGGAGCCTCCTGGAGGATACGCCCGGCACCACGGCGACCGTCAGGCTCATCCTTCCCGAGGGCGTCACCTCCGACGGGGGGGACACGGTCACCTTCGGCGGCCCGTCCGCAGGACAGCAGGGCGTTGAGACAGTGCAGATTTCGGGACTCGCGGCTCCGGAGGCAACCACCCCCGCAGAGTTCACCATCGGACTCGAGGCAGTCGAGAACTGCCGCCTCGCCACGCCCTCGCAGACCCTGCTGAAGGTCTTCACGCTTCCTGCATTCCAGGAGTACGACAATGGCGCAACGAAGGAAATCGCCCTGGTCGAAAGCATGCCTATGACGCCTGTCACGCTTCCGTTCCTCTCCGCCACGAACGATACGACACTCGACGCAAGCAACCTCCCCCAGGGAATCACTGCCATAATCCAGGACGGAAGGGTCGTCGTCTCGGGAACTCCCCTCGAAAACGGAAGCAAGTCCGCCACCATCACGCTTGCCAGGACAACAGGCGCATCCGGCGCGACAATCACACTTGAGTTCACAATCACCCCGTTGGTTGACAAGAACCAGTTCGCCGCAAATACGACGAACTACACTGGGCGCGTCATCCGAAAGGGAAATGTCGACTATACCGTGGGAATCTTCACCCTCACGAGGGACAAGGCCGCCCACAAGCTAAACGCAACCGCGAAAATTGCAGGAGTGGAAATCCCCTTTGCACTTCCAGACTGGACACTACAGGACAACAACGGCATGGTGGCATCCACCAGTGCAGACGGCAAGGTCAATGTGACGCTCACCTCCGGAGGCAAGGGGAATGGCACCCTCAAGCGTAGAAGCGAGGAGTTCAAACTGGAATTCACCCCAAATCTGACGGCTCTCACGGCAGACGACTTTGCCGGAACATTCAATGTCTCCCTCCAGCAGGCCAATGCAGGATTCGGATTCATCATTGCAGAGATTGCCGAAGACGGCACGGTCACATACCATGGCGAACTTGGCGACGGGACGGTGATTCCCGAGCAGAGCGTCTCCCTTGCGGGCGGCGGCGCCGACGGTGCTGCAATCATCTATGTCCACGCCTTGGTTGGCGTCTCCTCCCTGCGTGAGTTTGGAGGGATGCTCTTCGTCTCTCCCGGGCGCCAGGGCGAGATTTCCGTGCCGCGCGTCTCCGCCTGCACAGACTTCTACCTGGTGGCCCCAAATGCCGGCACTGGCGCTATCCCCGTGGGTGCCTGCGGCACCGACTTCAACAGGGGCAGGAGCATCACCAGCCAGCTCCGGGGCACAGGCGAGTATGCGACCCTCGATTTCTATGCAATCTTCGAGAACTTCGAAGATGCGGAGATCCCCAATGGCAATACCGCTCTTCCAGAGGGAATTCTCCCGCAGAGCATCCCCGCGGGAATCACCCTTGAAGAGGAAAGCTATGACCCAGCCACGGGTTCAATATTCGCCCCGAAGGAGATTGACGGCTACACCACCTTCCCCGGGCTCTTCGGAACCGGTGGCAGGCTCCTTGTCAGCAAGGAGGGAGTCGTCACGGGAGATTTCACTATGCTTGCCGCTACGGACGCCTCCCCTGTGACGGTCAACTTCAGGGGAATCGTGATTCCCGTCCCCGCCAGCTGCTGCTCCGCAGGACCCGATGCAATCGCATACGGAAGGTTCGACTACAACGGCAAATCCTATCCAGCCCGAATCATCCCGGATGCGCCTACGGCGGACTTCGACCCCGTCAAGAGCCTCGCACTTGGCCTGGAGACTGAGAACGGGACGACCAGGGGCGTCGCAGACGGCGCCGCCGACGGCATGCTTGTCCTCTTCCTGGAGGAGTCTGGCGCGGTCAGGAAGGCCATCGTGAAGAAGCCAGGGGAGGCCGCATCGCTTGACCTCGCCGCCGCCGACAGGCTTTCGGCAGTCACTTCGCGCTTCGGAATGATGGCTAAGCCAGTCTCTGCCTTCGCATACCAGCCCGTCACCATCGAGTTCTCCTCCGAGGGGAGTGTGCCAGGTGAGGCAAACGCTTCCGCGTGGCTCGCCCTCGCGCTTCCCGAGAACTACCGCGTCGCATCAGGCTTCCAGCCCTCCTTCGTCTGCTACGAATACGATGCGAGGCAAAAGGTCTTCAACAAGATTGAAGATGGCGCAGTCTTCCCAGAAACGTTCTTCGCATACGGAGAGGCGGGGATGAGCGCCACCATCCCTGGAGGGGTGCTGGTCGGAGAGGCCGCGGGGGAGGGCGGCACCACCAGCGCCTCCACATTCCAGTTCCTGCCATACGATGCCTCCATGGGGGCGGCGACGGTCTGGTTCTGGGATGCGTCCAGCGGGCGATTCTCCACTACCCAGCCAGGCGACTCCCAGGAGGGCTTCCGCCACGGAGTCTGGGTCAGGAAGACCGCCGAGTAAGTTTCCGGTATGCAGGTGTCGTGCGCCACTCACCGCACGATGCCTGCACGCGGGCATAAAACCGCCTTACGCTTCATTGCATGATGAGAAGACATACGCTACTTTTTGCCATTCTGCCTCTACTTTGTATCGCGTTGATCCTTGCGGGGTGTTCACAGAAGCCCGCGGCCGAGGAAAAGCCCGCCGGGGGCGGTGCGCAGGGCGCCTCCGGGGAATCCGCAAAGTGTTCGTCACACTCGCACGGGGATGATGCGGACCATGAGTCCCCCTTCCAGTTCAGCTACGAGGGAAAGACTCTTATGCTGGGCAATGTCTATGCGCGTGAGAAGCGTCACGCCACATTCACAGTCAAGAATGTCACAGGCGAACCCAAGACGATTCTGGAGGCGTTCCCGACCTGCGACTGCATCATCCTGGATGCGCCAATCCGCCGCCGCATTGTCCAGCCAGGCGAGGAGGTGGAGGTCGGCCTGACGATGGATGCCTCCACTGTCCATGCCACATCCTTCCGTCGGGAGGTGCAGTTCGACATCCTGAATGGCAAGTCCTTCAAGGCATACATAGGCG
>URJM01000117.1 GCA_900548225.1 uncultured bacterium
CCACCGCCTCTAACTTTTATCACTTGACCAACGCTATTCTAGTCTCTTGGGGAAAGAATCTCTCCCCAGATGTCATTTCCGCTGAAGTGCCAGACTCCCGGCGAGACCTCCTTTGCGTGGCCATAGGCGGATTTCATCGGGGGGAAGTCTGCGGGGAGCGTGAGTGTCGCATCGACGTTTTCCGGGCCGACGGAGGCGACAATGACCAGGGGCTTGCCTTCGGCGTCATCCCTTGTGAAGAATGCGGCCTGTGCGTCTCCCGACTTGAGTTCGAGTTGCACGCGTTCCGGCCCCTTCTTCGAGAGGAGCCACGGGGAGATATTCTTGAGCATCGTCGCAATCTCCTTGCGTTCGTTCCAATGCCAGAGGAATTCCTCGTATGTCCCCTTTGGTTCGCCGTATGTCTTTGCGTCCATTGGGCGTTTCAGGTCGAAGAACGAGTATCCGATGAACCCCCGTGCGCCACGGAGCGCCTCCAGCAGAGTGATGCCGCGCATCTGGTCCGGGCGTGGTTCAATCCAGTTGCCGTATGTCTCGGGGAAGGTCTTCGACTGGTAGACCGCCCAGTTGAAGAGCTGTGGAACTGCCCAGAAGGGCTGTCCAGACTTGTCAGCCGCGTCCATTGCCTCGACAGTGACCTTCTGGTGGCTGACGGCCTGGTCCCTGATTGGATATGGGTCCAGCCCAAGGATGTCGCAGGTGCTTCCGTAGAAGGGTGCCTCCATGAATACGCAGAGGACGCCCCAGACGGGATGGTGCGGGTCCAGGGAGTTGATGAGCTGCCTTCTTGCCGCGGGAATCTCAATATGGGCAAGGGGAATCTCGTCGTTGTTGTACCAGGCGAGAATTGAGGGGTGCTCACGGAACTTCGTGACAAAATGGGTGACGATATCCTCGGGGGCGGCGCCTTCCATTCCAAGCTGCTTCCTGATACTCTCGAAAATTGTCCTGGTTCTCGGAATCTCGTAGAGATCCTTAAGTGAGAAGATGACTTTGACACCGTGGGCGTCCAGCTTGTCAAGAGTCTCGAATCCAGTCTTGTGGATAGTGTATGGCATCAGGCAGTTGTAGTCCGAGTCGAAGATCATCTCAATCTCCTCTTCGTCCTCAATTGAACTCATGTAGAGTCCAATTGGCAGGAAGGGCTCGCCGTCCACAATCGTGCGTCCATACTCGTCGATGTAGCAGGCCCCCTTTGGAGCCGCCGTCGCCTCGTCCACGACTTTGCATCTGGTCTCGGCGGAATTTGCGAGGAAATTGCCCTCCGCGTCCAGGAGTTCCCCGGAGATGACGACCTCGTCATCCTCCAGCGCGGGAAGCATGAATTCCGCGGAGCTTCCGTCAAGTGCCTTCTCTCCGGAGAAAACCACCCCGCCAAGCGCGTCCTTGACAGTGGTGCGCACCCTCATTCCGGCAAAGGCCTCAAGCCCCTTGGTATTGCCGAGAAGACCAGCCTGGAAGCGGATGGGGCACCCTCCCCTGCGAACAATCCCCTGGACGGGGTAGACCATCTGGAGGCGCGGCGGCTCGTCAAAGTTCCTCAGGGAGACGACGTCGAAGTACGCGGTGCCGGTGGAGCCCTTTCTGATGTAGACGACTACGGACGACTTGGCGGCGTTCAGCGGCACCTGGCAGCTGGTTGTGACCTCGCGCCATTCGCTTGTCCCCTTGGGGCCGGCGATGTAGTCGCCGCCAATCCACTTGCCATTCTCGTCGGTATATTCAAGCCCGATCGAGGTCTCTCCGGGACCGATGCCCTCGGCCTTGACCATCGCGGAAAGCCTGTACGGGGTGCCTGGCTCAACATCGACATACTGGTGGTTGACCAGGTAGGGCTCGTCGTTGCTCAGCCGGAAAACCTTCAGCCCGCCTGTCCCGTTGAAGCCGACACTATCCTCGACGACAGAGCCGGGAACCATCAGCCAGCCCTTGTCGCCATCCTCGAAATTGCCGTTGACGACATACTCATCCGCAGAAATGATGGTCGCGGCAGGAATTGCCAAAAGAAGGAGAAGAAAGGTTATAAGTCGCTTGTTCATAGTAGGTTATGTGTGTTTAACGTGCTGTGAATTGTGACTGGTAGGACGATGGGGTGCCTGTATTGAGCAACTCTGCTAATATAGCCTGGGTTACGAGGTGCCTCCACGGTGGAGGCTACCACCCTCATAAGGGTACTGCTCCTCCCGTAGTGGCATCTCACCTGGTTCCACGACGACTGTGTTGTCGCCCTTAGGGGTGTGCTTTTCCGTGGCGTCGTCAATCATCTCGTCATACCCGACAAGTGCGGCGAATGAGGCGAATTGTGCGGCGCGCGCCTCCAGGGACATCTGGGGATGCTTTCTGGAGACATGTCGCGGAAGGCCGATGATGTCGGCGTATTCTTCAGGCATTGTGTCCTCCCACCTGCTGGTTTCGTTCACGCGCGGTGGCCCCCTCGTCAAGATTCATCCCCTTCAGGATTGCGTTTTTCCCAAGCTTGTCCCTGATTGTGAGGATGGCCTCCTGGCATCGTCTTTCCCGTTCCAGTTCCTTTTCGACGAACTCCCGGGCCTCCTTCTCCTCCTCGTCCTGGAAGAGTTCCAGTTGCCTGGGTGTTCCCTGGCTGGCATTCTTCTGGCCCTGGCAATCCCCTTCACGGGTTAGATTTGCCGCAATGACATTGAGTCGTCGGACGAGGAGTTCCCTGTCCACGGCCCTGTCGAAGATTGAGACCGCCGCCTCCGCAAGGATTCTCGAGGATGAGATTGGGCGTGTGAAATTGACTGCGCCGTGGGCTCCCTCTGGAATCTTCCGCCCATATCTGTCAAGGTGAACCGCCCCTGAATACGCCCTCTTCGACTTCAGGTTCGACACATCGTAGCCCACAACCACGGAGAGCTGGGTTGTGACAAGTCGCTTTTCAACCAGGGAAAGGGAGAGCTGGTCGGCCATTTCGCGGACAACCAGGCGCGCCTTCCCAAAGGAGTAGGGGTCCTTGAGAACCTGTCCGGTGCTGAGGCTGCTGCTCGAGGGGCGATAGGACTGGATCGCCTTGATGGTGCAGGACTCGTATCCCCAGGCGTGGTCGATGAGGAGTTCCGCATTCACGCCGAAAAGCTTGTAGAGGAGGTCCTCGTCCAGGCATGACATCCTGGCGACGTCACCCATTGTGTACATGCCGTGCTGCTGGAGTTTTCGGGCATAGCCTGGGCCGACGCGCCAGAAGTCGGTCAGCGGCCTGTGGCTCCAGAGCTGGCGCCGGAACGACATCTCATCCATCTCCGCAATCCTCACGCCATCCTTGTCGGCGGGGATATGCTTCGCCACAATGTCCATGGCGACCTTCGCCAGAAAAAGATTGGTGCCTATTCCAGCCGTGGCTGTAATCCCGGTCTCGGAGAGGACGCCCTTCACAAGGCGCATTGCAAAGTCATGGGCGGAGATGTGGTAGAGGCGCAGATACTGGGTGGCGTCGATGAATACCTCGTCAATCGAGTAGACGTGTATGTCCTCCTGGGAGACATGCCTCAGGTAGATGTCGTAGATTGCCGTGCTCACCTCCATGTATCGGGCCATCCTGGGCTTGGCAATCAGGTAGTCCAACGCAAGCGACGGGTCGGAAAGAACCTCGTCGATCATCCACGACTTCCCACTGAAGCGCCGCCCCGGGGCCGACTGCTGGCGACTGGCGTTCACTTGACGCACCCTCTCGGAGACCTCGAAGAGGCGGGCGCGG
>URJM01000118.1 GCA_900548225.1 uncultured bacterium
CCCGCCAGTATCTGCCCCTCCTGGAGAAGCCGCAGCAGGAGGCGGTCCCTCGGCGTGCGCCCCTGCAGGAGAACCAGGCCGGAGACCTCCCTCGGCGCCTCGTCCACAAGGGTCTGAAGCGAAGTGACTTCTGCGACGACGGCTCCCTTCCCTTCGTCCCAGGGTCTGAGCGGGCCGTTCCCCATCGGCGCATTCCTCACCACGAGCTGGAAATCCCCACCGCAGGTTTCCCTTGGCAATGCACGAAGCAGTGTCTGGTCGCTCCCCTGGAGCGCCCCCTTCGAGCGCGCGAAGGCGATTGCCGAGAGCAGTGCGACTGCGAGAAGCCGCCGCCTGTCCATGCGCACTGCCGCCAGGAACGCAAGGAGCCCCGCGACGGCGGCCGCGACGGCCCACGGAGGCCACCCGGAATTGTGGCCGAGGCAGACGAGGAATACCGCCGCAAATCCCCAGAACGCGGGGGAAGTCTCCGTCGTCCGCCAAATCCCGTCGGCCTTTCCGCCTGTTCGCCCCGTGGAATCGTTCCCATTGTCCGCCCTGAAATCCATCATGCGGCCACTTTATTCCAGGCGAGCGAAACTGCCACCTAAATCAAAGGTAGTCATAACAATCTTACAATGAGAACGATATTGGCCCTTTTTCGTCTTCTGTGGCATTTTTCGGGAATCTGTATAATCGCTTGGCGCCTTTTGGGGCTATATTAGCCAACTGTCTAGTTTCACACGGCGGATTTTATCCATTGTGCAACCGCCTGACACCATCATCCGGAGTAAAAAGCGTGATAGGCCAAGAAGATTTCATTGTGGATCTCCTCAGTTCGAGGGGGCTGATTACCGAAGCCCAGCTTGAGGAAGCCAGAAAACGTGTCCAGGAGGAGAGCGCCGACAACATGCTGGCGGCTCTCTATGCCATCAAGGCAGTCGACGACACGACGGTGCTCAAGATGCTCTCCGAGGAGTACGGGATGGACATATTCGACTTCGACTCCCGAAAGGAGAGAATCCCCGAACACGTCATCCAGATGCTCCCCGCACAGATCGCCATGAGATACCGCATGGTGCCCGTCGACTACAGCAATGACTGCATGAAGGTCGCCACTTCGGACCCCGCGGACATCGAGTCGCAGGACGCAGTGAGGCACCTCACGAAGATGGACGTCGTCTTCGTAATCGCCTCCGACAGGCAGCTCACCCAGGCTCTCGACTACTACTACCGCCGTGACGACGCCGGCGACATCCTGACGGAGATGACCGAGACCACCACCGACGTCACGGTTTCGGCCACCACGGAGTCCACCACCGACAGCGCCCTCGGTGAAGGGGAGGGGGACGAGGCGGCCCCCATCATCCGCTACGTCAACCTCCTGATTCTCGAGGCCTTCCGTTCCAGGGCATCCGATATCCACCTGGAGCCCATGGAGAAGCGCTTCCGCGTCCGCTACCGCATTGACGGCGTCCTGAACGAGGTCGAGGCTCCCCCGAAGTATCTCCAGAACAAGATCCTGAGCCGTCTGAAGCTTCAGAGCGGCATGGACCTCTCCGAACACCGCATCCCCCAGGACGGGCGTATCAGAATCCCCGCCATGGGCCGCGAACTCGACCTCCGTGTCTCTGACATCCCGACAACCCACGGCGAGTCGATTGTCATGCGTATCCTTGACAAGAGCGGCGTCATGCTCGGCATCGCGGAGCTTGGCTTCCTGGAGGACGACATCAAGCTCATTTACCAGATCCTCAATCTTCCCGACGGCATCTTCCTGGTCACAGGGCCTACTGGTTCGGGGAAGACCACCTCCCTCTACTCCTTCCTGCACGAACTCAACCAGCCCACCAGGAAGATCATCACCGCTGAAGACCCTGTCGAATACGAGCTCAGCGGAATCAACCAGGTCCAGGTCAACACAGACGTGGGACTCACCTTCGGAAACGCACTGCGCGCAATGCTCCGACAGGCGCCGAATATCATCATGGTCGGTGAAATCCGAGACGTGGAGACAGGCACCATCGCCATCAACGCCGCGCTTACCGGACACCTGGTCTTCAGCACCCTGCACACCAACGACGCGCCGTCGGCAATCCCGCGACTCATCGACATGGGGGTCAAGCCCTTCCTCGTCGCATCCTCGCTCCGGGCAGTCATGGCGCAGCGACTCGTCAGACGACTCTGCAAGAACTGCAAGAGGCCGCATACAGTCACGGAGAACGAAATCGACGGACTCGGCATAACGAAGGAGTATGTCGAAAAGAACACCTTCATGGAACCCGTCGGATGCCCCGACTGCAACAAGGGATACCGCGGAAGAATGGGTATCTATGAAATCTTCATGCTGGACGACTCGCTGGAGAACATGATCTACAATCGCGCAGACGCCGGAGCAATCAAACGGCGCGCAAAGGAACTCGGCATGAGAGACTTGCGCGACGACGGCATCCGCAAGGCGGCAATGGGAATAACTTCGATCAACGAGGTCCTCCGGTTGACCGTCACCGAATAGAACCTCCTCCCAAAACACAACATTCCTTATTTCTGTCGAGGGAAAACATGTACGACAACACTATTGAAGTGAAGCCAGAGGTGACGATGATCTGGCAGATCCTGCGCAGGCGAAAGCTGGCGACGGAAGACCAGCTCCAGGAAGTCCTGGAGGAAAGCCGGAATACCGGACAGGACTTCGAGGAAGTCCTCTACAACTACCAGATCATCACCGAAGACCAGCTCCTGCAACTCGTCGCGGATGAACTCAATACGCAGTTCGTCGAACTCCATATCAGTTCGATTGACAAGGAGGTCGCAAACGCCATCAGCGCAGATATCGCCAGGACGTACAGCATCGTCCCAATCCAGGAGGACGGGGAGACCCTGACCCTGGCGACTGACAAGCCCTTCGACACCAAGCTCATCGACGAGCTGCACTTCGTCGTGTCCAAGGACTGCCGCATCGTGGTGGCGCGGCCCCGCGACATCGTGGAGGCGCTGGAGGCCTTCTATCCAGAAAGCGGGTCGAATGTCGCCGATACCATCAACGAGCTGATTGCCGAGCACAAGTTCAACCAGGAAAAGGACTTCAGCCATGCGACCGATGCGGAGCTCCTGGCGGCCGCAAACGACACGCCAATCGTCAAGTTCGTGAATGTCATCCTGAACCAGGCAATCCGCGACAAGGCCTCCGACATCCACTTCGAACCATTCGTCGACGAGTTCCGAATCCGCTACCGCATCGACGGCGACCTCTACGAGATGACGCCGCCCCCGAAGCACCTGGCCATCCCCGTCATCAGCCGTATCAAGGTCATGAGCGGAATGAACATCTCCGAGAGGAGAATCCCCCAGGACGGGCGTATCGAGCTGCGTATCAACCGCAATCCCGTCGATCTCCGTGTGTCAACCCTGCCGACAAGATACGGCGAGTCGGTGGTGCTCCGTATTCTCGACCGGAGCGTCGTCAACCTCGACCTGGACTCCCTCGGAATGACCCCGGAGACCGTGGCGTCAATCCGAAAGCTGATCAGCCGCCCGAATGGAATCTTCCTGGTCACGGGCCCCACCGGCTCGGGCAAGACCACCACGCTATACTCGGGAATCAAGGAACTGAATGTCCTCGAGGACAAGCTCCTCACCGTCGAAGAC
>URJM01000119.1 GCA_900548225.1 uncultured bacterium
CCGCCGCAGGATGGATTCCCCCTTTCTGCGGCGGTCTTCCCCCCCTGCGTTCTGGGCTCATAACGCGCATTATGCGACACAAACTGGCGGGGCGGAATTCCCTGTGTCATTTCCACCGCATTGGAGTATAGCCTATGTTTAATTGTCCGAAATGTGGCATGTCCTCTGAACCGAAGGAGGAGCTTGTAGGCGGCGACATCTTTGGGAACGGCGGTGCAATGCGCCGTGTCTGCGCCTTTTGCGGATGGGAACTTCCTGACGGCGTTGGTTCTCCAAGCAAAGTCCGCCATGACTCTCCGAAGAGGAGGCATGCATGCCCCGATGCCTTGGATGAGTTGTTCGGCGATGATTCCGGTGTGGACGATGGGCTGGTGCTTTCGGGCGATGTCGAGTCGCGTTTTTGCCGCACCTGCGCCAACTACCTTTCGGGGCCGTTTTTGAGTAGATGCCAGGCCCACCACGAGGATGTGGAGCCCATGCACGTATGCGACGACTATGTCGCGCGTCCAAAATGACGTCATTTTTACGAAATTGTCATGTTTTTACAGTGCCGATTGTAGTTTTTTCGGCGCTTTTCCTGGCCTCATGCGTATCCAGGGAGTCTTTTTCCGAGGCTTCTGCCCTGCCCCGCTGCGAGGTTTGGGTTAGATATCTCCCTGAGACGGAGCGTGATGCGCAGTTCAGGCTTGGTGTCAGGCCAGTTCCGATGGACAATGGGTGGACGGAACTGCGGATGAAGCGCGACATTGAGAGGATCAAGGCGTCATCCATCGATGTGGTGATGGTCGAGGCGACTCCCATGCAGCTTTCCGACGAGTGGTTTCTTTCGCGGTTCGGGCGATTCCAGGAGATTGCGGAGGTCGCAGGCGTGTGCGTCGTCGTCTCCCTTGTCCAGGCGGAAGGAGAGAACGTCCCTCTGGAGAGAGGCAACCTCATCCAGTATGCCGAGCGTGTTGAAGCCCTTGGGAAGCGGGGGTATCTTTCAGTCAACGGGCGCCCTGCCCTCCTTGTGGATGCGTCTTTCAATGTGGCCGACCCCGAGGACGCAGCCTCCGAGCAGGTTTCCCTCCTGCGCTTCGGCAAGGAACTGCCGGAAAGGAGGGACACTCCTCTCACGGATATGCTTCCCCTGCCCTCGAAATACAGGTGGATTTACGCAGGTATTGTTGTAAGTTATTCCAAGTCAAGTAGTTATGATACTTGGACAATACCCAGGAGGCAGGGTGCGTCACTGAAAAGACAACTCAAGGCTATCAATGACGGCAGCTGCGAAATTGTCCTGCTGGACTCCTGGAACGACTATGCCCGGGGCTCCTTCATTGAACCGAATTCAATGGACGGGATGTCCATGATGAAGTGTCTCATGCGCGGAGCTGAGCCCATTGCCCGCTGAGTCTTCTGACTGCGGCGATGATATGGCTCTTGCGGGGGGCTTTTCTCCTGGATGTACCTTTTGGACGATATTTCTGGAGCATCCGAATGCAGGTGTTGTATCCTGAGGGTATATTAAGGCATTTTTCCTACGGGCGCGTGTGTATGCGTCCAGATTTCACACCCACCACAGATTGGAGACAATTCTAATGAACAAGAAAACGGTCCGCGACGTGGATCTGAAGGGCAAGAAGGTAATCATGCGCGTTGACTTCAACGTTCCGCTGAATGCCGAGCATCAGATTACCGACGACACTCGCATCAAGGCCGCCGAGCCCACAATCAAGTATGTTCTTGAGCAGGGTGCCGCCCTCATTCTGATGAGCCATCTTGGTCGTCCGAAGGGGAAGGGTTACGAGGCGGACTTCAGCCTCAGGCCTGTTTGCGACTACTTGTCGAAGGATCTTGGGATTGCCGTCCAGTTTGCCGAGGACTGCCAGAATGCCGACGCGCAGGCTGCCGCCCTTCAGCCGGGCCAGGTCTTGATGCTTGAGAACACCCGTTTCTACAAGGCCGAGGAAGGCAAGGTCAAGAAGACCGACGACATGAGCGACGAGGAGTACGCCGCGAAGAAGGCGGAGATGAAGGCCAAGAAGCAGCAGATGGCCGAGAAGCTTTCCACCTACGGCGACGTCTACGTGAACGACGCCTTTGGCACTGCCCACCGCGACCACGCCTCCACCGCGTCCATCGCGAAATACATGAAGGCGAAGGGCTGCCCGAGCGTTGCCGGCTTCCTCCTGGAGAAGGAGATCAACTTCCTGGGCAATGCGGTCGAGAACGCCGTCCATCCCTTCGTCGCCATCATTGGCGGCGCCAAGGTCTCCGGCAAGCTTGAAGTCCTGCAGAACCTGATGAAGAAGGTCGACGCCATCCTCATTGGCGGCGGCATGGCCTATACCTTCCTCAAGGCCCAGGGCCACCAGGTCGGCAAGTCCCTGGTCGAAGAGGAGCTCCTCGACATCGCGAAGCAGACCCTGGCTGACGCCAAGGCCAACAATGTCGATTTCGTGCTGCCCGTCGACAACCTGGCCGCCGACAAGTTCGACAACGACGCCAACATCACCGTTGTCGGGGATGACATTCCCGCCGACCTCATGGCGCTTGACATCGGCCCGAAGACCATTGAGAAGTACGCTTCCATCATTTCGACTGCCAAGACGATTGTCTGGAATGGCCCCATGGGCTGCTTTGAGATGAGCAACTTCTCCAAGGGCACATTTGGCGTCTGCGAGGCGGTTGCCGAGGCAACGGAGAAGAACGGCGCCATCTCCGTGATTGGCGGCGGCGACTCCGTCAGCGCCGTCAACAAGAGCGGCCTGGCATCCAAGATGAGCCACATTTCCACTGGCGGCGGCGCCTCCCTCGAATTCCTTGAGGGCAAGGTCCTGCCAGGCGTTGCGGCGCTTGACGACAAATAGTCCGTCGTGTCAGCCACCGGGCTCGGGCGCGTCGCGCGTCTGTGGCGTGTCCGAGTCCTTTCCTGGTTTTTCAAGTCTACAAGTCACAGATAAGGAGTTTTTCAAATCATGGAACGCAAGAAGGTAATCGCGGGCAACTGGAAGATGAACATGACTGCCAGCGAGGGTGCCCAGCTTATCGCTGACATCAGGTCGAATTGCGGCGGCGCCTGCGGATGCGCATGCGCCCCCGAGGTCATGGTCTTCCCCCCATTCACCAGCATCGCCGCCGTCCAGGAGGCCGCCAAGGGCACTCCCCTCGTTGTGGGCGCCCAGAATGTCCACTGGGCCGAGAACGGCGCTTTTACTGGCGAGATTTCCGCGAAGATGCTTGTCGAGATGGGCGTGACCCACGTCATCATCGGGCACAGCGAACGCCGCCAGTACTTTGGGGAGACCGACGAGACCGTCAACAAGCGTGTCAAGGCCGCCCTTGCCGCCGGCCTGAAGGTCGTCCTCTGCGTCGGCGAGACGCTTGAGGAGCGTGAGAAGGGCGTCACCGAGGCCATCATCGAGAAGCAGGTCCGCTGGGACCTTGACGGTGTCACGATGGACCAGCTTGACAATGTGATTCTTGCCTACGAGCCCGTGTGGGCGATTGGCACTGGCAAGACTGCCACCAACGAGCAGGCCCAGGAGGTTCATGCCTTCATCCGCGCGCTCATCGGCAAGGCCTTCTGCCCTGTCTGCGCCGGCAAGCTCCGCATTCTCTACGGCGG
>URJM01000120.1 GCA_900548225.1 uncultured bacterium
TCTTTCGTGGTTCTGGCTTGCTTTTCTCCAAAGCGACGGCAAATCATTGTCCGCGTCCGCGAGGACTGCGACGACCGATTCAGCCGGGAGCAACCATGTCCAATCGTCAAACACATCATTCCGATTCCTGCAAGCACTTGTGCAAGCTCCCGCCGAACAACCAGATGGCCGTCTGCCTTGTCGTCTCCGTCCTGCGGAGGATGACGCCCAAGCGGGAACAGCTTGACGGGAAGGAGAATGCTAAAGCCACCAGCCAGAAATAGGCATTGATACCTATCCAGAGGACGAGTGCGGAAGAGCCAAATTACCTCGTCGAGATGTCGCATCGACTAGGGTATTGGCTTGGAGTGCTTGCCTTCCCAACTTGTGAAGTAACCGGCTTTGGGCATGGAAGATCCTATGCATTTCCCCGGGCAATTGCCTTGGCATTCAATGGTGCGGTTACTGAGTGGTTACGGAATGGCTACTGGGGTGTCACTGGGGGACATTCTCGGCCAGTTTTCGCAGATTCCAGGAATGCGCGAGCCAGGCGGCGTTCGCAATCCACGAAGTGCCCGCCTGAATTCCATTCCAAAGCGCAGTTGTTCCCACCCAATTGACGTTCTAGCGAGGCATATTCATTGCGGATGCGTTCACCGCTCTGCGCGATGGCGCGGTTGCGTGTTTTCTCCTCGCGCTCGCCTAGACTCAGATAGACCTGCCTGACCTGGGGTGGATGCGATTCTGCATATTCGGGCCAGCTCTGTATCCAGATCGACGGTGACGCAGCGGCAATGCCTGCGAAGGCGTTTGTTTCCCGCGCCGCCCAAAGGGAGAACAGCCCCGCCAGCGAATATCCCCCTAGAACCACAGGCAGTTCACCATACCGTTCTTTCAACCACGGCAGAAGTCCGTCCAGCAGATATCGAAATGATTCAACCGCGCCAGTTCCCGCCTCCGGGCGTTTCGAGACCGCATGGTCGCTCCAGGGCATCAGGTCGCGTTCCCAGTCCGCAATCTCAAACGCCACCATGACAAAAGGCACGGGCGAAGCAGCGGAAATCTCTTCAATCTCATTGGGCAGAGTATCATTCTCATGGCCACCCAGCGGCTGAACAAGCAGACATTGCGGCGACGCTTGTTCATGGAGATGGCAGACACGCCCTGCAATTATCATTTCTGAAAGTTCTTTGCCCATGATTGTCATTTTATCCACCATTCAGGCGTGAGTTCAGACAAATGTGCGGTTTTCATGGATTCGACATCAAGCATGACTTCAATTTCGCCATAATCCTGCGGCATGAGCTGCACCATGAGTTCCCTGCAGGCCCCGCACGGGGCGCCGCTCTTCCCGTCGGGCATGACTGCAAGGACGCGGCGTATTCTGTGTTCGCCATTGGTCAGCATGTTGAATATGGCATTTCTTTCAGCGCAGATGCCAAGTACGCAGGCCGTGTCAACGCACACACCCGCGTAGATTCGCCCTGTTTCGGATTCCACCACAGCCGCCACTTCACCAGCCTCCACATAGTCAGATATACGCCGTCCACCCTGGACTGCCTTCGCGGCTTCAAGCATGTTCTTCCAGATTATCTGTTCGCTTATGTCCATTTCAATGATTCCCTGTTGACAATCCAAATGTTTCAGTCACTCAAGCGTTCCTTTCAATCCAGTCCTGACCTTCCGCAGGTCGTCCTCCGTCAGAATCGGAATCAGACTGTTGATTTTCCCGATGCTTCTGTCACATCATTTGAAGAGGAACAATAAATCTATAGGTTCGTCGTCGAAACGTTTGCGAAATGCCCTGGCGGAATTCCCGACCACAATCGCATAAGGCGCGACTTCGCTTCCGACAACGCTGCCTGCACCGATGATTGCGCCGTCCCCAACATGCACGCCTGGCAGGATGACAGCGTTCTACCCAATCCAAGCATCGTTTCCGATGACGGCGGCACCCTTGAACGGAAGATCTTCTTCATCTCCCTGC
The DNA here is from genome assembly GCA_900548225.1 of uncultured bacterium. GTDB lineage: Bacteria > Verrucomicrobiota > Lentisphaeria > Oligosphaerales > Oligosphaeraceae > UBA1724. The sequence goes on from URJM01000120.1 coordinate 1,967, forward strand.
CCTCCAGCGTGAAGGACGGATAGGTTGACACGGCGTTCATCTGGGGGTTCGCACCGTTCATGACAAAATCCACGCCTGCGGCAATCTGGCAGAACCTGCAGATAATCAGCCTGCCGTCAAGCAACTCGCAATGATGTGTGGCATGGCTTTCAAACTCGGAGTCGGCGATGTAGGTGAAATCGCCGACAACTGTATTGGGATTCCTGATGGTCGGCTTGGCATAGATTTCCTTGTCATATCCGACAATTGGATGGATTGCATCAGGGTCTGGCTTCTGGTGCATCGATTTGGAGTGTTCGATTGCCGATTGGGATATTGCAAGGCCAACCATTTCAGAACTTGTATTGCAGTGGTGTTTCACACTGGAAGAAGCGCGGATCGCCATTCAAGGTCGCCATCGTGTTCATGAATGAATTCACCTCCTGGGGCACATCCTTGTCCAAGACATAATAGGAACGTCGCCGCCAGGCGTCCAAAACCCCCTGGGATGTTTTGAGCCTGCGGCTTTTGGGCTGGATCTTTTGTGACAATGCCCTTGAGAACGCCCTAAAATCATCTGCGGACAAGCCTTGCCGTGCCTGCTCGATGGTCGCGTATCGCGCGACCATGGCATCGATGCGGCGAGACTGTTCCGGAAAGGTTGGAAAACCAGGCAGACAGTGATGAATCTGGAACTCCTCACCCAGCGGGGCGAAAATGCGGGTGATGTGGTATATGCCGACGATGCGGCCTCGGTACAATGCGAAGACGTACTGAATTCCGCTTTGTTTCTTGCTGTTGATTTTCCACGTCCCGCTTACGCAGTCGCGGATTTTTGCATCATCGGGCAAACCGTCGGCTCTGAAACAACTTGAGTAAGTGGTGTTGATTTTGATCAGGATGACTTTTCCTCGCAGTTCGTTAACGTCCTTTAGGGAGACGGCGCATTCCGTCAGAAAAAGGGACAGGGGACGGGCCCTGGTCTTCACATCCGCCGAATTGGCCAGCTCCACAGGGCTTGCATGGCCATTGACCAGGTTCGTCAGCTCGGAGATGCTTTTTCCTTTGCAGAATTTCAGGAGGTTGATGAGACTGGATTCGCACATGAATGCCTCATGTTCAGTGAGACCCCATTTGATGATTACGGGGGCTATCTCTTCCTTGTTGGCAATGAAGTTCTGGAGCTTTGTGCTCATCGCACGGATTCGTTCCTGCTTTTCATCAGAAGAAAGCGTATCATCGGCATTGACATTCTCTTCGGCTAAAAGCGCCACGTCCTGGTGGTTCAGGATGCGAAGCCCCTTACCCTTGCCGATGTAGAAGGGGGCGCTATCTGTGCAAAGCGCATAGACGTAATACGACCTGGGACCAACGCCCAAGGGGCCCTGGATTCTCTTGCATTCTTCGGATGTCATTGTTGTAAAAGGAATTATGGCAGATGCCTTATTTCACCACTCTCAGTTTTCCACTGCTGATGCCGTAGGCCTGTGGGACATGCCGCCCTCCACACCCTATGGATTTCATTCGCACCGTCACAGTTCCAGCAGGTAGTACATGAGAACACCGTAGTCGCTTCCTACGTTCACGCAGTGGAAGCCGGGGACGGCCTCGCCGATGACCCGCCTGTGGGTGT
>URJM01000121.1 GCA_900548225.1 uncultured bacterium
CGTTTCTGACGCAAGTTGCGGCCTCCTTCGCGGGTGGAGAGTCGTCATGCCATGCGAGTGCGGCTCTTGGCATCCGCGTTCATGACGCACTACTTTTCCACCGTTATATTCAGTCGATTGCAGAACGCTGACTGTTTTTCCCTGTGAAACCGAGACTCCTGGCAATACTTATTCTGCTCGTTGTCGCCGCCTTGATGATATGGTGGTTGGCGATGCGTGACGATGGCATGTCCCCGTTCGGGGGCGGGGCTGTGCATACGGAGGATGGTGCAGTGTCGCAACAGCATTCGGAGGAGGCGTGCGATGACGTGGCCCCCAGCGGGGCGTCATCCAGTCTTCAGGCATCTGTAGTGCCTCATTTCCTCGAGGGGACTCCTTTCAGGGTTCTCTCCTCGGCTCCAGGCGAGATACGTCTGGAGTTCATCCTGCCGGAATACACACTTGAGGAATTCCGGGATAATTCGGGTCATCTATGGCAGCGTATCCTTTTGGATGGGAGCGAGAGCCTGGATGTTCAAGGCAGTCCGAGCCTCCCGGTCTACCGGGTATCCTACGGCAGCCGTCCAGGTGCGGATGTTTACATACAACTGCTTGATACTGAAGTAGTTATGATAAAAGGGGTTGTCCCGCCGCCAGGTATTGGGCCTCTTCTTTACGGCGAGGAACCGCCTATGCCGGTTCCTTCGTCCGAGATCTATTCGGGGAAGGGGATTTATCCTTCCTCGAATGCGTGGATTTCCTCCAGATACCAGATACGCGACATCCAGGGGTCGGGGATTGTTTTCGCGCCATTCAGATACGATCCTGTTTCGGGTGGTGTCGAGGTAGTGACCCGCTGTGTTCTTTCCATTCGGTCCTCTGACGTATCTCCCGTGTTGTTTGACACATCCTCCGACTTTGCGCAAATCCAGAGACGTTCCTTTGTCAACAGCGAGACCTTTGGGTTGCCTGAGTCGTCGGGCGTTGGCGTGCTTGGCATTGTCATGCCGCAGGCTTGGCGGTCGATTGCCGAGGTGGACGAATTCATCCGATGGAAGATTGAGAGCGGGTGGACAGTCAAGGTGGGGCTTTATCCCAGCGACACCGGGGATGGCGCAGATGGAGTCAAGTCCTGGATTTCATCGCGGTATGCGGCGGACGGGTTGACGCACCTTGTCATTTTGGGCGATCACGCGGCGGTTCCCCCTGCGCAGAAGGCAAGCGGCAAATCACCTGGGCAGGCGAATCATTTACTCGTCGGCACTGACACTCCATACGCATTGCTTGCGGGGGAGGACGACCTCAGCTACGCTGACATCTTCCTCGGTCGCATTCCCTTCTCCACGGCATCTTCTGCGGAGAGGGCGCTTCCGTCGCTGATTGAATACGAAAAGGGCGAGTTTGGGGATGATTCCGCCTGGACTGTCCGCGGCGTCATGATCGGTTCTGCCCAGGCTGCAAGGTATTGGCCATACGCAGGAAGAGAGGACAAGGCAATCATCGAAGCCCAGCGCGGGAAGCTCTCCGATGCAGGATTCCTTGCCGAATCATCGACCTACTACGCGAAGAATACGCTAGACAATGGCGACCATTCTGCGAGCGTCCAGGCTGACTTGAACGCAGGTGCGTCCCTCCTTCTCTATCTGGGACATGGCTCCTGCACCTCATTCGTAACGACGAAATACCAGAGCTCCCATGCCCAGGCGCTCGCCAATGGGGTGCGCCGTCCATTTATCATGGCGCCCAACTGCAACAGCGGCAATCTCGCCCACGGGAGCCCCCTCGACTACGAGTGCAAGTTGAGCGGCATTCCGTTTTCGCTGGGGCAGGCCTTCTTTGAGGCGGACTCCGAGGGCGGTGCGTCGGGAACCGTGATGTCCTCGGGGAAGACATACTGGAATCCCCCCATCCGCCAGGTGGAGCGTCTTGCCGACAGGCTCGTCTCCTCACGGGGCGATGGCCGCCTTGCCACCCAGGGCGCGTATGCGTTGGATGCGCTTTATGCAGCGGTGGAGTTCTGCGACACATACGCGGACGACTATGCGGCCGCGCCCTCCCATCCATCCATGGGGCAGGACAATGGGAGGTACACGTCCCAATATGGAGTCTACCATGCCTGGTGCGTTGCGTTTTTCGGGGATCCCAGCGGAATGCTTCGCGTCGGGGCACAGTGTCCGTTGACAGTTGCGGCCACGCGCGGCGGGGACGCGCTCTCGGTTCAGGTGTCGGGATTCTCCAGGGAGGCTCCCGAGCCTGTTGCACAATGCGCAGTCACCCTGGTGACGGCCTCTGGCAGCATGAGCGGACGAACGGATTCCTCGGGCAACCTGACTCTGCCGCTGACCGGTGCCACCCAGTGGGCGGTCCTCCGTGCGCTGGATGCCTCGGCGCCACTATCGACGACCTACATGGCCTGGCCGGACGCGGATGGCGACGGCTTTGTCTCAAACCGCGAGCTTGCCTACTGGATAGCCAACTGGGGCTCCACTTCGGGGGAGCTTTCCTTGTCCGATTTGAAGGGAGTTTTGGCGAAGGCGCTTGAGACCTGGCGTGAGAATCCCCCGCCGCTTGCACCTCCCGTGCCGCCGCACGTTCCGGGGACTCCCGGGGGGCTTGACGAGCCGTCGCTCCTGGCGACCTTTGCGAATTACCCGCTACGTCCCCAGTTCTTTGCGCAGTGTGGGCTCCATCTCAAGAGTCTGACCGAATCGAAGATTCAGGTCTATCTGGATCAACAGACATTGCAGGAGCTGGAAATTGGCGGCGACTATGCAGATGAGGTTACGGCGGTAACTCCAGCGCATCCAGAGTTGGCACTTGATGAAATCCAGCAGAAGATGGCATCCATGGCGAGGGTGCGCTGGCCCCTTGTCCGTCCGACCCTGCTTGGCGCCAGTCCTGGCGGGCGCAAAATCCTTGGCGTCAGAGTATCCTTGGCGGAAGAGGATGGTGCGGAACGCCCGCAGTTGTTCCTGGCATCGGGAATCCACGGGGACGAGCCACGGGCCGTAAGCCGCGTCTGCGCATTCCTTGACGAGATATCGGAAGCCCTTGACGACCCCGGCAGTCCGCTGCATTCCCTTCTTGGGGAGTGCGTTCTCTGGGTGGTTCCAGTCCTGTCTCCGGACGCATACGCGTCAGGGCGCCGCTGCAACGGGAACGCGGTGGCCCTGGAACGTGGATTCCCCCGCACGCCAGGAGATTTCTCACAGGGGGAACTGGCAGGACTCGATGGTCTCTGGGGTCACGACACATATTTCGGCGAAGTAAATGTGGAGTGCCAGCCTGAGCAGGCCGCCCTTGTGACATGGCTCCAGCGTCATCGCATCGATTCGTCCCTCTATCTGCTTCAGGGCGACAGCTATGTCGCATACGAGCCGAATGGGTCGGAGGAGGTGGCGCAGAGAATTGCAGATGCCGCCCAGACGAATGCCATCGTCTCTTCGTCACGCTATCCAGTCAAGGGTAGCCTGATGGAGTGGCAGAGTGCCTACTTTGGCGGTGTTGTTATACAACTGTCTGCAAATCAAGAAGTTACAAATAATGCCGAAAGTGATGCGGCATTGAATGCCTGGCTTGGCGCC
>URJM01000122.1 GCA_900548225.1 uncultured bacterium
GGGTTGTCCTCCTCGCAACGCAGAATGGGAGAAAGGAGGAAAAGGAAGGAGAGAAGGAATGGAAGACGGCTACTTTCCATGTAGTGCTCCAGAGGCTGGCGGATGCGCCGTTGGCGGGCTGTCCTGGACTGTTCCCGTGAGTGAGAACCGGATGTCAGGCCAGCCCTCCGGCTCCACGACCCTGACGGAGAAATCCACCCTGACCCTGTCCTGTCCGCTCCGCGGGGTAATGACCGCCGTCAGCTGGAATCTGCCATCCTGCCTTTCAAGCCGGATGTCGGCTCCAGGCGGCAGCGCTGGATGGACCAGTTCCAGGGATATCCTGTCACCGGGTTCGGAAGGGACAAGCTCATGGCGGAACTCGTGCATGCCGCCAGCCCTCAGGACGCCGAGGCACCGCCTGGGCGCGGGTGAGACGTCCAGCAAGGGGATCGCGCGCCCCTCTGCCATGATTTTAATGAAGCGGCGACCGGGGCTGTCGGTCTCGACGTAGACCGAATGGGAAAAGTCCCCCGACTGGGAATTCGCCTCCAGCGTCACCGTCAATTCCGTGGACTCGCCGGGCTGCAGTTCGAGTTTTCCGCATTCCGCCCCGACGCAGCTGCAGGAGACGCGTATGCCTAAGATTCTCATGGTGCGGCCAGTCGAGTTGACGAGGGAGTAGCTGCGGCTGGCCTCCATGTTCGCGGGAAAACTCCACTCGCCAGCATCGACAGAATGGAGGGCATGCGTCCAGAAGAGGGCGAATGCCAACGGTAGGGCATGAAGGCAAATCATCTCGACACTCCGTCTGCACATGGACAATTGCTTCCGAAAGATACGGGATAGGCAACGCATACCTTGAAAGTGTTGATCAGATGCGAATTATGTTTTCAGCGGGAAATGGTTTCCTCCACTTCTCCAGTGGTGCCACCCGTCCCGCGGAATCTTCCAGGGAATCGGCACGCCTGTCGACAGCATGGAGGAGCCGGCGACACCGGCCTCCCGGCCATTCCCTGCTTGGGCTTCTGCAATTCCCCTGTGGAACGGGTATGCCAGCTGGAGTCCCCCGCCTGCCTTATGACATCGCCTAATCTAATCCGATTCGGGATGCCATCGTCAATCCACGCGGCTTTTTTTGTCCCGATGAAGACCGGCGAGACTATCTGGCATGACAAGGCAGCGTGAAGCAATCCTGCAACAATGCCAAAAACAGCATGACTTATGCTCTGCGATGAACTATGCGGACAGGTTGCCTTTCCTGAAACCGGCCCGCACACTACAACGCCATGACATCCCGTCACTGCGGGCGCATGGACCACTGCAGGTGCTTCGGGAGCACCACCCATCTTGCCCGTCGTAAGGGTAAGACGGGAATCTCGACAGAGGGAGATCCACACCGCCCCCCCCACACTCCATGAAACAACATTGAATGCTTATAGTACCGAAGGGAGGGAAAAACCACATTTGACTGCTGATATGGATAGGACATGCTGCATTTTATTGATGTATCCTGTTATTGCGTTTATCGTATCCGGCGGCGAATTGCATCATAATTTCTTCAGCGCCGCAAAGTCGGCTGATTCATTCCTGGTTGTAAAGACCAATGACAGCGGGCAGATAATCGCGCGATATATGCTACCCAACAATGCGATCGTTCCTGACGGCTGGAAAAACAATGGCATGCCATGCCACCGAGAAGAGGGAGCATACATCTTCCCGGTCAGGAACAGGGAGGTCATGAATTGTCGCCACCCAGGAATCAAGGCTGACAATCCCGAGGGGATCTATTCGATGCTACTGCAATTCAAGGGGATGGAGACAGAAGACGAGAATTTCTTCTTGATGGGGAATGCGCTGGCCGGGAGTTCTTCCATGCGCCTGGCGGCATTAAGGCGCATACAGGAAAATGGATTCTTCAACTGCGCCTTTGACAGAAATACGACATACTTCTTCAGGAATCTATATATGGAAACGGATTTGTCCGTCATCGAAAAACGCTTGCTGCTTGAAAACTTCGCCGTATGTAATTTCGACCGAATGCAGGAGGTGTACGTCCTTGCGCTTTCTGACAAAAGCGTTGCAAGGCTCGCTGGCATGGTCTTCCACGAAAAGAACAGGGAACTGCTCGCCTCCATTGTAAGGAAGTCCATTTCAGACGAAGAATTGTGGAGGCAGGCGCTATGGCAATCCGACCATTTTGTCAACGACAAGGAATTTGTCGCCAACGCCATGGGCCATTTTGACAAGTCAAACCCCTTTTTGAATTCTGCGGACTTCATCCCCCTGTTGTTTTCGACAGCCTGGGGCGATGACACAAACAGGGAAATCATCAGGAGATTCCTGAAGGACAGCAGGGACACTGCCCGCTTTGAGTTGTATCGTGTCTTATCCTACTGGCTGAACCGGGAAGGAGCGGAATGCTACCAGAAGGAGATAATCCAGTTTTTGGCAAATAACAAAAACAACCCCTGCATTGCCGAAAGCATTATCTTCCCAACTATGCTTTCCGCGTTGAATAAGACAGGCAACCAGCAGGCGAGTAAGCTGATGCTGAGGTATTTCGAGGATTTGAAAGCACGAAACAACGATTCACTGACGAAACAGGTGCTTCTCCTTTTCAAAAATGACAATCGGCCGATTCCGACCCTTGATGAATTGATTGACGGCTTGAGATAGTTATCTTGAAACGGCTATCCTGAGAGCCTGGCGCCCTTCCTTGCGGCAAATCAAGGAAATGAATGCCAGGAAGGACGCAGGGGGAATTGAGATGTTTCCAAGGTATTTCGAGTATTCCAGGGCTTTCAATGGATCAAGTCCTGCGTGCCGGAAGCAAATCGGCAGCATATAACCGAGAATGGCGGCGATTGCAACCGCGATGACGGAAAAACGCCAGAAGTATTGGAGCCATATCCAGAACATGCCAAAATAAGAGATGGCCTCCTTTCTCCCCTGAAGTATCAGTGGGGATTTCCCGAATTTGCGGTTCAATTGGTAGATTATACCGATCATTGAGGCGACAATATTGGCGCACAGCCCGGACGACAGCAAAACCATATACGACCAAAAGGGCGGCAGAGGATTGAGCAGGTTGAGAAGAAGCCCGGAAAGAAGAATGAGCGCAATGAAAAACAAGCCGTATCGCCAGAAAAACCTCCACCAGACAATTGAAGCACTTTTCAAATCACGCCTGTGTTCCATAGCAAGCCCTCCCCTGCATCCTAGCAGGATTCAACCACGGTAATCCATCCAGTGAATACACAGCCATGGACCGCCCCAGGTCTTGATTCCAGGTAGCATGTCGTCTTCACATTCCTGCGCATTTCCACTCGCATCAACGGCTTCTAATCTAATACGTATTGGCATTTCAACATGACTACGCGGCTTTTCCTTGCCCCCCAGAACCATCCGCAGAACGGGTGGAATAGTTCAAAGAAGCGTGCCCATCCCGTTATGGCTGAATGCTTCAAGATAAGGCGGACGGATGGAT
>URJM01000123.1 GCA_900548225.1 uncultured bacterium
CGGGCTTCGAATGGCTCGGACGGACGTAGGGGCCGCTATTGGAGGGAGGAGCGGGCTTCGAATGGCTCGGACGGTTCGATGGCGGCTTGGGAGTCGACGGCCGTGGTGGAGGCGTAGGCCTCACGCTCGGACGGCTGGAAGGACGTGGAGGAGGCGTGGGGTTTGGTCGATACGCGGGGCGGCTTGGACGGCTGTCGTAGTCGTCATAGTAGTATCCGCCATTGTATTCTCCGTAGTGGTACCGTCCGTCATCGCCAGTGAATATGCATCCAGTCACGCACAGTGCCAGGCAGATTGCAAGGACTGTCATCGTTACTCTCTTCATATTGCCTCCTTACAAGGTATTGTTGTTTTATGGGGGGGGTAGTAGGGGAACTGCTGCAAACCTGTTTGCCTTACACCATATAATACGCCGTCGGGATGATTCTTTCCAACGCAGACGTGATTATGAAGGCGATTATCATGCAGTGGCGACCTGATAGAATACCTTTCCGGAGGCCATTCCCCTGACAGCCTCGGGGCCGTGCGTCCCGAGTAGGCGTTTATGCCGTGCAGCGAGTCCCACCAGGCTCTCGCGTTGCTTAAGGAGGCTTTTGTGCGATGCCTTCTCCTCGTCGAGGAAGGGCTTTTCGCAGAGCACGTGGCATCCGAGCCTGAGTGCAAGATGGCATCCTGCGTAGTGGAGTTCCGTCGGCAGCGACACATCCACGAAGACAGGATTCAGGGACTTGAGGAGAGCCTCGGGTTCCACGCTGCCCTCCACGTCATGTCCAAGCGCCTCCTTGAGGGCGGAGGCACAGGCGGACGCCTTCTCCTGAGTCTCCTCGACAAGACCGACGACGCGGACTCCGGCCGCCTCCCACTCGTGCGCGTGGGCGGAGCCCGCCGCTCCGCATCCAAAGAGGACCACGGCGGGATTGTCGGGAATCCTTGCCTCGGCAAGGGGCTTTGCGACAATGTGGCATCCCTTCAGGCATCGCTGCACATTTCCCGACAGCGCATTGCGCCGGAACCCCACCATCTTCGTCCCGTGGAAATTGAAGAGGCTCTCCACCTCCTCGCTGGTCAGCGCCTGGTAGATTGGGCAGGGGAACTCCTTCAGCGCCTCGTCGCGGCTGTTCTCCGAAAGATCCTCCGTCACCAGAAGGAAGGCGAGCTTGTTTCGGTTCTGGAGCAGGCGCTGGCGTCCCGTCTCCACAAGATGTGCCCTCAGGACGAATGGTGCCAGCTTCTGGATTTCCTCGTAGACTTCCCTTTCCATGGTCGTGGTCTGCTATGCGTCGAGCGTCGCGAGATACCTGTCCGCCTCGTTTGCCACGATTACGCCGTAGTTTGCGGCTCCGAGCCATCCAGACATGATGATTCCGACGGAGCCCGTGTGGAAGAGCCCTGGCACCTGACGCGGCAGTTCCTGCGAGAACCTGAGTCCTTCGAACTTCGTTCCGAAGGTTGCGCCCTGCACGTGTCCCGTATATCTCCTGAATGTAAGGGGTGTGGCGGCGCAGGTGTAGTCCACAATGCTTCGGATTCCGGGGACATACCTTTCCACCGAGGCGAACGCATCCTCCACCAGCGCGTCCTTTGCGGCGGCGTATTCCTCAGGGGAGAGCCCCTCCCAGTCCTGGAATCGGGCGTTCATCGAGGCGACGATGGAGTATTCGTCACTGCCCGGCCGGATTTCGGGATAGTATACCGAGAATGTGCGGCTTGTAATCCCGGGAGCGCAGAGTGCGGCCGAGTCGTATTCGGGATAGGTGGAGTCAAAGACCAGATCCCCGATATACGGAAGCTTCTCGCCACGCTTGATGCCTAGATAGACCTGGCAGGAAGATGTGGACGGGCGGACGGAATCGAGGCTCCGCGCGTATTCCTCGCCGAGGAGGTCGCGCCCTGCCAGCTCGAATGCGGTGCGGAAGAGCGAGGCGTTTGAGACTACTGCCTTGCAGGCGACATTCCTGCCGCCCACCACTGCGCCGGAAACCCGCCCGGAGTCCACAAGCACCTTCGTGACAGGCACGCCCGTCAAGAGCTCTACTCCATTGCGGCGAAGCTCGTCGCGCATCATCCCAAGCATCAAATCCGTGCCGCCAAGGAAGGTGTAGACTCCCTCGCTCATAAAGTTCCCGAAGACTATCCCGTATGAGATTGCGGGTTCGTCAAGGGTGGAGCCATTTGCATACGAGATTGGTTCCATGAGGAACCGCCAGACATCCGTGCGGCCTGGGAAGAACTTCTGGAAGAGCTCCCGCGTCGTCATCCGCTGGTCGTCATAGTAGTTCATCGAGGCGATTTCGGCGAAGAATGCATCGACAGTCTGGGGGGGGATTTTGAACTCCCCGGTCATCTTGCGGGAGAAATCCGCCTTGTCGAATGTGGACTCCAGGGAATACTGCGGATTATTGAAGCGGATAGACTTCACCTGCACGACGCGGCTGGCAAAGTCCGCCCCCCAGTATTTTCGGAGGCTTTTCTTCATGCCCACGGGGAAGCCGTGGAGCGCCACGTCAAAGATATGTCCCTTGCGGCGGAAGAACGTGGCCAGTCCTCCCAGCTGGATGTGCTGCTCTGCGAGAAGCACCTTCCATCCCGCGCGGGCGAGGCGGTTTGCGGCAGTCAGCCCGCCAAGGCCACCGCCTGCTATCACAATGTCATACATAGTAAGCTAGCGAAAAAGATGAAATGATGGAACCGTGCGTGGAAGCCGCCTTGGGAACCGCAATGCGCCTCCAACGCGACATGCCGCAAGGAACACACCCTAGAGAAGCACCTTCAGCAAAAGGGGCGCACCCGAAAGCGATGCGTGGATGGCATCCTGAAGGCGAAGGCGAGTCTCCTTGCGTGCCTTCGGCTGGCGTGACCGGGCAAGCACAGGAACAACAGACTTGAGGGCGGAAAACCTGACGACGGGGACGCCCTGCTCTATCCCTGCCCAATCACGCGACATCCGGTCCCTCATCAGTGCCAGGCATTCAATGGCGGCGCTGGAAATACGCGGCAGGAGCTGGAGAAAGGCCTCCTCGGAGGGAGGAGTCCCGACGGCCTCGAGAGCCCTGTCAAGCCGGCAGAGGACTACGGGCACGGGGATTATGTCCGAGACTGGCTGCGGCACCACGAGACGCCTGACGGCCATCTCGAGGGCATCGGGGGAAAGGGGGAGCAGCCATCCGTCTGCCTGGATGTATCTGACGGGGGAGGTCAGGGAGATTTGCGTGGGCGCAGAGGCCTCGGCGACGATATTCGCCAAGGGCGGCGCGGCGGGGGGACGCGGCGGGGGGGCGGTGCGCCGTATCAGGGATTGCGCCACGTCGGCGAAGCCGCTGTTGTCGAGA
>URJM01000124.1 GCA_900548225.1 uncultured bacterium
CCCGCCACAGTCGTATTCAAATTTCGGCGGGGGCAGACTAGCGGCCTCCATGCCGGTCATGATTTTGTCGATGCCGCGTCCCCAGCTTTCTATGAATCCCACACGATAGAATATTTCGGCGATATTGTGATTGCGTGGTTTGGAATGATGCTTTTGCAGAAATCGTGTCAAGCGACATGCTCTGCCCGACAATCGGTTTGTTCATAAGTCGAATGCACGCGCAAATCGATTGCCTGCCGTTTTGCAATAGTGTTTTTCTGCAATGCCATGCCACATCTGCCTTGGCCGACCGTTCCGAGACGGGGAACGGCCTGCGTTCGAACCGGAGGTTCAGCGCAATCGCCAGATCCCTGAAGGAGGCGTGAAGCACCGTCATGCTGGAGATCCTGTCCCACTGCGTCCCCAGCGACAAGGGCGCTAAGGGCCATGTCACGAACCGATGCATCACCCGCTGCGAGTGCGACAGGAAATACCTGCGCGCAGTGCGGCCGTCCCATATATGTAGAATCTAACGCAACGCCTGACCTGGGTAGAACGGCGCGGGAAAAAATGCGGAATAGAATGCGCGACTTGCGGAAAAACGCACATTGTTTCACCTTGAAGTGCGTTTGCTCCTGCGAAGGTGCGTTTACTCCTTCAGGTTTCCCTGCAGTGTCCGCAAAAAAGTTTCTTTTGTGTTGGTTTGCGGGGTGGTGACCATGCGAGATGTGCTAAATTCTAGGGCGTGTCATAATGGATGTCCCGGGCTGTTGTAGCTGTTGTGTGTTTAATGGCATAACTCCTTGATTCCTAGATAGTTGTGTTGTTTTTTAAGACTCTCTGCGGCTATTCCGCGGCCTTCGGGGGCTGCGTAGAGCTTCGCGGCGGTGCCTCCAGCCCGCTTTCCCTCCTGCCCGAGGTCTGGTGCAAATCAACAAAATGAGTATTCCCTCCCAATCTTTCGATGTTGTCGTAGTTGGTGGCGGCATTGCCGGCGTATCTGCGGCAATTCAGGCTTCTCGCAGTGGTTGCAGGACTGCGTTGGTGGAGAAGACCGTCTTCTGGGGCGGTCTGGCCACTGCGGGTCTCGTCAACATCTTCCTTCCTCTCTGCGACGGCTATGGCACTCAGGTTTCCTACGGCATCTGCGAGGAGTTGATTCGCCACTGCAACGACTTTGGTCCCGGGAACATTACCGCGACATGGAAATCCGAGCGTGGCGCGTCAAACGATTCCCAGCGGTTCCGTTCGACCTTCTCGCCCGCCGCATACATCCTCTCGCTGGACCAGATGCTTGTCGAGGCGGGAGTGGTTCCATGGCTTGACACGGTGGTTACTGGCGCAAGGGTCTCCAATGGTAGGATTACCGCCCTGACCGTGGAGAACGAAAGCGGCCGCGTCCTCTTGAAGGGGAGGCGATTCGTGGACGCATCTGGCAGCGCGGTGCTTGCCAGGCGGCTTGGCATGAAGCTCCATACGGCCAAGAACTACAAATCCATCTGGGTCTACGAGACCAATGGCGGCAAGGTCCTGATGCACTACGGCCCCGTCGGCGCCAGCGCCAACGTCGAGAAATACTACGGCGACGACGTCCTGGCGGCCGCGGGCTATACCCGCGAGAACCTTGCCGCCGACACGGTCGAGGGCATCAGCGGGAGGATTGTCAGCGACTACATCATGGGGACTCGCCGTTGCGTGCGCGAGTTCTACCGCGACTGCTTCGAGAAGAAGGGGGAGGACCGCGAGAGCCATTTCCCCGTGACGCTCCCCTCCATGCCGCAGCTTCGGATGATTGCCGCCATTGACGCGCCAACAATGATGAAGGATGGCGGCGAGTGGACGACTGTGCAGGATTCCGTGGGCATGGTAGCCGACTGGCGCAAGTCCGGGTCGGTCTGGGAAGTCCCCTATTCGTCCCTCCATGCCGCCGACGGACCCGAAAACCTGCTCTTTGCGGGACGGTGCATGGGCGCCATCGGAGATGCCTGGGACGTGATGCGCGTGATTCCATGCGCCGCCGTCACAGGCCAGGCGGCAGGACTTGCCGCCGCTGTATCCCTGAAGCATCGCGTGCAGACCACTGGGATGCCATACGGCCTCCTCGAAAAGGAACTCCGCAACCTTGACCTGCCATTGCACTTCGAAGACCTGAACCTCAAACGACCTTCCCACTAAACAGTCCCGCCACCGCTACACGGCCCGCCGCCTGTTTTCATGGTTCGGCTTCACTGATTTCCAGGAGATGCCCGGACCGCGGTAATCCGCGTGATTCCGTGTGCATTCGTGACAACAAACTCCCCTCCTGGGAAATACAACAAACGAGAAAAAACACGATGACGACAAAAATCCTTTCATTTCTTGCCGTTTTTGCCTCCGCCATGCTCTTTGCCACGGAGTGGAATTCCCTGCTTGTCGTACCGGAGGCGCAAAAGGCCGCCGACGGAGCATACTTCGGTGAACTGGTCGTAGTGGACGGGACGGCGAAGCCAGATGTCGCCACGAGGGTCTGGATGTGGATCCAGGAGGACAAGCTCCATCTGAGAGTCGAGGCGGACGACCCGCTGATGTCGGAAATCCCCGCGACAGTCACCAAACGGGACGGCGATGTCTGGGCGGACGATTCAATCGACTTCTTTATCAAGCCGTCAAACGGCAAGGTCTACCACTTCATCTACAACGCCATCGGCACCCAGTTTGATGCGTGCGACGATGATGTTCGCTGGAATGGCGACTGGAGTGTCAAGGTCGACCGCGAACTCTACGCCTGGAAGTCCGACGTCGTGATTGACTTGAATGATCTGGGCGGCAAGCCCGCCGTGGGCGACGAGTGGGGGTTCCAGTTCGGGCGGTGCCGTTTTGCACGCAATGTCGCCCGCAGCTTCTGCTGGAATCCCACGGGGACACTGCGTTTCAAGGATGCCTTCGGAACCATCCGTTTCGGCAATGCCAACCACCCCGTGGCCATGATCCCCGACACGGAGAACGCCAACCAGCCCCAGTATCTCTGGTCGGAGGGAAATGCCCCCGAATGCCGGAAGGTCGAGACTGTCGAACATGACGGCGAGTATCTGACGCACAGGTTCGAGTTTACGGACGGGCAGGGCGGCGCGGTCTACCGCGTCAACTGGGTCAAGCGCACCAGCCGCGTCCCCGCAATCCTGAAGAATGCGCTGGCGGCCCTGGAGTCCTCAGAGGAGTCCGTAGACAGGGCGCTGGTTGCGGACGCCCGCGCCCTGATGGGGGTCAACTGC
>URJM01000125.1 GCA_900548225.1 uncultured bacterium
ACAGGAACTACGCCGAGGCAGATTTAACAGAAAAGGCGAAACGCGGATGCGTTTCGCCTTTTCTGTTAAATCTGGTGGAGCATATCGGGGTCGAACCGATGACCTCCTGCATGCCATGCAGGCGCTCTAGCCAACTGAGCTAATGCCCCAGGGTCATATTTTTGTAACGGCGCTTACTTTACACACTCCAGAATGGATTGCAAGTGACTCAACCTGAAAAATCGATGAAAAAACATGGAAAAAAACGCACGGAGGACTTGACAGGAGATGAAACATGCAAGGGGTTCGCGCAATTCCATGACTTCCCTGTGCAACAACCTCGCGAGGAAGCACGGGCTCTTCGGGATTATTGAGCGAGATTCCACCAAATCCCACTTGCTTACTACGACAAGCCAGCTTATAATGACGTCATCGTGAGTGTCGGGATGTTTCCGATGCCACGATTTCGCAAAACTGAGAATTCAGGAGAAGAAAATGGAAGAAAAGCAGAAGCGGTTATTTTTCGGGCAACCCCTGTCTCCGGAGGAAGAGGTTCGGTGGGACCATCTAGTGGAACTGCTGGACAAAAGCATCAAACTGACGGAGTCAATGACAGAGGAGCAGAGAATGGCAAGGAACTGCCTAACAGCCATGACTCTCGGGGAGCTGAGCCTGGAAGCGGAGGTGGAGGTATACCAGCCGTACACGACATGGTCGGAGGAGACCAGGGAGGAAACGGAACCCTGGGGGAGGCACATAAAGGTGGCGGACGAGAAGGCGGGCTACTTCAAACGGATTCCGCTGGAGTAGAGGAGTCCACTGCGGGGAGGTGTAATTGCGGAATTGCACACCTCCCCCCCTGACATGGGGGCAGCACCATTTGCCTTGAGCATGCGTGGTGAGGCCGGGGTGATTGTCCTCAGTCAGTGAGTTCGATGATGGCGAAGGAGTGGAAGTCCAGCGACATGCGAAGGGTGTTCCCCTGGAATGAGTGGATTTTGCTTCCGAAATCCCCCAATCCGAGGGTTGCCCGTTCCGGCGGCACCCCGTATTTCCTCTGTCTTTCGTAGAGTTCCTCGTAATCCGGGTCCTCTGCGGTCATGGTATCGACGGCCTTTGTGGGCGGATTTTTGACACCAAGTTTATTCCAGTCGAACACGATGTCGAAGGTTTGGTTCACATGCGGCTTTCCCACATGTCCCACCACTGCGAGGACCTTGTCGCCATTCACATGGCAGCTGACATAGATATCCTCAGCGTCCGTGACCGTGGCCGGCGCATGCCAGTATCCGACGAAACGGGTCTGCGGTTCGCCCACCCCGAACCGGTCGAAGACCCGTATGAACTTATCGATGATTCCGTAGTGGTTCCGCATGAGGCAGATGATGGTATTGTGGATGAGAGTGGCGGCGTGTTCTGCCTTGCCCAGGCGGAATTGATATGCGTCGGTCTTCTCGTCCCCCCCGTATTCGGGTCGCAGCGTATCCAGTGGCATATATGGGCTGTTCGTGATGCCGAAGGGCAGTGAGCTGAGCTCCGAGGCGAACATCTCGATGCCGTATGTGTCCAGGATGTCCTTCTTGTCGTGCAGAATGGGGCTGGATGCCTGGCGGATATGCTCGCCGTTCAGCAGGTGTGTGGCGAAGGTATAGATGGGAAGCATGTTGCAGTCGGTGTTGTGGAGGACAATCACCGGGGACTCGATTCCCGCCTGCAGCTGCACCAGCGCCATCCTGCGGTAGAACTCCCGATGCGCCAGAAGGGGCAGGCCGCCGTGGCAGCCATGCTCCTCGTTGGAGCACTCGGGGGCATTTCCGAAATCAAAGTAGAGCCCCTTCATCTGGGGATAGCGTTCCAGCAGCTTCTTGCACTTCCAGGCGAAGAATGCGCTGGCGCTGGAGGCTGGGCAGCAGTCGTAGATCATGTGGCCTGTGCCGTCGTAGTCCTGCGCCAGTTCGGGGCGGAAACTCCACTCCGCCTTGTACGCCATCATCTCGGGATACTTTGCGGAAAGGTAGCGTCCGCAGAGATATGGGAACGGGCGTACATGATGTCCATCGGAGTGGCGTTTGAATGACTGGCGGTATGCATTGTCGCGGGCGTTGCCGTCTGCGTCGTCCGTATCCGCGAAATAGCTTCCCAGGTCGCCGAAGGGGACTCCGTATGGGGCTTCGATGCAGTTCACATCGCTGACGGGGCGTCCCGTGTCGCGGTTCATAGGTGCGGCGTATGACCATCCCAGCGTATCGTAGGGATAGTTCTTTGCAAACGGGCGGATGGGCGTCCCCAGGAATCCGAAGGCGTATTTGCCTGGCGACATTTCCGGCAGCCGGCTGGCGATGCGGACAGTCACCGTGGTGGTCTCCTCGCCCTTCTCGATGAGGAATGTCTCCTTGGTTGGGTGGTTCCAGCCCTCCTTGGTTTTTGAGAAGAAGCACAACCCCTTCTCCTCGTTGCCGATCCAGAGGACGGGATAGTAGTGGAGCGTGGTGATTCCCTGGGGGATTGCCATGGTTCTCTTTGCCCCCCAGACTGCTCCCACGGCCGCGCAGTGGAGATACTTGGCGAAGGCATTTGGAAGGGTGAACCGGAGTGCCAGGGTGGTCGTGTATCGGGGAGACACAGTCAGTTCATTCCACTGGACGCCGTCATATTCCAGCCAGGAATCGCATGAGAACTCCTGTCCCCGGGAAGTGAATTCCACCCGGTGTGGCTTGACCATTCCGACCTGGAAGGCGTTTGTTTTGGCCGGTTTGCCGTCAAGAAGGAGTTCCACGGGGGCGGCCAGGAGTCCTTCGTCCAGGCTTGCCACCTGTGTCGGCAGCGCATTCATCTGCCAGGCGTATTTTCGCAGTGCAAGAGAGGATTCGAAGCCGTCGGAAGCCACTTTGGTCTCCATTGGGATGAATGGCGGCAGGATGACATCAGTGGGGAATTCCATCTCCTCCCATTCGCCGTGGCCGGGATAGAAGACCCTGCATTCGGAGAGGTGGTCGCCATTGGCGTCGACGAGGGCGACGCGGTATTCCCCCGCAGGCCAGGAGCGGTCGAATGGGAGTTCCCGCGGGGCGGCGTCACTGGCAATGGAGGCGCGGCAGTTTCCCGCCTC
>URJM01000126.1 GCA_900548225.1 uncultured bacterium
CCAGCCGCTCTACCCCAGCGACCATGTCGTCAAGGAATATAGGACAAACATGGCCGCGACAATGATGTACGGGCCGCTGGTCCTCGCAAGGGCACTCCGTGCCGGAACCCCATTGGAAAAACTGCACGCCGCCGATACGGTCAACGGCCAGGGATGCGCCCTGAAGGTGACCCCACGGGAAAGCGAGTTCTGCTGGGGAGCATGGGACGCCGAAATCCTGAAGGACGGCAGGGTCCTGGACAGCTTCCCCGTCTGCGACTTCCAGTCGGCCGCCGACTCGCCGTTCGCCGGCCCCACGGGGAATGTCTTCTCAATCTGGGTGTAACCCCACTGCCGGCAGAGTGTGGAGCCGGGGACTGCCCCCCCCTGTAACGAAGGAGGGGCAAGGCCCTGCGCTCTGCATTCGCGGCTTGCCTGTGTCAGGACGCAGAGCCGAGCTGCTTTTCGATCTGCTCCAGCGTAAGGCCCTTTGTCTCCGGCATCATTGTCTTCGCCCATATCAGCTGCAGAACCATCATTCCGCAGAAGAACAGGAACATATACCCTGCGTTGAATGCCTTGATTGCAATCGGGAAGACCAGCGTGAGAAGCGCAGATGAAATCCAGTGGGTGAAGCTGCCGACGGCCTGGCCCGCCGCACGCTGCTCGTTAGGGAAGATTTCAGATATGAAGACCCAGATGATTGTCCCGGATCCGACGGCATGCGCCGCGATAAAGACAATCATGCATAGAAGCACGATGTAGCTTGACGCACCGAGAATACGGGACGCCTCGGCCTTCGAGGCCTCGGCCACGGCCTTCACCTCCGCCGGCGGCAGTTCCTCCGGAAGCGAGACCTTCGACCCCTTGTAGCGCTCCGAGGCGGATGCGTCTGCCAGCGCCTTCTTGGCTTCCTCGTACTCGATGAATGCGCGGTGCTTGTCGTCCTCGGAGAAATACCCCACTCCCTCGTCAATGCGCATGACCTGTTCGGCGCCTGTAATCGTGTCGATTGACGAGGAGACGACTTTGAATTCCGAGAAGCTGAGGAAGGCTATTGCGCAGACCCCGAGGCTGAGGATATAGCCCGCCGACCCGAGGTACAGCAATGTCCGCCTGCCAAGGCGGTCGATGAGCCAGAGCCCCACAAATGTGAAGATGAGGTTTGTCACACCGAGGCTGATTGACGCCGCCAGGGCGTTGTTCACGCCGGCCAGCCCCAGCAGGCGTGGCGCGAAGTACAGGATTACGTTGATTCCGGAGACCTGGTTGAAGAAGGCGATCAAAAATGCGAAGAAGAGGGGCTTCCGTATGCGCTTGTCCCAAATGGCCGAATGCTTCCCCGACGCCACGCGGGTTGCCTCCACCGACGCGACAAGCTCGGAGATTTCCGCCTCGCTCATGTCGGGGTTGATCTTCCGAAAGACCTCGACGCCCTCGGCTGGACGGTTCGCCTCGACAATGAGCCAGCGGGGGCTCTCGGGAAGCGTGAAACACATGAGCGTGTAGATGGCTGCGGGAATTGCCTCGACGCCAAGCATCCAACGCCAGCCCACCCCCATGTCACAGATGTTGCCGATGATGTAGTTTGACAAATAGGCGACGAGGATTCCGAAGACAATGTTGAACTGGAAGAGCCCTCCAAGCTTGCCACGGTCCTTCGCAGGGGAGATTTCAGCGATGAAGAGCGGTGCCGCAATCGTCGAAATGCCTATGCCCACCCCGCCAATGAAGCGCGCCACGACAAAGGACCACACGTCCCAGGCAAGGCCGGAACCGACCGCAGAGACAACATACAGGACGCCATTGAAGATCAGAATCTTCTTGCGCCCCCACTTCTTGGTCGGAATTCCACCGAAGCATGCGCCAAGCACCGTGCCCCACAACGCAGAGCTCAACGCCCAGCCGTGCATCGTGCCGCTCAGGGCCCATATCCCCTGAATCTCCTTCTCGGCGCCGGAAATCACCACCGTGTCAAAACCAAACAAAAAACCAGCCAGGGCCGATGTAATGGCCCAAAGGAGCAAATTACTCTTCTTCATCGTATCAACTCCCTATTGATGATTATTGGTTAAAAAGCGCCTGGAATGGAGGCAACCTCCGCCGCAAGACGATTCCCCGCCGCCGCCGCAATTCCAATCGGATGGCCGGAAAGGTAGTGGAAGAGGAAACCGGCGCTGAATGCATCACCCGCGCCGACAGTGCTGACGACATTGACTGGACAGGCGGGAGAGGCGGTCTTCTCCCCGTCATGCCATATCTCGCATCCTGCCGGCCCCAGGGTCAGAATCAGGGTGTCAAGCCCAAAGCGCCTCGCCACGACGCCACTGTCGGATTCAAGCCCAAACATGGAGGCGATCACGGGAAGCTCGTCGTCATTCAGCTTGACAATGTCCGCGGCCGACAATGAATACTCCAGTATCTCCCTTGAATAGAAGTCCTGACGCAGGTTTACATCGCAGAAGACCTTGCAAGGCGCATTGTCAAGCAACTTCCTCAGGGTGCTTCTCGACTCCGGGCCGCGCTGGGCAAGCGTCCCAAAGCAGAAGAGGTCAAGTTCCGACATGTCAATCCCGGGCACGGGAATGTAGTCGTATGCACAGTCGGACAGGAAATGGTAGGTCGGAATCTTCTTCTCGTCAAGGGAGACCGTGACGCTGCCTGTCGGCTGCGGAACCCGCGCGACATGGTCGACGGAGAGCCCTTCGGCGGCAATCGCCCGGGCCGCCTCGTCGCCAAGCGCGTCCTGCCCAAGGGCTGAAACCAGTAGCGACTCGGCGCCAAGACGATGCAGGTGCACTGCCAGATTCAGCGGTGCGCCGCCAAGGTGGGCTCCGTCGTCGAAGATGTCAAAGAGGACTTCTCCAAACGATGCAATCCTAAGCGGGCGGTTCTGGGCGCCGCTCCCAGGGGATACAGCTGACATGCGTAAATCTCCTTCTGACCTTGAATCCTGGATTCCCGCCAACGCATAACGAGATGACGTTGTAATTCCAGTTTTTTCACC
>URJM01000127.1 GCA_900548225.1 uncultured bacterium
GATGTCCATGACACCGATTTTTTCAACTGCGCCGTCAAGTTATGGGACGGCTGTGTCTTCTAAAAGATAATTCCGCAGGAACGCGCCCCGTTGTGGCTGCCTGCGCTGTTTTCGTTTGCTCATCAGTTTAGCATGCCTTTGGCAGGGAGAAGACAAATGAGGGTCATAATAGTCGGTGGCGTCGCAGCAGGAGCCAGTGCGTCGGCAAGGTTGCGCAGGCTGGATGAATCCTGCGAGATTCTGCTTCTGGAGAAGGGGGAGTTCATCTCCTACGCAAATTGCGGACTCCCGTACCATCTTGGGAAGGTCATCAAGGAACGCTCCGGCCTTCTTGTCATATCCCCAGAGAAATTCTCGGCATGGCTGAACGTGGACGTCAGGACGAGGCACGAGGTCACTTCCATTGACCCTTCAGGGAAGCTGGTCACGGTAAATGCCCCTGATGGCGAAAGGACCTTTTCCTACGACAAGCTTCTTCTTGCCACTGGCGCAGTCCCAAACAGCTCGGGAAATGCATCTCCCAGAATCCTGCCTCTTTGGACTATCTCTGACATGGACAGGGTTGTGGATCGTCTCAAGGATGCAAGGAAAGTGATTGTGGTGGGCGCTGGGTTTGTCGGCCTTGAAACCGCCGAGAATCTTTGTGAACGGGGCCTCGCCGTCACAATCATCCAACGGGGAAATCATGTGCTTCCTACAATGGACCCCGAAATGTCCTGCGCATTGGCGGATGAACTGGCCGACATGGGGATTGCCCTTAAACTCGGCGTGAATGTCACTGCATACGAAGATAACGGGAATGGCATCACGGCTGTTCTGAGCGACAACAGCCGGGTCAAGGCAGATTTCGTAATCGAATCCATTGGGGTGCGCCCCAATTCGGACATCGCCAGGGAGGCAGGGCTGGAATGCGCCTCACGAGGCCACATAATCGTCAATGAGTTCCTGCAGACTTCTAATCCCGATATCTACGCCGCCGGCGATGCAGTCGAAGTGGCAGACCCCATTTTTGGAGGAAGGACGGCTATCGCGCTGGCAGGGCCGGCAAACAAGCAGGGACGCATCGCCGCTGGCAATATCCTGGGCGCCAGAGTGCCATACAAGGGGACTATCGGAGCCAGCGTGGTGAAGATCGGGCACCTTACGGCGGGAGGCGTCGGATATACGGAGGAACGACTTAAGTCCATGGGGGTCGACTTCCGCAAGATATACCTTCATCCCATGTCAAACGCATCCTATTATCCAGGTGCCGCCAGGCTCGCCATGAAACTGCTCTTTGGCAACGACGGGACAATCTACGGCGCACAAATCACAGGCGCCAAGGGGGTAGACAAACGAATCGATACAATCTCCCAGGCTATGCAAAACGGCCTGAAGGCGCCGGAACTTGGGGAACTGGAGCTGGCATACGCACCGCCATTCGGCTCCGCAAAAGACCCGGTTAATTTCGCTGGGTTCATCGCCGAAAATGTGCTCTCTGGATTGAGCGATGTGGTCTATCCAGACACAATTCCCGCAGACGCACTCGTCCTTGATGTCCGCGAACCCGAGGAGAATGGGCTTGGGGCAATTCCAGGCGCAGTCAACATACGCCTAGGTGATCTTCGATCGCGTCTCGGAGAACTCGACAAGTCAAGGCAAATCGTATGCTACTGCCAGGTCGGATTGCGTGGCTATCTCGCTGAACGCATCTTGAAGCAACATGGCTTCCGGGCAAGCAATCTCTCCGGCGGATGGCTGGCATGGAAGATGTTTCACCATCAACCGAAGAAGCCCACGACTCCAGAGACAGGGAATGAACCGACAGCACACTATTCCCAGATGCTGGATGTGAGGGGACTCCCTTGCCCAGGACCTGTCCTGAAGTTGAAGTCAGTCATGGCTGACGCCAAGGAAGGATTCGGGGTACATCTGGTCGCCGCACGGACATTCGAGGCGGGCGAGGGGAGCAGGTTGCAAGGTCGAAAATCTGATGCGCAATGGAGATGATATTGAGGCAGATGTCACAAAAGACGGCGGCCAATCCGCACTCGCACCGTGCTCAAGTTGCGTCCAGGAACAATCTATCTCCATCGTTCTCTTCAGCAATGACCTCGACAAGGCTCTCGCTGCAATGATCCTGGCAAACGGATTCGCCGCAGCAGGAGTCAAGGTGAATGTCTTCTTCACATTCTGGGGGCTCTCTGTCCTGCGGAAAAACCCCGCGCCATACGTAAAAAAGAACTTCATCTCGAGGCTGTTCGGATGGATGCTCCCAAAGGGAGCCAGAAAACTTGCGATGTCCAAGATGGATATGATGGGGATGGGAACGGCTATGATGCGCAGCGTCATGAAAAAACAAAATGTCCTGACACTCCCGGAACTTATCAAAAACGCACGCGACGCGGGAGTCCGCTTCATTGCCTGCGACATGGCGATGGGAATCATGGGCATTACACGCGAGGAACTGGTTGAGGTCGACGAGGTCGCAGGAGTCGCTACATTCGCCGAACTCGCCAAACATGGACAAAACGCACTCTTCATCTAAAAGGTAAATCGCAGGTAGACGCCTCTCTCCAGTAAGAAGGTG
>URJM01000128.1 GCA_900548225.1 uncultured bacterium
TTCGTGTCCATTCGTGGTTCCTACTCTCTCCCCCTCTTCTCTTTTTCGTGCCTTTCGTGCTTTTCGTGGTTACCCCCTGCTTTTGTCCATTCGTGTCCATTAGTGTCCATTAGTGGTTCAAAAAACAGCCTGACGATGCAAGTGGCGTACTCTTCCTGCGTTAGAGGTGGAATCGACTGCACGAGCGTATTGTGCCATTCATACCAAGAGCATTCCTCATGGAATTACTGTTCGCGGCTACACATTTCATTCAACAGTCCCGTGGTGTTCTTCAATGGGCTTGAACAGTATGTCGAGCAGTTGCTTGGCAACTCCCTGTGTCAGAGAATTCACACGGGCAAATACGATTGACATGGCTTCATTGGCATCAAATGCGCGAAGGGTTGCCTGAATGTCACGAAGCGTTTCTCCTCCATGAACATTGCAGTCGCGAATTATCAGGGTAGCACCAGCCACACGAGTATCAAACGGCTCAATGGAGAACACATCCGCATCTGTTGCCTCGGGGCCATAGAGTCGCTTGTCCTCGTCGATGAAGTCAAGGTAGTGGTCGATGATGAAATACACGTCCACCAGATCTTTGGTGCGTTCTGGCGTGTCTGTATATGCCTTGAGTTTCAGCATGGCAAGCCAGCATGGGCTGATGACCTTCAGGCCTGCCGCCCCTATGGTCATAGTCGCCGCATCCTCGTATGCAAGGCGATATCCCAGGACATTGAGGGACATGTCGAAATCAGGTGGCCAGGCGAAATCGCCGTTTCCATCCTCAATTCCTCCAAACGGGACAAAGTCAGCATATATCTCGTCGCGCAGCCAGAGGCGATGGCGGATGCTGGCATCCTGGCACAGACCGCCTTCTCTCTTCAGTCCATCCACAATTCGGTTGTATTCCTCCCAGGAAAAGACACGGCACGCCAAATCCACGTCCATGGTCATACGGGCATTGCCAATGACTCCGCGCTCCTTTATCCAGTAGTCCCTCGCATACGCGCCGACCAGCATCAGCTGCCCGTCCAGTTTATTGACGGTATCTGCGATGATGGCGAGAATCTCCTCTGCCGCATTCATGGTTCAACCTCCAGATACTTGGCTCTGACTTCCGCGGCAATCTCCTGACATCTGCTGTCGTCCTTTGAGAGCAGGTCGGCGTAGACCAGAAGCCAGTGGACATGCCCCTTGAAGCTTCTTGATTCAGGCCAGAATGCCTTCTTCACAGTGATGTTTCCGTCATCTGCGATACGCCATCTTGCCTTTGCGATGACAGGTGCGACATTGCCTTGACGCCAGTATTCGCCAAAAGTTGTCCCCGCAAGACCTGCTTCCGCAGCCGCTGTCTCGCCGCCGGCGATCAGGGGGCATTTCCCATCCGTCGGGATAGGTTCGCCTTGGTACTTTGTAACCTCAAGTCTAGGCAGGAGCTGCAGGGCGTAGTTGGCAGCCCAGAGGTCAATCATACGGTTTCGGTCTCCCCAGCGGAACCCTTTGCCCCATTTGAGAAGATGGCCGCGTTCCTGCGCTTCTCGCACAACATTGTTGATCGTGCCGAGGCTCACGCCGCATCCTGCGGCGATTTCACGGTATGTCCAGTTCAACGCATCCTTTTCTGTCAGAAGCAGGAAGAGAACCTTCAGCCCCTGGGGATTCCAGCACCGTCCAGGGGTGATCCGGCGAACCAAATCAGGAGGGCGAGGACAATTCCTGACACAAAGCACATTGCCGTTGACGCGCAGCAGAAGGTTGCCAGCCGTGTCTATGTAGTTGACGTGTGCCGCACCTAGCAGTTCCGCCGCCGCAGGAGGAAAGAAGGGGGCAATTGCAAGCATGCTCTCCTTCCCCCTCAATGTGCATTCCTCCTCTATTTTTGTGGCGGGAATCGCCGTGGCGTCTAAAATGGAAAGGCGTTTGCCACTGTTGAATTCAATCGCTGGAAGTGTTTTCTTGGACAAATGGACACACTTCGCCTTTGGCAGACCATTTTCCGCCAGGAAGCAATTCAGCCTGTCCAGCGCCTTGCTTATGATGTCTTGTCGATTTTTCATTGTTGCTCCCATTGTTCGTCTTTGTTGAACAACTGTAAGATAATGAACAAATCAAGGATTGCAGAACGGTCTGATGAAAAATTCGCTTTTTTCGTTCAAATGGCTCGCAGCCCCGCTGAAATCGAAATACACAGGTAGCCAGGATGGATTTCATGCGTGGAAAGGGGTGTGTCTAATATGGAAGGTGACACACCCTCGTTCCGAGAAAACAGAGCAGACCCGGCTTCGCTGCGCTACGCCGGGGTAAGATAGCAGAATTGGCTCAAAAAGGCGTGTCGATTAGCAAATAATCAGAGATGCTTTTCAGCGAAAGCCCGGCCTGAATGGCTCTTCAAATAGGTCTCGAATG
>URJM01000129.1 GCA_900548225.1 uncultured bacterium
GGAAGATGGCGTCCCACACCCTTTCGGCGACTTCCGCCGGCGGAACCTGCGCGAGTATGAACCACACCTGGGTTGCCCAGGAGAGCTGTCCGTATGCGCCGCCAGCCCTGTAGAGACTGAGCTTTTCGTCAAAGCATCTGCGGTGGAGTTTCCTGCAGAGGCTCTCCGCTTCCGCGACCAGCTCGGGGTGGGGTTCGCCAAGTCTTTCGGCAAGCAGCGCGGTCCTTCTGAGTGAGAATGCGTAGATTCCGAGGGCGGCGGCATTTGTCACCAGGTTGGCGTCGTGGTCGATGAATACCCATACGCCCTTCGGGACATTGAGATTTCCGTCTGGGTCGACCATCTTCCTGAATATTTCGAGCTGCCTCAGCGCCACGGGAAGCATCTCCTGGCATATTTCCTCCCGCTGGTAGAGGTCGTAGTGTTCGAGGAGAGTCGGCCCCAGCAGCAGGGAGTAGGTTGGCAGGAAGCAATTCGCCAGGGCGCCCGACGG
This sequence comes from uncultured bacterium, assembly GCA_900548225.1. Classification (GTDB taxonomy): domain Bacteria; phylum Verrucomicrobiota; class Lentisphaeria; order Oligosphaerales; family Oligosphaeraceae; genus UBA1724. The sequence goes on from URJM01000129.1 coordinate 494, forward strand.
CAGGATGAAGGCCGAACCGGGAATCTCGCCATTTTCGTTGCAGACGGACGCCAGGAGGTAGATGCACCTTTCCACAAGCTGCCAGTTCCGGTAGGTGACGCCATTGACAAGCGCCTGAATACGAAGGTCCCCAAGCCAGAGGCGGCGGTCGCGCTTCGGTCCGTCCTCGAAGAAGTCCTGCATGCATTCGTGGAGAGTCCAGGCGGAACAATGGTCGATGGCGCACTCCTTCATGGTGTAGTTGCCGCCATCCTCAAGGGGGACGTAGCGTGAGTCGTCGGCGGAGGACTGCGCCTCTGCACGGATGCGGCGGATTCGCAGCATGTAGCCAGGCGCACCCAGCTTCACCGTCAGATACCTGAACGCGTAGCGTCTTGGAATGCGCACGACCTCCTGGAAGTCGTCGAGGACAAGCACGCCGTCCTGGAGCCAGCTCCTTGAAAGCCCTCCCTTGTATGTGGAAAAGTCGGTCGCCGCCTCGTAGGGCGTCTCGGCAAACTTGTATTCAATCCTGACAGGGGAGTCGTTGTGGGAACTCGCCTCCAACTTCAGCTCCACGGTGCCGACGATGTGGTGCCCAAAGTCGATTGTCCAGGTGTGGATGCCGCGGAAAAACACCGACAGTTCCTCCAGCCCCTCGGGGATGGGTTCCATGCGGACGCCCTGCCATACGGAGGGGTCCAGGACAGGGCGCACGGATGCGGCCGGGGCAATCCAGGTGCGGTTGATTTCAGGGCGCAACTCGTCTGCCTTGCGCTGCCATAGCAGTTGCTTTTCGCCAAAAAACGGGGTCATGGTGGTGTTGAAGCGGAGGTGGCGGTGGGGGATTTGTGCGACATGGATACTATAACCAGTGGGGATGGTGTGGATGACGGGGCGCCGTGGGCCGCGGGGAAGCAGCCCCTCCGCCGAAAGACATGGCTTCTTTGCCATCAAAAAAGGCGTGAAGCGTATGCGGAGGAGGGAATTGGGCATTACAGTATGTGAACATTGTGCCTAACCTGATTTTTCCCTTACGAATAGTCGTCCTATCCATCCTCCGACACTTATCATGCGCATGAACAGAGTCCTTGTTCTCCTGGTGGCGGTCATCGCCTGCACACTGTTGCTTTCCTCCTGCACCAAGAAGCCAAAGATCGACCTCAGCGGCGTCGCCAGGAATCCTTCGGCCGCCGGCACAAAGACCCCTGGCGGAGCCTCGTTCGGGGACGACGGACTCTTCGTCGCAGGCCCCACCGACCTTGGAGAAATCGGCGGCGATGGCGCCCTTGACGGAGTCGGACCCTGGGACGCGACTGACAAGCCGGTCGCCGCAGGAGCGGGAAATGACTTCCTGAAGAATGCGGAGCGCTGGGAAGGAGTCGTCTACTTCGGCTACGACCAGTCCGACATCGTCGCCAGCGAGCGTGCAAAGCTTGACACCCTGGCCGCGTATCTCAACGAAAACCCCGGGCTTGGAGTGGTCATCGAGGGACACACCGACGACCGGGGCAGCGATGAATACAACCGCGCGCTCGGTGAACGCCGCGCGCTCTCCGTCCAGCAGTATCTTGGACTTCTCGGCGTCGCCGACGCCCGTATGCAGACCCTCAGCTATGGCGAGGACAAGCCTGCGGTCCAGAATGCGGTGACTGACGCTGACCACCAGCGCAACCGCCGCGCGGAATTCGTCATCGGCGACCTCTAGGCCCGGCTCATTCCAGCTGACTTCATCAGCCAATGTATTCCCTTGACGTATGTGCCGCCGTGGTTTTCC
>URJM01000130.1 GCA_900548225.1 uncultured bacterium
GGGGGAACCTCCACGCCCACTCCTGCGTCCCTTGCCGTGGAGGTGGACTCCTCCTGCATTGGAGTCGCCCCCGGCGCTCCCAACCCCCTCCGCTTGTTCTTCAGCGGCGGGACAGGCGGCTTCGTCATCCTCCGCATCCTGCATCCGGAAGGCTGGTCGGTTGAGGATGGAGGCAATGTCTCCGCCTCCATGCGGTCTGGGGATGGCTACACGGACTTCATCTGGTTTGGGGAAGAAGGAGCCGCCATCGACTCGACCACCGTCTCCTTGGCGCCGCCGGCATCCTTCTCCAGCGAGGCGCAGCTTGCATTCACTGTGGACGACTCGTCCTCGACCGCGACCAGCCGCCATGTCTTCGCCGCGCTTCCAAGGGCCTCCTTCCCGTTAACGGCCTCCCAGGGTTGGCGCGGGATTTCGGTTCCGCTTTCAGGCGTCCCCGCCTCCTCCCTGGGCGCATCGAGCATTCTCCTCTGGAAGGATGGGCTTTTCCTGCCATCCACGGAGAGATTCCTCCAGCCAAACACTGGGTATTTTGCCCTCTTCGACTCAGATACCTCCGTGGAACTCCCTGGATTCCTCGGGGATTCAACGCCTCTTGTCCTTGCAAAGGGGATGCATCTGCTTGGAACATCCGCAGAGCACCTTCCTCAGAGGAGTGGCGCAACTCTGTCGCCGCCTTTATATCGTATTGACGGGGACGCATACCGCCTCCAGGACGCCACGGCTCCGCTTCTGCCAGGCGAGGCATACTGGTTTGCCTTGCCCGCCGCCGCGCGGCTCGTCCCCTGACGCATCCAGGACCTTACAGGTCATACTCCTTCCGATACAGGAACCATTCTTGAAACCCAATGAAGATCATCGTAGGCATGAGCGGCGGCGTGGACTCCTCCACCACGGCCGCACTTCTTAAGTCGCGTGGGCACGACGTCATGGGCGTCACAATGTCCCTTTGGCGCGAATCGTCCCCATACAAAGGCGGCGAGCACGGAGGGTGTTTTGGACCTGACGAGGCGGAGGACATTGCCGCCGCCTCGGATTTATGCGCACGCATCGGGATTCCATTCCGCGTATTCGACTGCTCAAGGGAGTATGAGGAACGCATCATTGCCTATTTCCGCAACGAATACCTTGCGGGACGAACTCCGAATCCCTGCGTCAGATGCAATGCGATGATGAAATTCGGGATGCTCCCCGAACTTGTGCGAAACGCTGGAATCGAGTTCGACTGCTTTGCGACAGGACACTATGCGCGGGTGGAACGCCTCCCCTCGGGAAGAATGGGGCTTCGCAGGGCGGTCGACCTGGCAAAAGACCAGTCGTATTTCCTCTGCAGACTCTCACAGGAGCAGCTCGGATGGATTCAATTCCCCCTGGGAGAAATGAGGAAATCGGAGGTGCGGGAGCTTGCACGCTCCTTCGGACTCCCCGTCGCCGAAAAACACGACAGCCAGGACTTTTATTCGGGTGACCCTAATGAACTCATCGGGGAACCGGATCGCCCAGGAGAGATTGTCGAGGCGGAGACGGGCAGGGTGCTAGGACGGCACACAGGCTACTGGAAATACACGATTGGACAGCGCAAGGGACTTGGGGTCGCATCCATGGAACCACTCTATGTGACTGCAATCGACCCATGCCACAACCGGGTGGTCCTGGGAAGGCATGACGCCGTCATACATCACTTCCTCGAGGCGGACGACATGAACTGGGTCTCCATCACCCCGCCAGAGAAACCCATCGAATGCCTCCTAAAGGCGCGTTCGGTTCAGACACCTGTCTCCTGCACGCTCACTCCACTCCCCGGTGGACGGGTCGCCGCCACGTTCCCACAGGGCATCCACGCCGTCGCCCCAGGTCAGGCCGCTGTCTTCTACTCCGACAATCTCCTCCTCGCAGGGGGATATATTAGAATGAAAAGTAGAGAGTAGGGAGAAGGGAGGAGAAGGTAGTGCGTGGTTGGCGCGCGTGGGCGCGCCCGCACGGCAATTCTGCCGTGCGTCCGTAGATGAATATCCAAAGTAGAGAGTAGGGAGAAGAGGGGAGAGGGTAGTGCGTGGCCACTATGCAGTGGGCTTCCAAGAGTAGAGAGTAGGGAGAAGAGGGGAGAGGGTAGTGCGTGGCCACTATGCAGTGGG
>URJM01000131.1 GCA_900548225.1 uncultured bacterium
CCAGCCACAAGTTCGTCTACGGCGAGGTATGCCGGTTCCTGGGACTTGACCCGGAGAAGGCGCGGGTCATCTCATGCCATCTTGGCAATGGCTCCAGCCTCTGCGCCGTCAAGGGCGGCAAGGTCGTCGACACATCCATGGGGCTCACCCCCCTGGCGGGACTTGTCATGGGAACCCGTTCCGGTGACGTCGACCCCGCGGTCATCAGCTTCATCGAACAGCAGGAGGGCATGACCCCCGCGGAAATCGACACGCTGCTCAACAAGAAGTCGGGATTCCTAGGAGTCTCGGGAAAGTCCAGCGACATGAGGGATATCCGCGCATTGCGCGAGGCCGGGGACAAGGACGCGGCCATCGCATACGACCTCTTCCTCCACAGGCTCGTCCACTACATCGGGGGATACTACCTCCTACTCGGCGGAGTCGATGCAATCCTCTTCACCGGCGGCATCGGGGAAAACTCCTACGAGACCAGGGCGGACATCGTCAAGGCGCTGGAGCCACTCGGATGCCATCTTGACGCCGAGGCGAACAAGAGCCGTGGCAAGGAACAGGTCATCTCCACGAAGGATTCCTCCTTCATCGCAGTCGTGGTTCCCACCAACGAGGAGCTGATGATCGCAATGGAGACTGAGCGCATCGTTAAAGGTAAATAATACTCTAACTTGTTGATAATCAAGGAGTTATAATTATGGCAACGTTGATTGAGAAGCTTGTCGAGAAGGCATCAGGGGCATACAGGACGCTTGCCCTGCCAGAGGGCCAGGACCCACGGGTCGTCCAGGCGGCGAAAATCATTTCCGAGAGGAAGATGGCCAAGGTCGTCCTCCTGGCGACTCCCGCAGAGCTTCCGGACGCATCCTCCGTCTTTTCAGGCCTTGATGTTGAGGTGATTGACTGGACCACATCCCCGCTGCTCCCCGAGCTTGCCGGCATTCTGTATGAGCGCAGGAAGGCGAAGGGGATGACCCTTGAGAAGGCAAACCAGCAGGTTCTGAACCGTCTTTACTTTGCCAACCTGATGCTGAAGGCCGGCAAGGGCGACGCCATGGTCGCAGGCTCCATCGCCTCCACTGCGGACATGCTGCGCAGCGCCTTCCACTGCATCGGCACCGCTCCTGGAATCAAGAGTGCGTCCTCCTGCTTCATCATGGACCTCAAGACTCCCGCGCCAAATGGTGAGAATACCCTCATCTTCGCCGACTGCGGAGTCAATATCAATCCTGACGCCGACGGCATTGTCGACATTGCGCTGGCTACGATGAAGACCTGCCGGTCGCTGCTCGACGTCCAGCCCCACGTCGCATTCCTCAGCTGCTCCACCAAGGGCAGCGCAAAGGATCCCATCATTGAGAAGATGGTGGTGGCCAGCGAAAAGTGCGCGGAGCGCATCGCACAGGACGGCATTGACGCCGTCATCGACGGCGAGCTCCAGGCTGACGCCGCCCTGGTTCCCAAGGTTGCCGCGCAGAAGGCGCCGGGCGGAGCCCTGAATGGCACCGCGAATGTCCTCATCTTCCCGGACCTGAACTGTGGCAACATCAGCTACAAGCTTGTCCAGCGCCTTGCGGGGGCCGAGGCATACGGGCCGATTCTCCAGGGGCTGGCGATGCCTGTCTCCGACCTTTCACGCGGATGCAGCGCCGAGGATATTGTCGGCGTCGCCGCAATCACAATCTGCCAGTCGATCTAAAAAAACGGGATTTTTTCCCCGGTGCGCAGAACTCGCGGGAGGGATTATCTTCTGCGAGTTCCAAATTCAGGTGCTCCCGTAGCTCAGTGGATAGAGCAGTGGTTTCCTAAACCATTGGTCGGCGGTCCGACTCCGCCCGGGGGTACCATTTTTTTTGCCCTGTTTCAACCCTCGGCTAAAGAAACCACGAAAAACTATTTTTGAACCACGAATGGACACGAATGGACACTAAATATTAAAACATTTTGAACCACGAATGGACACGAATGGACACTAAATATTAAAACATTTTTAACCACGAAACACACGAAATACACGAAAATTATACAAAATCAGTGACACCGCTTCATGAATAGATGTTATTCGTGTCCATTCGTGTCCATTCGTGGTTCTATTATTCCCCCTTTCGTGTAT